>NZ_JAJDJV010000020.1:0-30340 GCF_020567625.1 Enterococcus sp. BWT-B8 | reverse complement strand
GAGCTGGCAGGTATCCCATCGAGTTATCTTGATGATGCAGCCAGATATGGCGATGACTTAGCGATAAGCGCCAGCAAACATGGGGATGAAGCGGCAAGTGCTGGTAAGAAAGCTGGTGGGGCTGTAGATGACTTTGCCAAAGAACCGTTCTTACCAGATGAATACTATAAAAATAACTACTCATCTATGGATGGAACGCCAAATAGCAAAATAGAATTTGAAAGGCTGGGTTCAAGTGGAGAAGTAGAAAAATCAATAGTGATTTACGATCAAAATGGAAAACAGAGTATGAGAATTGATTATTCGTATCATGGAAACAAAGCGCATCATACAAATCCTCATATACATGAATATCAATGGTTTGATGGAGGATTATCTGCAAATGAGGCAAAATATTTCTTGGATGAGAATGGTATACTTCGACTAGGAGAAATAGATAAAAATACTAACACTATTAAGTTTTTGAAGTAAACTTTAGGGGGATGGATAATGAAGAATTATATAAAAAACTACGAAAAATTGCAATCTAAAAGGGATGTAGCGTTAGGTTGGTATGATAAGCAAATCATGCGGATAGACTTTGGTATAGAAGAAAATATTTTTAATGAGCAATTAACAATTTTGAACATAGATACTAAGATTGCGAATGTAGCAAACAACCAAATTTTTTTAGAAAAGTTACGATTTGTAAATGTAAGACAATTATCGTTGAGAGAAGTTAACTATTCCCCTATTGGAAGGCTTATCATACATGATATGAGAGAAGAAAAGGTTGATTTTCCTAATGATATGCGTTTTCACGTACATGATGATAGTGGTTATGGAGAAAATGATGGATATGGTTTTATTAACTTTTATTGTGAAAGCATTGAAGCTATTGGCTTGGAAGAATTTCCATATTCGGATTTCTAATTAATATTTATTTAGTGCAAGTGCAAGTATTTAATTTATTTGATTTTTTCATAAAAAATAAAAAGGTACTTTATCACGAGACTGGTAATCGAGTGATAAAGCCTTGACTAGTAAGCGTGAACTCACTAATCAAGTTGCCAATAGCAAACAAAAGCAAGTTACTAAAATAAATCATATTTTTAGAGTTGAGGATTGTGTAAAACACTGAATAGTGAAAAAGTCCAATAATAACATCTTATTGTTATTGGGGTTTATTCAGTGTGCCTACAGATGAACGAATAAATTTTCTTATAGTTATTTAATGTGTGTTTTTAGTCGGGATTTTAAAGTAGAAAAAGTGGGGGAAAAGGGCAGCGTAATCATAGAAACAAATGGGCAGGGCTCCAGTGCGGATATAATGTTGCAGACAATGGATTTGATGACAGAGCTTTTCCTGTCGGATGTGTACCAATTTTTTACAGGGAGGAATTTTAATACCTATGGGAAACTGACTATAGGAGAACGAGCGTTTTCAGGGTTTATGATGGCACTGGATTTTGTTCCGTTTGGCAAAGTAGTGGATGTGTTGAAGCTGGGAAAATATACAGATGAAGCTATGGACCTGATGCGAAAGTACGGGGATGAGTTTTCGGAAATGTTGGGGAAATATAGTGAGGAAATGCTGGAGCTGACAGGTAATATCGTCAACTTAAGAAAGAGAAAACATGTGGTAAGTGTATCTATCCATTGAGAAAGTTCATGAGAAACAACTTGCTGTGCGAATGACTCATCAGTGGAACGTGTACCTAAAAAAAAGGCTGCTCTCTGTGAACCGACCTCCAAAAGTTAGATTTTTGGTCTAACTTTTTGGGGTCACTTCACTGCATAAAATAGAGGTGTCCTTTTTTAGAAACTTGGTTTTTGATTTTGTTTATATTTATTGTGGTGCTTGTATTTTCGCTTGTTCCTTGGGGAGCTTCGTGGAAGATAAACGGATCGCAATATATCCTCTTCCATTTTTTTAAACAGATGCAGCTTTTGCTTGTTGTCATTTTCAAGGACAATGTCAATCAACTGATCTTTCCACAAGCCAATCGCTCTATTTTCATTGATTTTCTTGGTTGGCTCTTTCTTGGTCTGATTTAGGTGAGTCATTACATCCTGAACCATGTTGTAAACAAATCCTTGGGCCAAAAAATCTTGATAAACACAAATTGGATGTCTGCCCGAAACCTGTTCAATTTTTAATTTGTTTTTTACTGTCTGCCACAATTTCTCGATTTCCCAGCGCTTTTGATAGAATGAAAGAATGTCTTCCCACTCCACGTAATTTTCAAGTTTTAAACGCTGTTATATCAACGTTTGTCACCAGAAAACATCATTTTGGTAGGGAAATGGTAGGGTTATATTTTTACTGCCTGATTTCCACTAAAATTAGGTATTTTTGATTCCTTTGCAAAAGTAAATTGGATGTTTCCCGTCATTTGTTCAGCAATTCCCTCATCATTACGGCTCCAGAGATGCGCATAGTGTTTCAATGTAATTTCTGGTGACGAATGTCCTAAACGTTGAGATACAACAAGGATATCTGCATTAAATTCATTGATTAGGTAGCTGACATGTGAATGTCGTAATCCTTTTCCTTGGATAGGATGAACTTTTGCAAGTTTAGCATGGCGCTCAATAATGCGTTGGACTGTTGAACGGTATAAAGGTAAGTCTGTATAACTCAAAATAAATTGTTCAACGCCTTGATTTTTCTGAACTTTTTTCCACTCTATTAGCACTGAAACGGTATCATCATCTAATGAAATGATTCGCATACCGCTCTCCGTTTTAGTGTAAGGTTTACGAATAAAATCGCTTTGGTTCTTCATGTCCAAAGTATGGTGAACTCTTAACTTCTTTCGCTTCAAGTCAACATCATTCCAGTTTAAGGCCAGACCTTCACTGACACGAACACCTGTCATATAGTACAGCCAAATCATTACAAAACACATATGCTCATAAAAATCATTCTTATAAACAACAGATAGAACTTGTTCAAATTCTTCCTTTGTCCAATAGGCAACAACAGATTTTCCTTTAGGAATCGCCTTAGTTCTCATAGAAATATTTTCATTCAAGAACTGCAAAGTAACAGCATAATTAAGCGATTTACGAAACATACCATACATCAATGAACTGTATGCCTGAGAATATCCGCTTTGAGTTAGTAACCAAATACGATAGTTCTCGCAGTCTAGTACAGTGATTTCTCGCAATTTCTTATCGGCAAAATGGTCAGTAATTTGTCTTAATCCACATTCCCGTGAAGACCAGGTGCTTCGCTGTACAGAAGATTGATAATGAGGAATGTAAGATTGCTCCATAAATTCTTCATAGGTTAAATCATAGTTGGCAAAGCCATTACTTTTGAGGTATTCACTTTTAATTCGCATGACTTCTTGGTGTGCTGCTTTTGCTGAGGTAAACCGTTTCCCAAGTTGGTCTTTTGTTCCTTTTTTCTGAATCCGTTTGCCAGTGACTTTATCTAATCCAAGTTCAATTAGATATGAAAAACGTCCTTTAGCATCTTGATATACACAAGGATATTTTGTTTTCGCCATGGTTATTCCTCCAATTCAAGAGGAATACCGATAATTTCTTCAACTATATGTCGAGGTACAACCCCGACCCTTTTATTATTATAGTATGGATAACCAGCGTTTACCATCTTAATTTTTGCCTGCCGAATAATTGTCACGGATTGATTTGTTTTAAAGCCCAATTTTTCAAGGTCTGTTTTTGAAACCATATTTTTCTTATACATAGAATTTCCTTTAGGTTAAAAATCGCTAGCTGATTTTTAACACTGCTTTTTTGTAGCTAGCAGTTGCTATCATAGAAATAGGTGCGCATTTACTTCCTAACTTAATTATCTATGATTGATTTTTTCTTATCAGACCTGAAAAAATGATACAATGACTGATATAGCAAGCTTATTTAATTTCGGAGGTGAAGTTTAATGGATGAACAACAAAGAAAGATAATTGAAGAGCTAAAACAAACGTGGTATACGACAAATGAAGCAATAGAAGAGTTGGCTGAAAATGGTAAAAAGGTATCGAAGGCCTCTTTTTTACGAGCTATTTCAGAAGTTGATTTTGACAAAGAGATTGGATTTGTTGGTAAGCCGAAAACGAAAAATGAAAAAACTGGTGGTAAAGGACGTCCGTTAACTTTATATAATCATGCAGCAGTTGAAGCAGTACGAACTTTTGCACTTTCTGATACACATAAAAAAATTCAAGAAGAGCCAATCGATCTTTTTGTGAATGATGAATGGAAGAAAGAAATAACGGCGGACTTAAAAGGATATTTAACAAGTAATTATAAAGACGAAAAAATCAATGGTGCAGGGATCATTGATATTACTGAATATGTAAATGAACTTGTAGATAAAGTTGTGATTAAAAACTACTATAGCTTAATAGGTCAAAATAAATTCTTGGTTCATAGAAACAAGGAGTTGGAGCGTACAAAAGAAAGACTCATTGCGGAATCAAGTGCAATAGAAGCGAGAGCAGGCGAGTTGCAGCAGATGGCAGGCTTTATTAAGCAGCATAGTAAAAGTACTGATGATTTGTTGATTAATCGGACAGATGCGTATTTTGAGCAGTTGATGGGGCTGAATAAGAAGTTGGATAAAATATTAAACAATCTAGAAAAGATTAAGAAAGAAAAAAATTGAATCCTGAATTATTTTTAGATTAGGATATGTCTATAAGAAGCACTTAGGTCAACTAAAAAAAGGAAGTGCCGGGTTTGTCAAGTAAAGTGTGTAAGTTTTCAAAAAGGAAGGAAAGGTAGTTCCATAAAAGGAGCACCTATAAAGAGTAAGACGCGATTCCAGACAAGGCGCACTTGAATAAGACTACCTTCTTCATCAAGGAAGATACTGAACATACTTCTCGATTCTGCTAGAGAAGGTATCATTGATCATTAGCTGATTCAATACCATGGACCAGTTTTGAATACACCCGCCAGACCACTTTTTATCCAGTTCTTTTACACGTAAATAGAGTAATTTAAGGAGGGCATTCTCATTAGGAAATGCCCCTTTTTTTGTCACTTTTCTAAAACTTGAATGGACACTTTCAACCGCATTTGTTGTGTACATAATTTTTCGAATGGCACTGCCATAGTCAAATAACTGTTCTACATGTGCAAAATGGCGCTTCCATACATCCACAGCACCAGAATGATGGGACCAACGCTGCTGAAAGTGCTCAAAAGAAGCTTGAGCCGCTTTTAGTGACGAAGCCCCATAGAATTTCTTCATGTCTTTACAAACCTCTTTATAGTCCTTGCTTGGAATATAGCGTAAGGCGTTTCGCACAAGATGAACAATACATCGTTGAACAATGACGGAAGGAAACATCGTTTTTGCGCCTTCTTCGAGGCCGGAAACACCGTCCATGGAAATAAAGAAAATCTCTTCTATCCCCCTGGCTTTTAATTCATCAAAAATCTGCATCCAGCGATTTTTAGATTCTGTCTGATTGAGCCAAAGACCTAAAATCTCCTTGTTTCCTTTTAAATCATAGCCCAGAATGGTATACACAGCGTATTCCTTCGTTTCATAATTTTCTCGCAGGGTAACATACATACAATCAACAAACAGGAAAGCGTAACATTTCGCTAAAGGACGCGTTTGCCATTCTTCCAGTTCAGGCAACACCGCATCTGTAATATCAGAGATCATTTCATGAGAAATAGTAAAACCATAGATTTCTTCAATCGTAGCAGCAATATCGCGTTGACTCAATCCGCGGGCATACATGGAAAGTACTTTGCCTTCGATCGCTGAGACATCTCGTTTTCTTTTTGGGATTAACTCCGGCTCAAAGGAGGCCTCACGGTCTCTGGGCACCTCAATTGGTACTTCACCAAAACTCGTCTTAAGTGTCTTATTTCCATAGCCATTGCGACGATTTCCATGTTCTTTGATCTCTTTCGAATGAGCATCATAACCTAAGTGATTGTTTAACTCTCCCTGCAGCATCTTTTCAAACAAGGGACCAAACACATCCTTTAGTGCTTCCTGCATATCCTCAACTGATTCAGGCTGGTAAGCATTGAGAATGGATTCAGCCAGCTTTACGGAGTCAGGATTTCGTTTCTTTTTCGCCATGGGTTCCTCACCTCTCTCTTTTATTGTAGAAAAAGAAAAACCGTAAAGCAACCTCATTCCTAGGATAGTGGTTACTTACACGGTTTATTTTACACTCTCGGAGTGCCTATGTAAGCATTCCTTTTTATTGCTGTACTTAAAGCTAGAGGGAATACCTCCATGATTATACCTGTGGTAGTTTGTTATCAATACTTAAATGCATCATTACAATTCATTCCAATTTATAAAATGTTTTTTTACAATCCCTAGTTTATTAGTCATACTGTCAAAATTATCAATATCATTAGTATCGTAATATACAATATGCCAAACTACATTTTTATGGGTTAATTTAATAACTTCTTGAAAATATGGCATATCTATTCCATTCATGGAATGCCCCAATACATAAACATCAGTAACTTTTTCTAAATTTTGCTTATTGAAAAAATCACAGTTTTTACTAATTATATTCGAAGTTTTTTTTCTTGTTTTCTTAAAATATTTTTTCACATATTTTTCATTAACCAAGTTAATACCAAAATCGTCTCCTTGTACATTGTAATCTTCAGAATGTCCCATAATTAATTTTTTAGGAAGTGAACCATGTATATGAAAAATATTGGGTATTTTATAAATTTTTTCTAGGGTTAGTGTATAGTTAAAAGAGAGAACACTGTCTGTTTCACCTATAAGGTTAACTATCTCATTTACTTTTTCTACTTTGTCCAGATTCTGATTAACTTCTTTTATCCATGAAGAGAGATATGAGCTTGTCTTCATACCAAAGTTAAGCATCTTCTCTATCTCTTTATTGGGTCCACCGTTATAATCATTTGGCGAACGCCAATCCCTATATTCTTCAACTAGTTCTAAAGGTTCTAAACTTCCAATCATATCTTCTAATTCTGCCCAATTATATCCTTTATCAGCGACGTCTATTGTAAAATGAGTAGTAGAATACTTCCCGATAACCTTGATAAGCCCCTCATATACTTCGTAATAGTTATCTTTTAAAAACAAAATAAATTTACTATAGTTTGTAGGGAGTCCATGGTATAGATCAAACCCATTTCCGATGATAAATAATTTCATTACTTTGGCACCCACCTTTTTCGACTACTCATCATTTAAATAATCTGAAACTAACTCATTTTCTTTTAGTTGAATGATTTCATTTTTTAACTGATTTAGATATATTTCGTATTTTATATAGTCTAAACCGTTGAATATCACTAATAATTTGTTAATAAATTCAATATCTATATCTAGTAATGGCACTCGACTGCCACTCCAACTGCTTTCTAAAGGTAAAAATTGTATCTCTTTAAATTGTTCAAACGGTGTTTCTATTTCCTTAAGTATTCTAAAGAAATAGATTCTAGTGTCACTATCAAAAATAATATTGGCTATATTTAGTAAGTGTTTATTTTCTGTATTAGCCTCTTTTCGTAATCTATTTTCTATAAAATCTTTTGCTCTGGTAAGATTACCCTTCATTATTTTTTCTAAAACAGAATCCAAGCCAACATAAATTACTTTCTGTTGTTCTATCAGATAGTCAAGATACAAATTAATAACTATTTCAGAATTAGGATAATCCCATATCCCTTTTAAATGATGTTCGTAGTTATCAACCCGGACTTCCGATTTAAGACGAAGATCTGATAATTTTTTTAAGAAATCAACAATAAATTGATCATCATTAGATTCATTTATTGTTTTGAACAGATACCCTGACCAATCTAGCTGATATTTTAAATTTTCAATGTATAAACTTTTGATTATATCTACACCAATCAGATCAATATATTTTTTTGCATCACCTTCTCCGATATTACGAGGAATGAAAAAATTTGGATTGATTTTGCCTAACTTATACGTTTGGATTATGGTATCTAAAATTTTTTCGCTATATTTTATATATACCTCAAATGATAAAATGCTATACTTCTTGAATAAATTCGAATCAGACTGCTCAATTAAATTCTCTATTTCATTTACCTTACTGTTATCTATTACTTCACATCGTAATAAATTTGCTAACTTCCACTCCAATGAAATAGTATGCGTAGCAGAATTAATTATTTCTTCTACATCTTCAAATGAAAGTTTATCAAAATAACTCTGTGGTAAATAAATCATGGATTCATAGTCGCAATTTAGTATTATACACAGATACATATTTTGCATATCTTTATCTAGAGATCTAAATAATAACAGTAAGCCGTCATCTATTTTGTAATCATCCATGATATCATTTTTCTTAAATGATACAATATATTCAAAAATTACTTTTAAGCCATTTTTATCAATAGAAGTAAAATAGGAAGTAATTTCATTAGTTCGTTCTATTTGGTAATCATTGTAGTTATCCCACTCATCTGATAAATATCTAGAAGTTAAAACGTTATATAGTTCTTGGCGATTGGATATAGTGAATGTATTAAAAGGAACATAGTCGATTTTAAGTTTTTCCGTGATAAATTTAAAATTTGAAATTATATTTTCTTGGACTAGAGTTACATTGTTTATATTAAAAAATGATGATTCGATTATTTTCAAATCGGACTCAATTAATTGTTGAAAACCATTCAAAGCTTCATAAACAGGGAAATCAAACAATAATTTTTCAATCAATATCTTAGCATCATTACTAGAGTGGACATAAATATCAGATAAAGCCTGCAAAATAAACCTATGAAGTCTTCTTAAAGGTTCTCCATCTTTCAGCAAATAGAATTTAAGTTCTCCGTTCCTGTTAAATGTACTACCATTCAATTTTAGAAACTCTTCCGCTACATTCACAAACAATATAGTTACTAACAAGTTTTTATTTTCAATTGCTTGTAGAACACTCAAAATCGTTTGCATTTTATCATAATACTTTTGCGATTCTGAATCTAATCCAAAATAATTGATAATTGCACTATACACTTGCATAATTTTATCTGGTCTTTTCTTAAAGTAATTAATCAGCAGTTGTCCAGCATCACTATATTTTTCTGTATCTGATAATGAACATAGTAATATGATAATTTTGTCTGAAACGCTCTGTTGATTTTTATTTTTATCAAACTCTTCTTGAGTGAATTTAAATTCTGAAATATTTTTTTCTTTTTCGATAAAATCAACAATAAATTCTGTTGTTTCAAGGAGTAAGAGCGGAGAGTATTGTATCAAAAAATCTATTTGGTTTTCAGATTGAATAATGTGATTCCATATTTTTTTTAGTTCTTGTTTTAAAAACTCATTTCTTTGATCGCTAGAGTCGATTATATTAGCGCTATTTAAAGAAGTAATAATAGTTTTTGAGTATTTTGGATACAATTTTTTAAATAATTTTTCTAAAGATATTTTTTTATCTTTCATAATATTTTTATAAAGGACATAGTCTTTAAGACTTTGGTCAGTTATTTTTGAGACCTTATCATTGTATATGTCACATAGTTCCTTATGGTGAAGCTCGTAAAGAGACTGTTTAAACTCTTCAAATGATAAAGAAACTAAACATAGCATATCCATTAGTATACCCTCATTTTCAAGTTTTGTTTTTTGAATAAAGCTTAAGATAAATAAGGTTTTTGATTGATTGCTAGATAGATTATTATCGTTAAGTATTTTTTCGTAGTATGATTCTAAAATGCTTCTACTGTCATTTATCCCATCAGCCCCTTGTTCATTAAACATCATTGCAGCTAATACAGCTATCCTGTTGTTTCCATTTGCTAATTTTATGATTCTATCTTCAATAAAATTAGGAATAGCACCAGTAATACCAGATATTACCTTTCTTAAATCTTTATCATGAGAATTAGTTACATCGAATCTTTGAAACTCAATATCTATAAGTTTTTCTTTAAGATATGGTAACGCATAGTCTCTAACTGTCATAATAATTTTTAGATTTTTCTCCATATCAGGTAACATCAATAATGAGAGAATAGCATTCATATTAGTAACAACATTGGCGTCATCTAAAAACAAATAATTAACACGATCAGGATTTAAAGAATCTTTTATATCCTGATAGACGGGTTCTGAATTACTCTTAACACAAATAATATGAGCATCATTAGGTAATTTTTTACAAATTTCAACGGCCAACCTAGTTTTACCTGTACCAGACTTACCTACTAAAAGTAAGGCTTGTGTATTACTGAGTAAATTTAAAGCGGAGAGTACTAATTCTTTATCATCAATATACTGATTCATCAATGAGGCATTAGTTTTACTGCTATCATGGATTTCAATAAATTTTTCCAATGACCAAACTTGATCAGTACCTTTGGAAATACCTAAATGGTCAAAAGCTAAATCTTGATACTTGATTTGTAAGAGTTCTTGAGACAATGTGTCAATTCCGATTAACTCTAATTCGATTGGCTCAGCAAGTGTTTTTAGTTCTTTGTCCTGTGCTACTGTAATATTGGAAGATGTATGGCAACAAACAATTTGTTTTATATCATTTTTTTCTAACTTTGATTTTGTAATTGCCTCTTCAATATCCACTTTCAATTTTGCTGTTGCATCTTTTCTTGTCCCGTACATAACTAAAATATATTGATTACTTTTTTTATCATGATAATAACTATCTGGAATTCCTTTAGTTGTTTTGTCTGTCCCATCCATAGAACCTAGCGAGTGTATATTGTCCCATCCATTTTTTTTATAAAGATAACTGTCACATAGTTTTTGGAATTTCCCTCCTTCTAAAGATTTGATTTCAGATTGTAATCTATTTAACTTAGACATTTTGAAACCTCCTTTAGCGTATATCAGTATCTGATTAATAATATTAATAGATTATTTATTATTGTTTGTTTAGTTTCTAAATGAAATTTTTGGTGTAGTAGAAACGTTGTTTAGTGCATTATCAAACACACTTACTTCAACAGGAATAGGGAACAATTCACCAACAATAAATGTTGTTCCACTTGGTAAATAGGAGATTCTGGTTAATTGATTGGAATCTATATACGGAATAGTACGTAACATATAATCTAAATCAAGATTGTTTTTTATTCTGTGGATAAGATAATTATTACACTGAGATAATACAGTTGAAGACAGTTCACTCGGTCTTTGGCTAGATAAGAAGATAAAGCAGCCAAATTTTCTGCCTTCTCGAGCAATTTTCTTGAAAAGCTCAATTTCTTGAAATGAACTATTTTCTCTAGATTTAGAAATGTATCGATGAGCTTCTTCTAAAACAAATATATTTATCTCTCTCGTATCCAATGTTAAATGCTTATTTTTTTCAAAAATAATTTTCAATAAATAAGATGAAAAAAACAGTAATAAATCATCATCTAAATCAGAGACAGAGTATACAGTTATTTGTTCTTGACTAATAGGGGTGGGGGCGCCACTACTAGATAATAAAGTAGCATATCGAGTTTGAATGCTTTTTATTCTAGTCTCCAATGTGCCACAATGTGATCTAGCTTGTGCATTTCCTTTACATTCTTCTAGTAAAAATGCAAATTCTAACCCGTCTAATAAATTCTTAAAGGAATCAGTTTTGTATTCGCTTTCTGTCAATTGATCGTGTAGAAATGAATATTCAATCTCTCCTGGATGCATAGCTTCCATTTGCTGAGTTAGAGACGATAAAAATCTTTCTTCTGATGATCCTTGGAAATTTGCGTATTGTGCATTATATTCACTGGTATCTATACCTGTACCATTTAAAACGTTAATAATCTTAGTTCTTCTAGCAACAGCATCCGTTTGCACGAAGTTATACAAGGTTAATGCAAGGTAACATCGTAGCCAAGTTTCTGAAATTAGGCTGTTTTTTAAAGCATCGGACAATTTGAGTGCTGTTTGCAAAATTGGTAATTGAACTAAGTCAGAAGGTTTCACTAAATTTATCCAATCTTGCAAATCTAAACTTTCGATATTAATTTTATAGTCATGAAGGACATCAATTTTTTTGGTGTTAGCTGCTTGAGAATACTCATCATGAACATCTAGAATGTGTAAATGTAAATTACTTGTACTAAACTTTTTTGTTTCAGAAATTATCTGTCTAATTGTAGTAGATTTTCCTGATCCTGTATTTCCTAAAATAGCGGTATGATGGTTAAAAATTTTAGACAAATCAATTTGAGCATTGTATTTTTCTTCAATAAGTCCTAACTCCAGTACATCACTAGAATTATCAATTGCAAAAATCATTTTGTATTCATCTTCACTGGTTAAGTACACTTTGTTTTGTAATGAAGGATAATGTTTCATATTAAATTCTATTTTTTCGTTTTGAATAATACCTATTGGAATGCAATCAAATTTGCCTGTGTAATCCAATTTAGAATTCTCTAATTTAGATAGTGGCTGTTCCTTATCCTCGGCTTTAATAACTTGATAGATAAACTTCTGACTGATGTCATTGACTATAGTGACATAGTCTACGACTCCTTTGGCAATATAAGTATGACCAGAGAGGTTATAGTTCAGTTTGCTAAAATCCGAAACTTCAAAAACTAGTTTATTATAAGAAACACTTATAACTCTTCCGATGTTATGCATCATTTTCACCTGTTTCATCTAACTTTTCTTTAAACAAGTATTTATTTGTTATCACATCAAAATAATGTCCTTTTCTTCCATCTTCCAATTTCCCGCCGATGACATGTACGTTTCTTTGCTTATTATATTTTTCATAGAATTCTTTCATGTTGCCTTCTTCTATATCTCCAAAAATTATAAGATTGAAATCTTGATTTTGAAGATTTTGCGAAATAATGTTATTAATGTGTTCATCTGGAAAGCCATAACCAGCTACAATTAATGTTGTATTTGGTTTTTGTAATGTTGTAGTGAACTCTCGAAATAGTTCTGAATAAGGAGTTTGTGCGGTTTCCTGATGTTTCAACATTGTAGGGTAAATAACAATGTTATTTGTAGCACTATTATTTTGACACAGCATTCCCTGTGTATCTTGAGACCAGTTTATTGAACCATGAATTTTATATAAGTTTACCTCTTTCTTCACTGGTTGCCATCTATCTTTATAACGTTCAGTATCATCAACTAGACGATATTTAAATCTATTAATATCAAAAGACTGCCTTAGCTCAGTAGTAAAACCAGTTGTATATGAGAAACTATTATTTTCTAGCGCAAATTCATTAAATAAATCATAGTTAGTTGTGAAAACGGCTAATTTACTACTTTCAATACTTCTAGAATTAAAAATAAACTTATAAAATTGTGTATAGATGTCTATTGTGGGAGAGTTTCTATATTTTTCATCTTTCAATCGAGGAATTGTTGCTATAAACTCTTTCTTTATCTTTTCGAAAAGAAGTGTTAATTTTTTTTTAGCAGTTTTGTCACGCTCAAAGCTTATACCATTCTGTAACCAGTTGAGAAGACCTTCAATATCATTAAAGCCATCTACTTTATCTTTTTTTAAGTATTCTTTAACTTTAGCGACGATATCCTTGTTTTCTGGTTTAGATAAAATATCTTTCATAGTAACACCCATCATAGGAATGGCGGGTGTCGAACAACCTGAACCTATAAAAACCGCTAAATTACTTGCCCTTAAGGATTCTTTTAAGAAAATTCCAATTTTTTGAGTTTGTTCTTTGATTTCACCAATACCATCAAGGTGATTATTAAGTCCTTGAAAATGATACAACCCTGTATTTTTCTCTTCTGTAGACATTGTAACAACCCTTTCTATATATTTATTTCATGATTAGTTTCTATAGCTTGTGTACGATCCATATACCTATAGTTTGGAGATATCTGAGCATCTGGATATAAATAAGACGGCAAATCATTTTTTAATTTAAATTTATAAAATAGCAATTTTGAATCTCCATACATGCCAAAAGGTCCATCTACTTCAGAGTAGAGAAAATAGTTGCCTTGCAAGCTATCGCAGTGGTTACAGACATTTGCAAAATATGTATCATTAACTGTTTTTGAATACTTAATTTTGCAACCAAATTCTTTAGTCAATATTTCTTTTATTTTTTCAGGAATATCTTCAGAAATTGACCATAATTGCAAGTCATAACCAGTCTCATCTATAACATTTATATATCTATCCTCTGTTACATCAAAGACATTGGTTGAGTCTGCTGAAAATGCAAAAACCTTTGTCTTTTTCTTACATTTCCAACAAGTAGTTGTTCCTTCTAAAATACCTACATCTCTTGTGAATACAATACTACCCGGAATCCATTTTCTGAACTTATAATAAAATTCAGGCTTTGTAGCATACCATTGCTTCTTTTGATTATCCCATTTTGCATATAAACTTTTAGCTTCATCTTTTTCATTAAACGGAACATTTAGATACAACATTTTATTCACTCCTTTAAAGAATACAGATCGACTATTTTTTATAAAAACGTATATACTGTTATATTACCACGAGCATAATACAAATTGTTAGTTTTTTCTAAATGTATGTGGATGATTCTAATTACATAAATGCAAGCTTAGCTTGCCAAAATAGGAAGTGAAAAAAATAGAAAAGGAATGATGAACAATGGCAGTAACAACAGAAAAAACTCTAAAGAAGCAACTAACAACTTCTAATATGTTTAACGATCGAATAAGAACAACAAACTTTAATGAATTAAGTACCCAAGAGCTAGTTGAGCTTTCATTCAATTTAAAACCTTCACAAGCAGCTGAACTATTAGAAAGTATAGATGTTCTAACGGATCTAAAAAATGTTCGTACCAAGTTTTCATCAAATAAGGAATTACAGTTTGAAGCAAGCTTTGAACTCTCAAAGCGTATTTTGCAATTTGGTGTGAAAAAGGAGAAGATAACAAGCTCGTATGGACTTGCTCAACACTTAATTCAAGAAACACGTGATTTAGAACAGGAGCATTTCATTCTTATAACTTTGAATACTAAGAATCAAATTATCAGGAGGCGGACATTATTTATTGGAACGTTAAATCAAAGTATTGCACACCCTAGGGACATCTTTCGGGAAGCAATAAGGGATAATGCTGCACAAATTATCATTGCACATAACCACCCCTCAGGAGATCCAACGCCCAGTGAAGCTGATTCCGTATTCACATCACGACTAACAGAAATTTGTGAACTTATTGGAATACAAATGTTGGATCATCTTATTTTAGGAGAATCGACTTATTACTCCTACGCTGAAAATTAAGTATCATTTTTAAACAATTTGACAGAACTTGACACGTATATTAAAATTAATTTTATTCAAAAAATATTTATTAATAACGAAATTAATTCATGAACTTTTGAGCTATTCACAAATCAAAATAAATGTTGTATTCTAGCCTTAGCTGTTTTAGCCAAGGCTTTTTTCGACGTCAAAAATCCTCTAATTCAGCCCATATGAAAGTGATGATTGCTTAGATTTAAACAAAAATAAAAAGACTACAAATTGTAATCTTTGAATTTTTCTATTCAGATAAATCGACGATATTTTCAATCAGCTTAGTCATTTGTTCACGTTTTGGTGAATCTTTGACTTCTCGCATAAGTTGCGCTAATGCGGGGTCATCACTTTCTAAATCTAAAAAACTAAAAAATTCGGACGGTGTCATTTTCAAGCCAACAATAATTTTATCGAGTGTATTCAGAGTAATATTAATTTCATTACGTTCCACTCGGCCCAAATATGTGTCATCTATTCCAGTTGATTGAGCTAATTCAGCTAACGTCATTTTTTTGTTCGTACGATAAGCCCGTATTTGAGCTGATATCCGTTCATTTAGCACACCATCACCCTCTCTCTACTTAATAATATAGCCTCGATGACAAAAAAATAAGATGACAAATGTATTCATACAACCTATAATATGCTATATATGTATTTATTTTTAGATTTAAATATATATGAGTATGGAGAGAGAGAATTTTCAATGCTATTTAATAAAAAAGGAGGGAATATTAAGATGAGTATCCATTTTTTACCCAAGCGATGTTTATCAAGCTCACAATTACTTCACATAGAAAAATATTTATCTGTAGGTATTTCAAAATGAACAAAAGTGAGGAATTTATGATGGAATTACATGATTTCAAACAGATTGGTGACTATGAACGTCAAACCGTTGCCTATACAAAAGAAATGGAAGAGATTATTAAACAGCTTGGAGTTCTTTCAGCAGAGATTCATAACAAAGAAATACAGTATCGATTTCTAGAAGAACATCTTAGGCATGTTGAATCTCTTCAAATAGCTTCTAGCAAGCATGCTCAAGAAATTCGTAATAAAGCATTGGAGAAAAAATCATGAAAAATTTATTTGGACTATTACTAGAATTTCTAAAAGGACTCAAAAAAGGATTTTTCAATGAAGGTAGACCTGTGAGAAATAAGCAAGATGCAGAAGGTTGGCGGTATATTAGTGTTAATGGGAATTTATCATTTGTTGGTTATGACATGGATGATAACAGTCCCTATTTGACCATTAGAATCTTAAATTCAAAAAAGCCAGCTATCTACTTCCCAATCAGCCATAATACTTTTGCCAAATTGCAACATCAAGTTGGTTGTCAAGCAAGTATTCAGGGTACAGAATTCAAAACATATGATGGTCGAATTTATTATAAGTGGGAGCAATATACTATTGATGGAAAAAGCTACCATAATTTCACATAAAAACTAATTGGCTGAGAACGAAATTGTATAAAAAGGAGACGATTTACTTGAAAAGGAATGGTTATTTAATGGCGGCTGTATTGTCACTTACGATATTTATGAGTGGATGT
Source organism: Enterococcus sp. BWT-B8 (assembly GCF_020567625.1). Lineage (NCBI taxonomy): Bacteria > Bacillati > Bacillota > Bacilli > Lactobacillales > Enterococcaceae > Enterococcus > Enterococcus sp. BWT-B8. The sequence continues at coordinate 13,561 of NZ_JAJDJV010000020.1, read as the reverse complement.
GGTAGTTCAAAGAGTGAGTCACATCAAAAACAGGAAGAAATTACTACGAGTATTTCTTTAGAAAATAGTTCAACTAGTTCTGAAACTGAGAGCAAAAGTAATACCCAAGAAAATTTAACGCTACCCAAGAAGATCTTACTAAGTAATGGGGATGAATGGTCAAAACCAGCAGATGTGAAACAATTCGTGGGTACATTTAGTACGTCATCTATTCGGATGGACGCCGCAGGAATGAAACAAGTCGACATTGCTAAAATAAAAATTAATGAAGATGGTAGTTTTAACTACATTGAATATTTAGAAACCCACACGGAAACAGGGAGAGAGGATAGTTATTACATTTCTGATAATAATGAAAGTTTGGAATCGTTAGGATATGAAGTTTCAAATATTCGATACGTTACTGGTATTTTAGGAATGGAATATGGGGAAATGACTGCCTTAAAGCTTGAAGAGTTTAGTTTAGGTATACAACCATTTATTAATTCTGACGGAACGATAACTGCTCAAAGAAATCCCAAAAATCCCAATTATGAAACAGTAGATGTTAATAAAGAAGCTGTAGTTGAGGGAAGTATAGATTTAATTTTTGACAATGATAAGATAGTTTCTAATGATTTAGAGGCTGAGTTTAGTGAAGATAGTACAAAAAATATTATTGATAAAAGTGTCTATGAACTGTCCAAAGAATGGTCTGAAACTGGAAAACAAGATTTTGATGATTTAAACGAATTTGTTCAGTATGTTCAAGGTAATCATACTGTTGCTTCAGAAAAATGTATACTTCCTAACATTTCTGAGCTTAGCGATGGATATACAAAAGACAATGAAAATATCAAACCTATTTTTGCAATCGTTTTTGAAAACAACTCTAGTACAAGAATTAAAGGAAATAGTCTATCTGGAAGTAATCGAACGCTTTATGCATATGATGGCAAAAATATTTATACATCTGACTATGATGATTTAGAAAGCCTTCAGTGGTCAGAATATGAGAATTAGAGATTGGGGTTGAATGTATTGAAATCAAAAATTAGACTATCGATCGTAACAACGTTAGCAGTATTAATAATAAACATATTAACCCCCGTAGCTACTTTCGCTGCAACTTGGAACGGTGTAGCTGGCGTATCAGATGCTACTGTAAATTCAATAACTCAATATGAAAACGAAGCTGTAAGCTACAATTCACAAATTAGTACATTAACCACAAGTATCAATCAAAACCAAGCAACAATTGATTTATGGACAGGTTACTTGCAACAAGCAAAAGACCCAAATAATAAATTATGGTACGGTCGTGAAGCAGAATGTCAACGTACAATCGACAACAACCGTGAACCGATGAACCAACGAATCGCAGAACGTAATCAATTGTACGAACTGCAAAACCAAGCATTAGCAAACGCTGCAAATGCACGTGCTCAAGCAGATGCTGAGGCAGAAGCCATCACAGCACAACAAAATGCAAACAACAATGCAAATAACTCAAATAATGACTTAACAGGTGGTGGCACAAGCAATCCTGAAACCGTCCCTAGTGAAACATTGCCAAGTGAGACAGCACCCTCTGAAACAGTTCCTAGTGAAACACTACCATTAGAAACAGCACCTTCTGAGTCTACGGAAGACTCAAAAACGCCTGAAAAAGATAAAAACAAGGACAAAGACAAAACAGAAGAATCAAAACCTAAACCAGACAAACCAAAAGATGAATCTGAAGCAGGTGAAATCGTCATTGACAATAAAGACGAGATCAAAGATGAATTAAACGATTTCAATCACAGTAAAACTGTCGAAGAGCTTGTAAAAGAAAATAAGAACGGTACATATACCGTAACAGAAGAAGCAATACGCAAAGCTATTCTGGACAAAATCAATATGTATCGCATCGCAAATGGATTAAGAGAAGTTGCTGTATCTGACTCATTAGTTGATTATGCAGCATCAAAAGCAGAAGACCACAAAAATGGCTTAGGTCATTGGGACACGGAAAAATCAAAACAAGAAGAAGCAAACATTCTTGAACTATTTCCAAATATCCTATATGTCACAAATGACTTAGCAACGTTCCAGAGCGACTTTGATACACGAGAAGTCAAATCAATGGAAGCAGCTTTAAAACTAGCTGACAAGCTTGCAGAAGGGATTGTAGGCGAATACGGAGGTTTCCTATCAGATGGGCACAAGTTCGATATTCTCGACCCTAATGCATGGCTAGCGAACTTGATTTTAACATCAAAACAAGAAGCATATACTGATGTATGGACAGGTCAAACAAAATACACAACAGTTTGGTATCTAGCGTATGTATATGCAGCAACAGAATAACAATACAAACATTCTTAACGAATTTTCGTTGGGAATGTTTTTTTTCTAAAAAAGTTAGTTTCACGTCATTTCCCACAACACCTGATTTTCAAAATTGTTGAAATGAATCCACCTCTCGTTAAAATAACGAAAAATTATAAAAAACAGAAAATGAATGGGAAATGCGGTTCCTAAAAAATAGGAACCAGTAAATACTGACATATCAAGGATTACAGCTCTAAGAAAATACTAGTTCCTAAAAATAGGAACCGATAAAATGCAAAATCATACAAAAATTAAGGGATAATATATTAAGAAAATCCTCAAATAACGGTATTCTCGCTCCAAAAATCGTGTTATGTTATCATCTTTTCCCTTTGAGTATAAAGGTTCCTATTTTTTTCAAACTCCATTTAAATAAATTTGCTCTCTTATCCACAGGTTATGAATAACTAATAACATAACATTAACGAAAAGAGCATGTTATTTTTTATTATTTAATGGGTTAAATAAAGGAACCAAGGGAACAATAGTCTATTAAGCATGATATAAGAGGATTTAGTAGTTCCTATTTTTACAAAAAGGTTCCCTAATTACATGTGAAAGTTCCCTAGTTGCAAATTTATCAGGACAAACTAGGGAACCTTTATCATTAAATTATGTGTAAGAGCAAAATGTAATAACGAAAAAGTGAACATAAAAGATTAAATCGTTAACAAGTTATCCACAGATAACAAATCTAAAATACTCAAAAATGACAAAAAACTAGGGAACCGAAAGGAACCCTCTAATTAAAAGTTCTTACAATAAATTTTAAAAAAAACCAAATAAAAGAAACCTATTTAAAGAATATAGATCACAAAATTGATTCTGAAGAAAACGAAATGGCCTAGAAACAAAATATATCGCAAATACAGCATGTGTTGACTGAAAATAATACCCAAAATAGTCACACGAGATTTTTTATCTAAATTTAGTGAAAAAACTACACGAAAACCAATTTTTTGATTGGTTCTTTTTTTAATACCAGACTAACCCATTCCCTCGTGAATCAGAGTACGATCATTAAAGAAGCAACCATCTTTTCTTTTTTTATTGGAACCTTGTCATAAGACACGTTCATCTCTTGATTCTTACCGTCATTACTTCATTCGGTTCCCTTCCCTTCCTTTCGGCTATTCCCCTGGTATAACTACGTTTTCCGGCTCAAGTCAGCCCAATAAAGCTATGAGATACTAGGCTTCAAAATGAGCAGGGAACCCCCTCGCCTCGGCTACTTGTTTAGTAACCTTTCCAGTGTCCGATTCGGCTCAGCCCTTTCCCATTTTGTACACCCACTACATAATTTGATAGGCTTGCAGCCAGCTTTTTTATAATAGGTTTCGGTACGAAACCTCTACCACCTTCGGTACGTATTGTAAGATACTTCACTGCATTACGCTACCGCCTTGTGCACGATCTGGGCGTCACTACGTTCTCGCCCTAAAATGCATTTCCTCAATCAACTTACTAATATTGCAACACCTATAACCTATACAGTGAAGTTTTTGATACTCCTCGACATGACGCTGTGCTATTTTACTGTAAAACAGTCGATACACCCTGTACAGCAGAAGTCCCCTCATTTTTACAATATTAGGTACCTCAACTCAACGCAAGAATGTGGCTTACAGCTTGGCTAATGTACCTGATGCACCTGGTGTACCTAAAAATCACTGCAGCGATGCTCGCTGTAAATGGCGTCATATCAACGTTTTTTTAATGCAGGTACCTCATGTTGAAAAATCGAGGTACACAAGGAAAGAGCATAAGGGGGATGTATGTACAATCGAAACTTCGTTTCAATTGTCCAGTCAGCATAGCTGACCATCCCCCTCACTGCGACACTACAAAAACCTCTACGAGCTTTTCTTCGGTCTTGCCCTTCACTCCGTTGCGGGTGCTCTTTTGTTGCATTTCATTGTCTATCGACAAGTGAAATACTAACAAAAAGCGGAACAACATATATGTCGTTCTACAGAAGAAATTGAATTTTTAGATAACAATAAAACAGAATTGATTACATCTTCATAGAACAAATACAACGTATGTACACAACGTAATTACACACAAAAGAATGATTGAAAATGATTGTAAAATCTATGTTTAATTTGTAGAGCACAAGAAAGATATTCGATATGAAACAATGTGAAGCATAAGTTGATTAGCAACTGCTTACTGTTGCTAATGCTGTGATAAATCACAGCCAAAAAAGTGAATACACAAACAAAAAGAAAGTAGTGATAAAAATGAAACGACTTATTTCTTTATTAAATGACTCTTATGATGGACGTAAATCTCAAAAAAGATTTTTATTAGTCCTTAACGCTTATCTAACTATAAAACTAATTCAATTTATTAATTTTCTATTTTACTCACCACGAATTCAACCAACACCTTCAAATTCTATTCAACCTATTCATTTTGTACTTCTCATTTTCATTCTTACTTGGTTCTTTGCAATTAGACCATTACGAGGTGTAAAAAGAGCTCAATGGAATTTTCTAGTAATCACATTACGTTGGAAAATAGCACTACTTACACTTAAAGTAGAACAAAAATTTAAGGAGGTGATTCAATGATTCTAGATACGAACAACCCCAAAGTTAATGACATCTTTTGGATTAATAATGGTGATAACACTGTTCATGTAGTTGCAAAAGAGAATGCCTTATTTGCAGCGATCCATTCTGGTGATAGTCATTCATCAATTGCAGCATGTCTTTTTCTAAGCGCTGAAAAAAGCTATGCTGAACAAGGATTCAAAATTTGGAAACCAGATACGGTTTTCACAGATGATGAGTTATTACCATAAAAAATTTGCCTAGTCTGATAATATTGGGGGAAGATGTATGGAAAAATTAGTCACTTACAACATGATGATAGAAGCAAACGGTCATCGATTTGGTGGAGATAGTGAACATTGGATTTATCTAACTAATTTAAAAGCTTATAATGAAAGTGTCTTATTAGGTGTATATCTACACTTCCCTTTTGATAGCGATGACTTAGATACAGCCTATAAAGCAATCTATATAGGTAATGAATTTGTAGACGAATACGGCTATCCTTACGAAGAATATTTCATCACTGACTATGACGCCCCATTTTCTATAGAAGAGTATGATTCTCCTAGATTATTAGCAGAAAAATATGATAGTTTGGAAGAGTATATGGGTTATCCTGATGAGGTAATTAGAGTAGTTGTGGAAGATAGCAATGCTGACATAAATATTATTGAATTGGATAATACAGAAATGAACGATTATGAGAAGCTAGGATATGCTTTAGTTGATTCAGGATACTATGATATTCCTGAGCATTTAACTAATTATATTGATTATGAATCAATTGGGAGAGAGTATGAACTTAATGCTAGTGGTAGTTTTATACTTAATTATTATATTGAAATCTTATAAAAAAATAGATGACTTTTTAGAAAGCATTTTAGATTATTAGGGGTTAGTTTAAAAACTGCCTCTTTTCGTTTTTGTCTTTTCTCTGTATAAGAAGGTTAAAATTAGCTAAGTAATGGCTTCAAAGATAAAAACGATTTGTTAAATTGCCGTTGCAATTAGTATTCGAAGCTTGTACAGTTAAGATATGATTATAAATTGTTAGGAGGTAGAGTATGTGCGAGGTCTTCCTATTTTCGAAAATTATTTAAAAATGAAAGAGAGTCTAGATTTTGTTCAAATGATAAAAATTCATGAAGATATCTTAAATAATGCAGATAGTAACAATTATGACTTCTTAGAAGTTTGGAACGATATTATTCAGTCTTCAATAAAATATACAGCAACTCGTGCTGAATGGATTTATTTGAATAATGAACAAAAAATAGATAAGGCCTCTTCAAGAACGATGGAACATAATACCGTTCTCAATAATTTTATTGTTTTGGAGCGCATATTTAAGTTAAATGCATGGAATAGTGAGGATTGGACTAAAGAACTTTTTTTAGAAGATAATGTACTAAATAGAACTAGACGAGATATATCTGAGCATAGGCAAAGAATTGGAGATTTTGCTAACTATTTGACTTTCATTTATGCGATTCATGGTCGTTGAGTAACAGAAAAATGTAGAAAAGGTGAGGAAAATGAATAGTTTTGTCAAATCTGATATAGGAGCAAAAGCAGCTTGGAAAGGATTTTCATCACAAACCACATATATCGCGTCTCGCTTAATTGAATTACCCTCCAATTTTGAGTTGCATCCTGAGAAGGTCGAAGACCTATTAATAACGAGAAATGGAACTCCTGATGAGCTCATTCAGATAAAAAATCTGACTAATAATTTAACATTGTCTGATTTAAGTCCAGCAGAAAAGGATTCTTTTTTTAGACGTTGTTTATCAATAAAAAAAGAAAATCCGAATGTTACTTTAAAAGTTGTTTCGTTTGGGAAAATAGGACAAGAGTTAAGTAAATTTCCTGATAATTCATCGACTGAATTCTCCAGAATAGAAAAAAAGTTACTTGATAGTGGATATTTGAAAGAAGATATACATTGGCTCAGTGATAGGCTTTCTTTTGAAATAGTGGATGAAGGAGCTTTAGTTCAACAAATCAAAGAGTGTTTTAGTCATACTATAGAAACTATGGCAGCGCCAGAAATTGTCTTAGATATCCTTACTCAATACGTTGCAAGTCTTTCGAGGTATTCCAAACATACTAATAAAATTTTATGGGAAGAAAAAATTCAACAAATAGGGATAGACTTAGCTTCGCTATCAGGAGTTTCAAAAGAGTATGGGAATTCTTTTATTCCAATGACAGAATTTAAGGAGTTAAAAAATGAAAAGCAATTAACTGAGGAATATTTAGCAGGTGTAAATGCACAACCTCAACATATTAGATTGAATTTAGATATAGAGCGTTCTTATTGGTTAGATAAAATTGACGAATCGTTCAATGAGTATCAATTTGTTTTGATAAAGGGTGCTTCGGGACAAGGAAAGTCTACATTAGCATATAGATACCTACAAAACTTCTATTCTGAAAATGATATTTTGTGTATTCAATCTGTTACTAGTGAATCTCAAGCACAAGATATTGTTATAGCTTTAAATGGACTCGCAAAAAAACATACTAATCTAATTGTTTATTTTGATGTTTCACCTCGTGATATAAACTGGAATTGGATTTGTGAAAAACATAATGCATATGGCTCTAATTTTAAGTTACTAGTTTCAATTAGAGAAGAGGACTTCCGACGAACAAATTTTGATAGCTCTAAAACTCCAGTAAGAATAATTGATCTTCAACTTAGCAAAGAAGAAGCGGAACTTATTTTTTTAATGCATCCACAAACTATTTTTCGTTCGTTCATAGAAGCTTGGAGAGCTTTTGGTGAACAAGGGCCAATGATGGAGTTTGTGTATTTATTAAATAGCTCAGAAACATTGGAACAAAGACTAAGTTTTCAAGTAAAGAGGATTACAGATGAAAAAGATTATACCGAAGAATGGTTAAAAGCTTTACTGATAATTAGTTATGCTGGTCAATATGGAATAGATATTGATTTTCAAAGGTTAATAAGGGTATGTCCTTTGAATAAAGCTAGCACAGTACTTTATTTGTATGAACAAGAATATTTAATCAAAGTTACTGATGAGAATAAAAAGATAGAAAGCTTACATGTGCTAAGAGCAAAAATTTTGTCAAAAGTACTTTTAAACTATCTGTATATTTCCGAAGAGGACATTGTATTTGGTGTTATTGAGTCAACCTTTTCTAGCGTGTTGTTCTTATTGGTTTCTTTTTATTGTGATAATGAAATAAATAGTAGATTTATAAACTTGTTAGGGTGCTTGCATTTCAATTCCTGGGAAACATATTCTAGTGTAATTAAATCTTTGCTATGGCTAGATGTGAGAATACTCTACTTGAAAAACAAATCAATTTTAGAGGAGTTAGATAAGCTTTCTCCGGGGAATTTCCCTATTTTTCTATTAGGTGATATTACAGGATATATTCCAAATTTTGACGGGAAAGAATCTTTTGAGTTTTTACGTGAATTTCAACCTGAAAGAGTTGAAAAATCAGAAATATTAATTGAAAAAATCCCTCAAAAAACTCTTAATTTTATTATGCTGGATGAATTTATAAATGTATCTAAGCTCAATCTGCCATATATTAGCATGAAAAGAGCAACCGAAATTAGCTCTGTTGGCTACAGCTTATTTTGGTTTGCAAATAGAGGAGTGTATTTAAACGAATTACAGCAATTATTACCTCTTCAACTACCTGATAAAAAAGAACTACTGGATGCATTACTTAATTTAGCTATAGGTATTCAATATCAAAAATGGAATGATGTATATGATAGATACTATCCACTTTTGTTAAAAATGTTAAAAGAACAATATAGTATAGTTTATTTGAGTGAAAAAAATAATAAATATGAGGTGCTCTATTTATTAAATATGTATGACTCTGAGTCAGCTTCTGAGCAATATTCTAATGAATCTATTATGGCAGTTGTAGGAGCGCTCAGAAGAATAGATATAACTAAAAAACAATATGACGTTAGACTTATTGGAGATAAACTTCATTCTGATCTAGAAACTCCTGAAGTTGCTAAAAACATAAAATCAGAAAAATTGCCTTGGCTATGGATTACGGAAATAAATGGTTGGTTTTCAAAATTACATGATTATGATTTATTAGCTGATACATGGGGTGAGGTTGATAGAGTATTAGTAGATTGCATTGATAAAAATAATGAAGTATTTAAACTTATAGATAAGATGTTAAATCGTTTGTATAAGAAGGGAAATTTGATTGGATTCGATCTTAATGTTGTTGTTAATCAAATTAATGATTTAATGGAAATCTTGAATGATAGCCATCTGTTTTATCCGAAAACTTCTGTAGATAGATATGGAATTGACATCGCTAATTACAGTTTAAATCCTCACGAATCCGCTAAAAAAAATAATGAAGAAAGTTTGGGCTTTCAAAAAAATAAAGAGTCTAAAGGTGATTTTAGTAACATATGGAGAGATTTTAGTCAAAAGTTAACTAATTTTTATGAGAATATGCACGTACTTTTAAAGGAAAGGATAAAAAAAGAAGAAGTTAGTCAAAGGTCTAGAGTATCATATATAAATTTGATGGATGCTTGTGATCTACTTCCAAAACTATGTAAAACTTATGAAACTGAATTTCCACTATCATCAGTAAAAATCATTTCTGAAACAGAGTTGACAAGATTTCGACTTATTAGCTCAGCGTGGTCACACTTATTTTTAAATGAATTTAGAATTGATAGGAGTGCCCTTTATAACAGAAAGGAATATATAAAAAGATATCTACGACAAGTTAATAATTTCTTGAATCAAAGAATACAAGAAATTGATGGAGTAGTAAGTTGTGAAAGAATTGAGAACCATTACGAAATAACAGTTGATATAGCTGAAAATGAAAGTTTTTTTACAATATTAGTTGATACATTTAAAGAAGTGTTTCCAGATATTGGAATTTATACTTTTGAAAATAGTTTATGGAATAATGAGTTTGAGTACTTGGAAATTAAACAATCTATATGTGGTTATGAGATTCCACCAGTATATAAAATAGCAAGTGAAAAATTTGCTTATATGGATGCATCTAAAATAGAAAAATATATGATGACTTACCAAACGTCAAAGAATGTGATTATAGATAATAAATTGCTAGTTGATTTTCTTGGATATAATGCAAATCAAGGAGATTTAAGATTTATATTTAACCATCTTATGGATATTTTCAAAAATATTGAATCAGTATATTATAAAGATGGTTTTGAAAAAGAAATTTATTCAAAATGGTCGGAAAAAACAGAAAGCTTTAGTTTATCCATTGTTAATAATATATTTCAAGCAATTACACAAGTGAATAATTATTTATATTCTGTTTTTGGAGAAGATGAACGTAATTTGGAATTAATTCAAGTAATTGAAAATAAATGTGCGAGTCTAAAAAAAATCATCCAGATAGCTATTAATAATAGTGATATGAATGCTCATGAAATTGTTATGGTGGATATTGAGATGAGTTACGCTGAATTGCAGAGTGTCATTCAAGATTATACAATGGAAAATGGGATGAAGATTCAAGTATGTTTGGAAGGTAATTTGGATCACAGTAATTAAAAATTCAACTTGTAATGGTTACAGCAACAGTTGGAATCAATACTTTAATTTGAAAAATTCATCTCTTTAGAAGAAATTGGTTTACTGCCATAAGACACCTATGCGCATCTAGAGATATAAACTCAAATCATTAAAAGATAGAGACGATAAAGATGTTTTGTGTATTGGAAATATTAGAAAAGACAAGAAAAAGAAACTGTCTAAAATAATTACTGAATCATAATCAAATTATAAAATAATGTATATAGCGAGGTATTTTATTATGGATTTTAATAAGCTCATAAAAATAGAAAATACAGATATATCTTTAAATAAGCTCAAAAAGAAGAGTGAAGCATTAAATAATCTAGATTTACGGGAACAAATAAATAACTCCAAACTGTTACTTATTCCAACACGGACAGTCAATGAAAAAGAACTGTATCCTGAAGGGACAGGGGATTTTTACAGATTCTTAATAGATCAAGACGATAGTAAAGAATTACTAGCGGAATTTATTGTAGACGATGAAAATTATGGTGAATTAGAATTACACTCAGATATTGTATATTTAGCGACTATGGTCTTTAGTGGAGTAGTTTTACCAATAATAATTAATGTGGTGTCAGATTATATCACGGAAATGCGAAAAAGAAAAAATGAAGAGTTTGATGTTGAAGTTTCTTATATCTTTGAAGAAGATGGTGGAAAGACTTCTAAGAAAATAACCTATAAAGGCAAAGCAGAAAATTTTGATGAGACCATGAAATCACTAAAAGAGAATTTTGAGAATGATAGACAAAATTGATGAGATTGAATATGAAGTTATTAGAGCTAGAGAGATAATCAAACAAGATAAAATCGATAAATTGAATAGTTTGAAAAGTGAAGCTCTTAGCAATTATGATGTAGACTGTGCAAACTATATATGGCTATTTTTAACGGCCATTTCAATAAAAAATAGTTTTATAAAAGCCTATTCTTTTGTAAAGAATAATGAATACAAAAATGCTTGGGACACTTATGAAAAAATTGAAAGCATGCTTATGGCTGTTAGAAGAAATTTTCCAGATAATTTTGGGAAAATGCAATTAGATTTCATAGAAGAAAAGACTAGGTCGTTTCAGAAATTATTTCCATATCAGTACTTTATGAGTAGAGAATCAATAAAGAAAGTTGAATATTGCAGCATTTGTCAAAAAAAAATAGTTTCACCACGAAATGCATGTATGCATATTCCAGGAAAGGTCTACTTTGGTGAAATAGCTAACAGAATAGTAACAGATTTAGAAATTGTAGCAATTGCATTGGTAAAGAATCCAGCAGATAAATTCGCTGTCATTTTTCCAAATGAGTTAGAGTATAATTATGATGGACTATCTACTTTGATTAGTATTCTCCAGTCGCCATATGATGATTGGAATCTTAAAATTACTAAAAAAAAGAATAGTATTTATAATGGAGTTGGAAGAAATGATATTTGTCCTTGCGGTAGCTATAAAAAGTATAAACGTTGTTGTCAAGGAACAGATAAGGAATTGATTGATTCTTATCAAATTACTATATCTGAAAATCCTCGGGGGATTAAGCCATTTACTATGGATCTTCCTACATGGAAATAACCGACTTAAAATTAAGATGATAGAGTAGATCATTTCGGCTCGCATTATTTTTAATATTAAAAATTGATTCCATTTCTTTCAAATCCACTGAAACTTTGAAATGTGGATTAGGCTATATTCATTGCTATTAAAGGATTTTGAATCTCATTCAAAATCCACACAATCGAACCAAATTTTAAGAAAAGTAGTGATACAGAAAAAAAGTCCCTTGCCAGATTAATATTTGACAAGGGGTTTTTGGTAGGGAAAATGGTAGGGAACCATATCATTTTTAATGAAAATCAAGCATTTCATAAGTTGAAAAACGTTGATTTATCGGCATTCCCCATTCATATTATGTTTGCTCTTTATTCCCTTGGGATCGTGGCTGGGAGATTGGTCATAAATGTGTTCATTTGACCATTTCCCAATGGAAGCTGGATCATACGGGTCATGATGCTCTTGTTCTTTTCAAACGCCTTCGCCAGTTCAGGCTCTGCTTGTTTCATTGTTCTTAAGTGTGAATACGTACAGGTCAGGAAAACGGGTTCATCAAGAGAGGTCAGTTCTGCCCGTTCTTTTTGATAGATGGTTGAAGGGATTCTCATCAAGTAACGGAGCGCATGTTTCTCCATAAAATGAATCAGATCCAGTGAGGGATACCCACGATCAAACAACAGCAGTCGCGGCGATTGAAAAGGGATCGTTTCCGAAGCAAGAAGATTCCTTTTTGCCAGTTGTTTTTCACCGACATGAAGAGAATCAATCTGAAGATTGATCAAAAAACGTTGAATACATCCATCAAGCCGCTTGTTTGTACTCTTACGGATGTTTCACCAAAGCGATTGCCATTTTGACTGAAAAACGCTCGATTTTCTTTTGAATTTGGGACCTCCATGCGACTGCCGTCAATGGCGAAAACAAGGTAATCGTGCCAGGTTGTTGATGTGTCGTGTGTATAAAAATGAGAAAGATACTGTTGGTTTAAAAAACGAAATGCTTCGGGATTCACTTTCTTTTGTTGTGAAAGAAAGGCTTGTTTAGATAGCGTCATATCAGAGGCCCCCTTTCGTTTTAACTAGTGGTAAACTTCCATCGTTGCGGTAAGGCCACGTTTGAAAATAAATAAATAAATGACCTCTTTTAAAGGGAATTTTCGATTCCGGGTAAAACTGTTCGGCGAATCAGGGAATCGTGCAATGGAATGGAACTGAGAAGAACCGAGTGAGCGGGCAGTCAGATCAAATCGCTTGTGATAGGGAACAGCCATGCAAATCCCCCCTTTTCTTTTACTGTAAAAAATTTTGGGAGAAAAGAAAAGAGAAACTCCAACTTTTTTTTTGGAGTTTCTCTTAAGTTGACGATGTTACCAGGTAAGTACAATCATTTAAGGCTTTTGCTTGGGCTAAATGCTGTACAGCTGATTATAAGCAATATCATCGATTTAAAAGGGCAGGCTTTCTTCTCAGCGTATTTCCTTATCTGGTTTTGG
>NZ_JAJDJV010000002.1:0-242223 GCF_020567625.1 Enterococcus sp. BWT-B8 | reverse complement strand
CTTACTTTGTTCAGTTTTCAAAGGTCTACTTTGTCGCCTTGCAGCAACTTTTATATCTTATCAAATCGAGAAGCGCTTGTCAACTCTTTTAATAAAATTTTGAAAAGTTTTTTCTGCCTGCAATTTGTTGTTCTTGTTTCATAACAACTGTTTCAGTTTACCAACATTTTTGTTATTTGTCAACAACTTTTTTATTGGTCGGACAACTTTTTTCTTCCTTCCCACTGTTATTCTATCCAGTGCTTCAAAAGAGGTTGTCCTGTCTTGCGACAAGTAATAATATATCAAGTTTCTTCGCTCAGGTCAATCAAAATATGTCATTTTTTACAACTTTTTTTCAATTCCGATCAATTCCCAATACAATTGACTTTTCATTCGTTTTTATAGTGTTTTCATAGTCAGCTATCTTCAATTTTAGTAATGTATTTAAAATTTCTGTAATATGGAGCACTTTTTATCTCTTTCCTGATTTTTTTGTTAAAATAGTATTTGATGATATTAATGATATGGAGGGCATGTATATGAAAATTTTAGTAGCAGATGATGACAAAGAGATTGTTGAGCTTTTAAGTATTTATATCCATAATGAAGGCTATGAGGTTGTTAAAGCCTACGATGGAAAGGAAGCTCTATCTAAAATCAGAACTGTTCCTGATATTGATTTATTGATTTTGGATATTATGATGCCAATTATGGATGGTATGCAGGTGGTTAAGGAACTTCGAAAAGAGTCCCAGGTTCCGATTATTATGCTTACAGCTAAAACAACAGATATGGATAAAATTAAAGGGCTGGTTGCCGGCGCGGATGATTATGTCACAAAACCATTTAATCCATTAGAAGTAATGGCTCGTGTGAAATCCATCTTACGCAGAAGTCAGATGCAGGTAAAAGTTGATGAGCCGGATATCTTAGAGGTTGGTTCATTGATTATTAACAAGGACTCCCATCAAGTGAAAACAATTGATGATAAAGAAATTCAATTAACTGCTTTGGAGTTCGGTATTCTTTATCTCTTGGCAAGTCATCCGAATCGTGTTTTTAATGCAGATGAAATTTTTGAACGTGTATGGCAGCAGGAAAGTGTTGTTTCTGCAAAAACAGTAATGGTTCACGTCAGCCATCTGCGGGATAAGATTGAGGAAGCAACCGGCGGCGAAAAAGTGATTCAAACTGTTTGGGGCGTGGGGTATAAAATTGATGCCCGCTAGACAACAAAAGAAAGTTGAGAAACAAAAAAGAATCCCTCTAACTTCCAAGGAAATCAGTGAACTTTTGGCAGAAGGTATTCTGACAGTCATTCTTTTGCTTCTATTAAATGTAGCAATTCTTGTACTCATTTATCAGTTTGTTCAAAGCTCACCTACTTTAAGCAACATTATCTTCGGGACAAAAGGTGTTTTGGCTGACTACCTAGATACAGATGTCTTTTGGAGCTGGAGCAAGTTTGTAATTCCTTTCTTTCTTATTATAGATGCTTCCGTTTTATATTGGCGTCTGATTCGCCGCTACCGACAAATGCAGCTGCGTCACATTATCAGTGAACTCCATTATATTGCAGACGGCAATTATGATCATCGGATTTCTTTCGAATTGGGTGGAAATTTAGCTAAAGTAATTGCAAGTATCAATGGTTTGGTTGACAGTACAGTTGCAGCGATTGAAGATGAGCGCCGAATAGAAAAATCCAAGGATGAATTGATTACAAACGTCAGTCATGATATTCGAACTCCTTTAACTTCTATTATAGGTTACTTAGGATTAATCGAAGACAGACAGTTTCATTCAGAAGAAGAGATTCTGAAATATACACATATTGCTTATGTAAAAGCGAAACAAATGAAATTATTGGTAGATGATCTTTTTGAATACACAAAAGTGCGTCAGCCTTCCGTTCCTTTAAATGCTATCACATTTGATATGGCCCAGCTGCTCGAACAGCTGGCAGTGGATTTTGAACTGGAAGCACATAAAAAAGGGATGGAAATTCTGGTAGAAACAAATCCTGCATCTATTCGAATGGAAGGAGATACCGAAAAGCTCGTCCGTGTCTTCAATAATCTATTGTCCAATGCCTTAAAATATGGGCAGGGTGGTAATCAGATTCTGATGGAAGCAAATAAAGTCGGGACTGAGGTTGTGGTTGCCGTACGTAACAATGGACCAAAAATCCCACAAAAATCGCTTGATCAATTATTTGATCGTTTCTATCGGGTGGAAGAATCCCGTTCTCAGGAAACTGGAGGAACTGGTTTGGGACTGGCTATTGCTCAAAGTATTGTTGCTTTACATGGCGGATATATCTATGCTACTTCAGATGCTCAATGGCTTTCTTTTATTATTCATCTACCTCTTCAAAGTAATACAACTGCTGCTGAGGCTTGATTCATGACAAAAGCATAAAGAAATATTTTTCAGAAACTGTAGATAGGTTTCTAAAATACATGGTCATTGATCAAAAAATTTGCAATTGATGCGTAATAACCATGTATTTTTTGACTAGCTATTTGCTGTTAATAAAAGTGAATGGGAAATAACTGAGAATTGTTGGATTTAGAAAATTAATGATATGTTTTTCACTATTATTTTCTTCATCCTTTTGTCTTGGGCGCAGCTGATTCTTTTTGAATTTACCCCAAATTTTAGAAACTAATACAGAAAAGCATTGAACTAACAGTATTTCGAAGTGTAGTTCATTTGTTTAGAAAACAGCTTCTGTAACTACTGATATAATAGGGTTTTTAGTGGAGAATAGGTAAATTCAAACTGATTCTTCCATTGACATCTTAATCGAAATTCTGTATGCTAAATGAAAGCTTAGAGAACAAGTATTTGTAGCTCTGAATTCCAGAGAGTCTGTGTTGCTGAAAGCAGATATTCATCTATAAAGAATCCATCTCTACTTATGCATCTGACGAAATAAGTCAGATCGGTCACAGCCGTTATCTATTTAATCAAGGGCAGCCGAAGGGTTGAACTTGGGTGGCAACGCGAAATCACAGTCATTTCGTCCCAAGATTTTTTCTGGGATGGAGTGACTTTTTTATTATTTATTTTTAGGAGGAAAAAATATGTTAGATGTAAAAATGATTCGTCAAAATTTTGATGATATTCAAAAAAAATTGACAACACGCGGAGTAAAAGAGGAAGTACTTGTTGAGTTTCTGCGTCTTGACAAAAGCCGCAGAGCATTATTGACCAAAGTGGAAGAATTGAAAAAATATCGGAATGATGTTTCTGCCGAAATTGCTCAGTTAAAGCGCAATAAAGATGATGCTTCTGCAAAAATTACTGAAATGAAAAACGTTGGCGGAGAAATCAAGGCGCTTGATACAGAGATTGCTTCTGTGGACGAACAGCTGCAGACAATCGCAGCTGCTTTACCTAATCTGCCTCATTCTTCTGTTCCGATCGGTGCCGGTGAAGAAGAAAACGTTGAAGTCCGCAAATGGAGTGAGCCTAAAACATTTGATTTTGAACCCAAGCCTCATTGGGAAATTGCAGAAAATCTAGATATTCTTGATTTCGAACGTGGTGCTAAAGTTGCCGGAAGCCGCTTCGTTTACTATAAAGGTCTCGGAGCACGTTTAGAAAGAGCATTGTATAACTTCATGCTTGATCTCCATGTTTATGATCATGGTTATACAGAAATTATTCCGCCATATATCGTTAACAGCAATTCAATGTACGGTACTGGTCAATTTCCTAAATTCAGAGAAGATGGTTTTCAATTGGAAGATACTGATTTCACTTTGATTCCTACTGCTGAAGTTCCGTTAACGAACTATTATAATAATGAAATTTTAAGCGGCAGCGAATTGCCGGTTTACTTCACGGCTTTAAGTCCTTCTTTCCGTTCAGAAGCAGGAAGTGCAGGTCGCGACACACGAGGCTTAATTCGCCTTCATCAGTTCAATAAAGTTGAAATGGTTAAATTCAGCAAGCCTGAAAATTCTTATGATGAATTGGAAAAAATGACTGCTAATGCTGAAGAAATTCTGCAAAAATTGAATTTACCTTATCGCGTTATCACACTTTCCACAGGAGACATGGGTTTCTCCGCTGCAAAAACATATGATTTAGAAGTATGGATTCCTGCTCAGGATGCATACAGAGAAATCAGCTCTTGTTCAAATTGCGAGGATTTCCAGGCACGCAGAGCGATGATCCGCTACCGCAATGAAGATGAAAAAATTAATTACGTTCACACTCTAAACGGATCAGGCTTGGCTGTCGGACGATCTGTTGCTGCGATTTTGGAAAACTATCAAAATGAAGATGGCTCTGTCACCGTTCCTGAAGTGCTTGTTCCTTATATGGGCGGAGTTACAGTAATTAAATAATTTTCAACGGGGGGAGCAGGCACTTGTCACTATTCTGCGTTGCATATTGTCTGACTCCTCTTTTGTATGGTTGCACACTTAAATTTCGGAGAAAGTCCATTTATCCGATCTATTTTTTAACTTTTTTGCGAAAAGACAGCAACAATTTTAGAGCTGAATGGTACCTTTTAATTAATATAACCCTTTATTTACACCGAAGACTTATAAGCTCATAGGATATTTAGCAAAGACTCCTATTTATGGCTCTAATAAAGCCGATCATTTGTATATACAAACCAATTAAACACCAATTTTTAGTTAGGACTGACTCTATGGAACCAGAAAGTCAAAAAGCTGAAACAAGAAAAGAGATTCAAAAGAGCTCGGAACAGCGGCAAACAAAAAGAAACCTACTATTTTTCAGTCTTTTTTTGCTGACAGCCTTTCTCCCACTGATCACCGGACATTTTTATTTGACAAAAAAGCAGACCAGGGTTCAAACTGATAAATCAATTGAGCAGCAGCAAGAGCCAGATGAGAAAATCGTTGAAATAATAGCTGCCGAACAGCAAAAGCTGGGAAATCAAGAAGTCAAAAGAACGGTTATCAATAAACAGCGGCAACATATCCTATTTCTTCCCGATCTACCTTTGAAAAAAGAGCTGGAAAAGCAGCTGCAGCAACTACTGACAGATGCTGAAACACAACTTAGCGAAGACCAATCAGCAAAAGTAATTGGTTATACTGAATCAGCTATCTTGGGAAAGACAGTTATTTATACACCGGTTGTTGATTTATACTACAAAAATGAGGAGTTATGGGAGATTCAGCCGTTATTACGGGGGGAAAATACATATGTAAGCAAAGATACTTTGGAGCTGCCTACCCTAACCGAGCTGTTTCATAATCAAAATAACTTCAGGGCAATCCAACCGATTATCAGACAGAAACTTTTGGATACGATGACAGCAGATGAAGTCTCTCAACAGATCGATAAAATAATAGACTTTCCAAATAGTACAATGGAGCAGAAAATACTTGATTATACACCAAATCAGTTCACTTTCTCATTACCTGAAAATGAACTCAATATTAAGCAACTCTCATTGGACTTTACAGAAATTATACCTTTTGTTGATCAGGAGTTTGTTGATTCTCAACTCATTCGTGATCATGCAGGGACTAGCTTGGATTCGAATAAAAAATATATTGCCTTGACGTTTGACGATGGGCCGAACCCCTTAACTACACCAAAACTTCTAGATATTTTAAGAGAAAAAAATGTTAAAACGACTTTCTTTATGCTTGGCGAAAATGCAGCTAAGCATCCGGAAATCGTTAGACGAGCTGTTGCAGAAGGACATGATGTTGCCAGTCACAGCTATTCTCATCCCAAATTGACAGCAATAGAACCTAAAAGTATTAAAGAAGAGGTCCACGCAACAGATAAAGTTCTTTTCGAGATCACAGGAAAACTTCCAACAACCTTTCGCCCTCCTTATGGAGCAGTGGACAGC
The DNA here is from genome assembly GCF_020567625.1 of Enterococcus sp. BWT-B8. Lineage (NCBI taxonomy): Bacteria > Bacillati > Bacillota > Bacilli > Lactobacillales > Enterococcaceae > Enterococcus > Enterococcus sp. BWT-B8. The sequence continues at coordinate 236,384 of NZ_JAJDJV010000002.1, read as the reverse complement.
CAGGCGGCTGAAATCATTGACCGACCGATTATTCAGTGGTCAGTGGATTCGGAAGACTGGAAAAGTAAAAATTCAAAAAAAATTATCAAGCGTGTACAAGAGACCAGCAATAACTACTCAATTATTCTAATGCATGATATCTATTCTGAAACAGTTGAAGCAGTCCCGAAAATTATTGATGATTTACGGGCTGAAGGCTATGAAATTATCTCCCCTGATGAATTATTAGGCAACAAACTTGAGCCATTACATCTTTATTATGGAAATAAAACTATCCCTGTCTCTCCATAACGGATTCAGTTCACAGCTGCTTTCAGTATCCGATAAAACGATTGAGCCTTAATCAAGTAGTAGAAAACACTCAAAAACTGCAAAAAAAGACCGATGTTGTGAATCGACCTCCAAAAGTTAGATTTTTGGTCTAACTTTTGGGGTCACTGCATTCACATTGGTCTTTTTTCAGTTATTTTTTTATTGTTCGACAGAATAGTTTGGCGCTTCTTTCGTAATTTGAACATCATGAGGATGAGATTCTTTCAGACCATTTCCGCTCATTTGAACAAACTGAGCTTCTTCACGCAGCTGCTGCAAATTAGCTGCCCCTACATACCCCATTCCAGATTTTAAACCGCCGATCATTTGGAAGATAATATCAGCGATGCTTCCTTTGTAAGCAACCCGGCCTTCAATTCCTTCTGGAACCAGCTTGTTTGCCTCATTTACACTACCTTGGAAATAACGATCGCTTGAGCCCTTTTCCATAGCACCAAGAGAACCCATACCGCGATAGGTTTTAAAGCGGCGTCCCTGGTAGATTTCAAATTCACCTGGAGACTCATCCGTTCCAGCAAGCATACTTCCAAGCATTGCTGCATGTCCGCCGGCAGCCAACGCTTTGACAATATCTCCTGAATATTTAATTCCGCCATCTGCAATAATTGATTTGCCGTATTCGCGGGCAACAGATGCTGCATCATAAATTGCTGTTAACTGAGGAACTCCAACACCGGCAACCACTCGAGTTGTGCAGATTGAACCGGGACCGATTCCCACTTTTACCACATCAACACCAACGTCATACAATGCACGGGCACCTTCACCAGTTGCGATGTTTCCAGCAATCAAGGTCGCATCAGGGAAAGTATCTCGAATTTCTTTAATTTTACGGATAACACCGGCACTATGACCATGAGCAGTATCAATAACGATTGCATCAGCTCCAGCTTCAAGTAATGCTTCCGCCCGTTCAAATGTATCGCTTGTCACACCTACTGCTGCTGCCACCAGCAAACGGCCGTGCTCATCTTTGGCAGCATTTGGAAATTCAATAACTTTTTCAATATCTTTGATTGTGATTAATCCGCTTAAACGACCTGCTTCATCAACAATCGGCAATTTTTCAATTTTATGCTGCTGCAAAATTTTCTCAGCATCTTTTAGAGAAGTACCAACTGGGGCTGTCACCAAATTATCTTTGGTCATCACTTCATCGATCTTCATTTGATAGTCTGTAACAAAACGCATATCACGGTTTGTAATGATCCCTACTAATTTACGATTTTCCATCGTTTCAACAATCGGCACACCGCTGATTCGATACTTGCTCATCAAATTCTCTGCCTCTGCAACAAGGTTTGATGGTGTTAAAAAAAATGGGTCTAGAATAACACCGCTCTCTGAACGTTTTACTTTACGGACTTCATCCGCCTGCTGTGCAACACTCATATTCTTGTGGATTACGCCCAATCCGCCTTGACGTGCCATTGCAATCGCCATTTTGCTGTCTGTTACAGTGTCCATACTTGCACTAATCAGCGGGATATTTAATTTAAGATTTTTTGCCAATTGAATACTCATATCCACATCATTTGGCAACACATGGCTTTCTGCCGGAATCAATAAAACATCATCAAATGTAAGACCTTTTTTCGCAAATTTCGTTTCCCAGTTAGACATTGCCTGAATCACTCCTCAATTTAATTTTATTTATGAAAATAACAGATTCCAGAAGATAAGTCAACCGGATTTTCTGATTTCTGAAATATTCCATCAATTTTTTTATAACATTAGTTATTTCTCATTTTATTATCAGCATTTTAAAAGAAAAGAACGTTCACCTTATCTGATTTGTCTGCTCTCTCTTATCATAGAATAAAAAAATAAGATTCAGACACCTGTTGTTCACGTTTGTCTTAAATCTTATTTTATCCGTACTATCTTGCCAAACTGCTCTGCATGTTGTATTTCTTTTTCAGGAAATAACGTGCTGCCAGCACTGCCGCACCAATCACTATCATAACGACTGGATCCAGTACCGGATTAATAACGGCAGGCAGCAAAGCTGAACCCGAAAATGTGACAATCCAAAGAAACATAGCCCCAACCATAATGGCACCGGACTTTAAAAATCCGGGGCGCTGTGATTTATCGGCACCCGGGCGGTCGTACTGATACACATATTTATACATTAAATAAAGTGCATAGCCTCCAACTGCTGAACCGATAAGCAAAGTTACCAGCCCAATCTGCTGTCTTTCGGTTTTAAACAACAAACTTGTGACAGACATCATCAAAGCCAGCGCACCCATCAACAGCATTGCATTGTCTATCCACATCAAAAGAGGTGTGGACTCCTTTTTCTCTACCGGTTTATTTAAAATGGCTTCTGTCCGTTCTGAAACAGTGCCAAAAAGCTGACGTGCTGTTCTACCGCTCTTCTGTTCTTCCACCATTAACGGCAGAATTTCATGTAAGGCTAAAGTTTGTTCCTGTTCCGAAAGATTGGCCGCTTTAATTGACTTTTTCAAATCAAAAATATATTGCTCGTTTCTTTTTGTTAATTTTTTTTCCAACTCACGATTTTCAGCAACAATTTCCTGCAGTTTTTCTGGTTCCATTTTACTGTATCCCCCTAATCAATCCGCTATCGCAAAACAAACCTTATCTATGTGGTATTTTATCATAAATTTATCGAAGAAAAACCGTTTTCTTCAAAAAACATTAGACATTGAAACGGAAGAGCATAACATCTCCATCCTTAACGATGTAATCTTTCCCTTCCAGACGAACTTTCCCTGCTTCTTTAGCCGCCTGCATATTTCCATAAGTGCTGAGATCCTCAAAAGAAACTGTTTCCGCACGAATAAAGCCGCGTTCAAAATCGGTATGAATAATACCTGCTGCCTGTGGTGCTTTAATTCCTTTTCGGAATGTCCAGGCACGAACTTCCTGCTCACCCGCTGTGAAATAGGTTGCCAATCCCAACAGATCATATGCCGCACGAATCAGCTGATCCAAGCCTGATTCCTCTATTCCCAATGCTTCTAAAAACTCTGCTTTATCCTCTTCATCCAACTCGGCTATTTCTTCTTCTGCCCGAGCGCAGACAACAATTACCTCAGCATTTTCTTCTGCCGCAAAATTACGGACCTGCTGAACATATTTGTTGTTTTCAGAATCAGCTACTTCATCTTCCGAAACATTCGCTACATATAAAATTGGCTTAGCTGTCAACAGGAACAAACTTTTCACCAGTTTCTTTTCTTCATCATCAAAATCAATTGTTCTTGCTGAAAGTCCTTCCTCTAAAGCAGGCTTGATTTTATCTAAGACTGCCAGTTCAGCAACTGCCTCTTTATCTTTCGTCTTGGCAATCTTTGCCACGCGCGCATAGCGTTTGTTAATTGAATCCAGATCAGCCAGAACCAGCTCCAGATTAATCGTATCAATGTCTGCCAGCGGATCAACTCTGCCTTCCACATGGGTAATATTTTCGTCATCGAAACAGCGGACTACATGACAAATCGCATCCACCTGACGAATATGGCTTAAAAACTGATTGCCCAGTCCTTCTCCTTTGCTCGCACCTTTCACAATTCCGGCAATATCCGTAAACTCAAAGGTGGTTGGAACAGTCTTCTTGGGTTTAACCAGCTCTGTTAAGCGCTGTAGTCTGTCATCAGGTACCTCAACCATTCCCACATTAGGATCAATTGTTGCAAACGGATAATTTGCCGCTTCAGCCCCTGCTTTTGTGATTGCGTTAAAAAGAGTAGATTTCCCTACATTGGGCAAACCTACGATTCCAGCTGTCAATGCCATTTTTTTCACTCTTCCTTTATCAATTTATACTGTACAACAAAGTTTTCACTTTTTCCTCTTGTTAACTGTATGGGTTCTTCCTTTGCTGCTAGTGTATCGACCAATTTAAAACTAAGTTATGCTTCTAATCCAAAAAACACGCAGCCAGCACAAGAGCAACCCCTATATTTGTAGCTGTTTATTCTTGTCATTGAAGCATACAAGTTAACATTTTCTATCATTGAACATCATTTATAGACGATCTTTTAGTGTAATTTATAATTTGGTCAGAGCACTAGGATACTTTCTTTTCCAGTACTTTTTTCATTTTTTTCTCAAAATCCCGGCGAGTCATCATAACGATATGCTGACAATTCAAACATCTGATTTTTATATCAGCACCCATTCGAATAATTTCCCATCGATTGGTTTGACAGGCATGAGGCTTCTTCATTTCTACAACATCACCTAAATCATACATTTCGTCGTTTCCTCCTCAGTTTTCTCTGCGCCAAATATAGATCTTTGCGCTCAGATAAAATAAAAAAAGCAGATATTTCTACAATACCATTTTTTTCTCCAAGTAGCAAAAGCAATTTACTGTTTTGATGAAAGTTAACATTGTTCGTTTTGTTAATAATCCAACTGTTTTAATCGCAATAAAACTGAAGCTGGACCTACTCTCTTTATATAATACAGACGGATGATTTTCTTTCGAATCGCCTTTTCATTTTTATTAATTTTTTCACCTGCATCAATTAACAGACTAATCAGATACTCCAAAATGGTCAACATACCTCCACCACCAAGCTCCACTCCCATGATTTCAGTATCGGTTAACTGATTTTTTTTCAGCTCGTTTATTTCGGCAGCCAGCTCTCCTATAACCAAAATTTCATCCGTTTTTCTTTTTAATGCATCCAATAGGTCGTCTTTCGTTGCTACTTCTTTCAGCGTCTCATTTTTATTCATCAGTAAATTCCCTATTTTTTTCTGTTCAAGTGCAAAGCTGTATAAAGAAAGTGCATTTTCCAAAGATCCTTTATGAAAATCAGCCTGACCATTTCTCAGCTTACCGATCATTTGGCGGGAAATCCCGGTACCCATGGAAATTTGGTAACTGCTGACGGGTGAAGCTAACAATGCTTCAATAAGTGTGGTGTCCAGTTCCATATCTTCCCTCCATTCTTTTTTATTATATCGTAAAATGTAGATTACGTAAAACTTGTTTTACTATCCTAATAAATAGAAGATAGACTACAAGTCAGAAACATTTTCTAACTGTACTCTATCTTTCCAACAGCTCTATAAATTAAAACAAGACAAAGTGCTTAAAAATTCACCACATCATCCCTTTGATGTTTTAAGAAAATCCCTTCTTTTGAGTAAGCAATCAGTACCAGTCCAGAGTTCATTTCAACAAAAGCTGACTATCCGGCTACAAACAAAATAAATCCTATAATATCTAAAACAAGCAGGTATTGAATCTTCTTTCTGATAAAAGCTGTCTGTTCTGGTTGGCTTTCCATCATTTTGGGATGATTTCTACGGTGAAAAAAATAGAGTAACAGACCTTCCCCATGCTGTCCGCCTGCTCCGATCAAAGCCCAAATTTTTGGTTTTTCCAGTCCTCTGTCTTTGGCATCAATTAATAGCAAACGATAAATATTTATTGCTATGGCAAGCGAACAAAGTATGATGATCCCAACTCCAACAAAAACCTTCCATGATGTCTGCATCATAGTCTCCTCCTAAATCTTCCTGACAAAGTTATAAAACAGAATAGCGCCGTTTACAGCAATCAGTATAAACAGCAGAAATGCCAAACCTTTAACAGCTTCAAAGAAAAACATTAATATAATAAGCAGCAAATTCAACCCCATACCATAAAGTATTCTTCTATTACTCTTTACAGTATCTGTACTTTCCTTTAAAAATGAGGTCATTTTAGGATCTTCTTTCAACAGTGTATCAACAGATACATTATATAATTCACTTAAAAGCAGCACACTTATAATATCTGGATAACTATGACCATTTTCCCAACTCGAGATGGTCTGTCTAGATACATGAACAGATGCTGCTACCTGTTCCTGCGTTAATCTCAGTTCATTTCTTATCTCTCTTAACTTAACTCCAATCTCCATGACTGCCTCCGACTTTATTTTTTGTCTCTCCTCCTCCATTATACTGCTTAAACTGCTTTCATATTAAAGATTTCTTTCGTACTTCTGTGTTTAACAAAAATGCTTCTTCATATAAGATAATCATCCTGCAATAATCTTTTTTTTCTATCAAATACCTTTGACATCTCCTGTTTCCCTCGTCAAATCTGCTTGACAGCCCTTATACAGAAGCAATTTCCAGAATATCAGGAAAATTCACTCCAGTAATTAGAAGCCCCTTACTTGAGGAGGTTGTGACAATCTCCATGCGATGAATACCCGCAGGAGCACTTGCACGTCCTTAACTGCGACGAGTAACCGCAGGAGCAAAGCACTTCATGCGACGAGTAACCGCAGGAGCAAAAGTATTCTGGCTCAAGAACCAAGTAGGTATCATCTACTCTGACAAGTCAGCGGAATATACGAAAATTGTCAAGAAACACTAGTCATAAAATGACTAGCTGTGAATGGATACCTTCCTGGAGCTGCTCATATTTTCAGTATCGTTTGACTTATTTCCAGAACTGCTGTCTCTACGAGTCTAACGATTCTCGAGACAAACCATTACGCTGTAGCCGTTTTTCTGCGTCTACGGTTCTCACTACACTACACTTCGTTTCGATCTCATCAATTCCTAAATGGCAAAGCCACTAAGAATTGAAGGACTTCGTTCCGATCCTCGAAGCATGTCTGGGGGCATGTAGGAACTTACTTCTACGCTTCTTCGAATGCTCGAATCATACAAAGACTGGAACACCGTTTATTCGGCTTTAAGGGTATCAGACATCCTTATGTCACAGTCCCGTTTACCCTTGTTTTTAAATCCAATAAAAAAAGACAGAAAATTTCAGATTCCTGCCTTTTTCAACTTTATTTAATTTATTCTGAATCAAATTGAATATTCAGGATATCCAATATTCTCGCCAGATCAGATTGAGAAAGGTATTCAATTTCTATTTTCCCTTTTCCTTCTTTTTCCTGAATCATGACTGTCGTACCAAACTTGTCCATTAAGCGATCTTCGCTTTCACGTATATAATACGGCTTCTCTTTTACCGGCTTCTTAACCGTTTTAGCGGTTTTTTTACCTTCATCTTCATTATAGTCATTAACTATCTGCTCCAGCTGACGAACAGTCAACCCTTCTTTGGCTGCTCTATCAGCCAATGTAGAGATCAATTTCTTATCCTTCAGACCCAGCAATGTTCTTGCCTGCCCCATAGACAGTATTTCCTGCTGCACTAAATCTTTCACCAGCTCCGGTAAAGTCAGCAATCTCAGATAGTTTGCAATATAGGGACGACTCTTACCCAAGCGTTCTGCCACTTCCACCTGTGTCAGCTTCAGATTTTTCATCAGCATATCATAAGCTTCTGCTTCTTCCAGCGGGTTCAAATCTTCCCTCTGCAAGTTTTCCAGTACAGCAATCTGCATCATTGCTTCTTCATCGAATTCACGGACAATTGCTGGAATAGTCTCTTTTTCAGCCAATTTGGATGCCCGGAAACGTCGCTCACCAGCAATAATTTCATAGCCTTTTACAGATGATTTTCGGACAATAATCGGCTGGAAAACACCTGACTGCTTAATGGATTCTGCCAATTCATTCAATGAACTTTCATCAAATGTTTTTCTGGGCTGATAGGGATTTGGACGAAGCTCCTTAAGAGGAATTTCAATGACCTCTTCTTTTTTTACATCCACTTCTTCCAAACTAGCAAAATCTTGAAACAATGCATCAATACCGCGGCCTAAACCTTTTCCTTTACTCATTATTATTCAACACTTCCTTTGCTAGAGATAAGTAGACTTCGGCTCCGCGAGATCTCGGGTCATAATCAATAATTGACAGCCCATGACTTGGCGCTTCCGATAAACGAACATTTCGAGGAATAATCGTGTCATACACTTTTTCACGGAAATACTTACGAACCTCTTCCACGACTTCGGCTCCGAGATTCGTCCGGGCATCATACATGGTCAAAAGAACTCCCTCAATCTTCAACTCCGGATTAAAGTGTTTTTGAACCAGACGTATCGTGTTCAGTAACTGACTAAGTCCTTCCAATGCATAATATTCACATTGAACCGGGATTAAAATAGAGTCGCTGGAAGTAAACGCATTAATGGTCAAGTGTCCCAGTGACGGCGGACAGTCAATCAGAATATAATCGTAATCGTTTTTCACTTCTTTCAGCGCTGATTTAAGCCTGGACTCCCGGGCAATCATGGAAGTCAATTCTATTTCAGCTCCGGCCAGCTGGATAGTGGCAGGAATAATATCCAGATCTTTTCTTGTTGTCTGTAAAGTCACTTTATTCAGGGGCTCTTCATTCACCAGTACATCATAAATGTCATGAGCAACATCCGGTTTTCTAATTCCTACACCGCTCGTCGCATTTCCCTGAGCATCGATATCAACCAGCAATACCTTTTTTCCATAATAAGCAAGACAAGCACCTAAATTTACAGTAGTCGTTGTTTTGCCTACTCCGCCTTTTTGGTTCGCTACAGAAATGATTCGTACCATGTGTTTTGTTCCTCCATCTTATTTGATCGGCTGTTTATTTGGCAACCCTGGTTTTCTTGGATATTTTTTCGGTGTTTCCTTTTTCTTCTGAATTACAACAATATGCCGTTCATCATGAGTAATAGGCAATTCAAACGAACGTTCCTGTTCGAATTTCCCCCCCAATACAGCAATTGCTTTTTTTGCTTCTGTTATTTCTTCTTCGCTCTTTGATGCTTTTAATGCCAGAAAGAAGCCATCTCTTTTTACCAGAGGCAGACAAAGCTCCGCCAATACATTCAGACGGGCAACAGCTCTTGCTGTTACATAGTCAAATGCCCCTCTAAATTCTTCAGTCTGTCCAAAAGTCTCTGCCCGGTCATGATAGAGAGAAACATCAGATAAGCCTAATTCTTCAGTGAGATGAGTTAAAAATTTGATACGTTTGTTCAGAGAATCAACAATCGTAACCTCTAAATCTGGAAAAACTATCTTTAAAGGGATGCTTGGAAACCCGGCTCCGGAACCCACATCGCAGATTTTCTTATCAGATGAAAAATCCTCAAAAAAAGCCAGCGATACAGAGTCATAGAAATGTTTTAAGTATACTTCTTTTTCTTCTGTAATAGCCGTAAGGTTCATCTTTTCATTCCATTCAATCAACAGCTGATGGTACTTGGCAAACTGCATCATTTGCTGATCAGATAAAATCCTTCCTTTTTCCTCTAACAAGCGTCTAAATTCTTCTGGCGTCATATTATTCCTTCCTAGCGTGAAACACTAAAATGTTTCACAGTTTCTTACTTTACTTTATCGCAAATAGCTGTTTCATGCAATGGTTTTGATAACTTTTATCAGCTTTCTTAAAATGATCTGTTTTTTCTTCGAAACTCCGGTAATACAGAATGATTCCAGTATAACAGAAATAGGTAGAATAGATGGGGCAACGGAAATGAAAAAGCAAATAGATGACGTCAAAAAATGAAGACCTCTCCTAACAGTACTATCCTTTTTAACTTCTAATCAGCTTTTTAACAACCTTCTGTAGATGAAACAAGAACTTCCCCTGCCTGCTAGTGTATCATTTCAGTAAATTCGCTTGTAAGTTACATGAAAAGAGTGATAAAATGGAGATCAATATATTTTAAAAAGAGGGGTAGTTATGGGAAAAATTAATCAAAAGCCAGGTGAAGTGTCTTTTATTCAGGCAATTAAAGATTTCTTTCTGGGATATGTAGACTTTAAGGGCCGGACAACAAGGGCCGGCTACTGGTGGGTAACATTGATTTTATCATTAGGCGGGTTTGTTATGGCTTTTGCTATGTTGGGAAAAATTTTTTCATTGGTATTTAGTTTAATTGATGATTACGGCTATTATTCTGAAAGTGAAATTGCTGCAGCTTTAACTGACTCTATCGGAGTGTTCATTCTTTTCGGCGTTATTAGTTTAGCATTAATACTGCCAACACTGGCACTTTCAGTCAGAAGATACAGAGACGCCGGGGTTACCGGTCGGGGAGTTTTGACCTTTTACATTATTAATTTTGTCGGAAACATTATTAATTTAAATGGAAGTTCTGCGTTCTTAACGTTGATTGTCTCCGCAATCAGCATCTTTTTCTTCATACTGTCTATTTTACCAACTGATTCACTGGTAACAACAAGCAACAGTGATGCCATGCAGTTCTTTTTCAGAAAGAAACAGGAAAAAGACAGCGAATGGGTAGAATATTAAGCCATTTTAACTTATCTGGAATATGCTGCAACAGTTTTTAGTACCAACTGTTACAGCATATTTTTTATCAGGTATTTTATTTTTCCATTTTCATATTCACATGGGGAATATCATCTTCCAGATAAACCTCTGAGACAACTTCAAAACCAAAGCTTTGATAAAATGCCACTGCATATTCCTGAGCACTTAATACTACCGATAGATTTGTATAGCGTTTTTTTATCTCAGTCAGTGTCTTTTCCATTAGAAGATTACCATATCCTTGATCACGATAGTTTTTAGTCGTCAATACACGCCCGATACTGATGCAGTCTCCTTTGTCAATAATTCGGGAATAACCGGCAATATCAGTTCCTTCCTGCAGCCAAACATGCCATGCTGTTTCATCATCGGAATCAATCTCCTGATACGGACACTGCTGTTCAACGACAAACACTGCAATACGTGCTGCCATAATTTTCAGTAATTCTGCCGAAGATAACTCTTCCAATTTTTTAATCTGAACATCCATTTTATTCAACTCCTGCTTCTTAATTTATCTTGTATTTATACTTTTCCATTTTTTTCCGATCACAGTCAATCACATACAAAAATGGACTGCTGTACACATAAACAATATTATAATAAAGTGGAGAAGCAATTGTCGTTAAGTGTTTCAACAACCCTCTGATATAAGATTCATCTTCCCAAAAAACAAAGATAAAAAGATTATTTTCCTGATAAAGTGTGTAGCTTCCATTTTGCAGTTTTTTCAGTTTATTATCATAGGCTTCAATCAAATTAAATAAGCTATCCCAGTTTGCCAAAGAAATTCCTACTTTTTTTACTGTACCGTCTGGTAATCTCAACGTCATCTTTATCACATCTGTACCGTATTCCTGCTTAAGTCTTTTTAACAATTTTTGCTCGTCCTGAAATGGCACACTGCTTTCTCCCAACGTATGCAGAACTCCTTCTTTCAGCGATTGAGTGACTTCTACGCCAACATTGTTTTCAAGGCTTTGAATATCAGGTTTGTCCAGAAGTTTGGCTTGTTTATATTTTTCAGGAAAAATTGTCTGCAGTATTTCAAGTGCTTTCCGTTCGTCCGGACGTTCCATTTTATTTCCCCTTCATATATTGATTTATCTAATTATACTACATTGGCAACGTTTCTAAAGAGAATTCCTTTTCAAAATAGTATATCTGTATTAAATTCTTTGTTAAGACTTGTATTATTTTATACTGTGTTATACACTGTACTGTGTGAGGTGCTAATATGAATATAGATGATTGGAAATCACAGGTTAAACGCGGTACCTTGGAGCTTTGTATCCTTTCTCTTTTATCAAAAAGAGATTATTACGGCTATGAGCTGATAGAGGTATTGAGCAACTGGAGTATCATCGCCACAAACGAAAATACAATGTATCCGTTACTTAGACGTCTGACAAAAGAAAGCTATTTGGAAGGCTACTGGCAGGAAAATAATGATCTGCCTCGAAGAAAATATTATCGGATTACCGATCTAGGTATTCGATATCTTATGGAAATGACCGTTCTGTGGAAAACATTGACCAGAGCAGTCGATGATATTCAGGAAAACAGGGAGGAATTATGATGAATGAACAGGCTTCAGTCTATTTACAGCAGTTAAACAATTATTTAAAGAAGATGGATCAGCAGGAACGGATGGATATCCTTGAAGAAGTAGAAAGCCACATCTTTGAAGCTGTAAGCAACGGCGCAGAGATCGATATAGTCTTGAAAACATTAGGAAGTCCCAAAGCTTTGGCAGATTCTTATATTGACGAGGCATTTCTTAAAGAAGGCTCTTTCAACTTGAGTAATTTGATGAAACTGATAAAATTCTATTTTGTAACTGGTTTTTCAGGTATGTTCATTGTTTCCTGTGTAGGAATCATTTCAATTACATTCTATTTTTGTTCCTTTATAGTAGTTGCAGCAGGTGTTATCAAAATGATTGGTCTGTTTTTCGGCTATTCACTGCCGATTGTTGTTATGAATTTTGGTTTTTGGCAGGCTCCTGATTTCATGGCTTTGCCAGTTTGTCTTCTGGTTGGTTTGCTGCTTTATATCAGCAGCAAAAAAATGTGGAATTGGCTGAAAGGCTATCTGCTATCTATTTCTGTTGCGCATCGTAAACTGAAAAATTCCAATTAACAAAAAAATAAGCGTCGGATTTCTGTGCTTTCACAACACTTCCAACGCTTATTTGTATTCTTTTAACGATTTTTTGTTTCAAATAAAGGGCTGACTGGTTTATTTTCGTGAATCCGTTTGATAGCATCACCGATTAGTTCGCCAACACTGATTTCATCAATCTTATCGATCTTGCGGTCATCCGAAAGATAAATGGAGTCTGTTACAACCAGACGTTTAATCGCTGAATCCTGAATCCGTTCCAGTGCAGGACCTGATAATACTGGATGTGTACATGAAGCATACACTTCTTTGGCACCGGCTTCTTTTAATGCATTAGCGGCCAATGAAATGGTTCCGGCAGTGTCGATCATGTCATCAATCAACACACAGATTTTCCCTTCCACTTGTCCAATGATATTCATTACCTCTGCCACGTTTGCTTTAGGACGGCGTTTGTCAATAATTGCAATTGGAGATTTCAAGTACTCCGCCAGTTTTCGGGCACGAGTCACTCCGCCATGATCCGGTGAAACTACCACCACATCGTCGCCCTTAATCCCATGTTCCATAAAGTAATCAGCAATCAGCGGCGCACCCATCAAATGATCCACAGGAATATCGAAGAATCCCTGAATCTGTACCGCATGCAAGTCTAATGTCAACATTCTTGTAGCTCCGGCTTTTTCCAGCATATTCGCTACTAATTTGGCTGTGATCGGTTCACGTGCACGAGCCTTTCGATCTTGACGCGCATAACCATAGTACGGCATAACAACATTAATTGTTTTGGCACTTGCGCGCTTCAACGCATCAATCATGATCAATAGTTCCATCAAATTGTCATTCACTGGGCTGCTCGTTGATTGAATCAAATAAACATGCGACCCTCGAATACTTTCTTCAATGTTGATTTGAATCTCACCATCACTGAATTGGCTGACAGATGACTTACCTAATTCCACACCAACTGCTTTTGCAATTTTTTCCGCTAGAGGGCGGTTAGAATTAAGAGAAAAAATTTTCAATCTTGGATCAAAATAATGTTTTGACATTGGGACCTCCACTTTCTATTTTGAACAATAGCTTCCTTATAAATAGTAGTCACTTTTTACAAATAAATCAAGTGATTTTCCTATAGTAATACCAAATTATCATCAATTATACGCATTTAAACCGTTTTACTATTTTTGTTTGCAGCTTCACAGATTTTCATTTCTATTCTCCTTCTTTTTTTCTGCTTAATTCTTTTTCAGGCATTCTTATTCTTAGTTTTTGTTCATTCATAACAGATATTTCCTTTAAAAAAATTTTTTAGACAGTTCTCCGGATATGTCCAAATGAAACACTTGCATATCTTCACTAAATATACTTCAGCTCGACATGTAGTTGTTTTACGAAAAATTAGGAATTAAAATCGTTTTTACACCTTTTTACTTCTGATTTTTCTACCAAGATTATACGAATATCTCTTTTTTCTATTTATTTTTCATTAAAAGCCAGAAAAACATTTAGAAAGCGCTCTATATTTGTTAAAATAGTCTTGTGCACTAAAAAATAGGAAGAAGGAGTGTTTGTTTTTTGAAGAAGCTAGGGCGTAACAAAATCAAAAACATCTTTCAATGGCTGATTGTCACAGGTTTGCTGGTAAGCGGAAGCACAACAGTTCCCGCAACAGCAGAAACTGAAGCGGAGGAAACCCACCGGCTGACTGTTCTGGGAACCTCTGATGTTCATGGTCAGCTGTGGAACTGGTCGTATGAGGATGACAAAGAAGCTGCTGTCGGACTTTCACAAGTAAGTACGGTTGTCAAAAATGTTCGTACAGAAAATCCCAATGGAACGATTTTAATTGATAATGGGGATATCGTACAGGGAACCATTCTTACCGATGATTTGTACAACAAAGAACCACTGATTAACGAAGAGCATCCAATGATTAAAGCCATGAATGAAATCAAATATGATGCTATGGTCCTTGGAAACCATGAATTCAATTTTGGCCTTGATCTGATTGACAAAATCAGCAGCGAAGCATCTTTCCCAATTCTTTCTGCAAACACATATGTCAAAGCAACAAATAACCGTTACGTAGGAGGCACCACGTTAAAAGATATTGATCTGGATAACGACGGGACAAAGGATCTGACTGTGGGAATTATTGGTCTGACCACTCCGCATATTCCAAATTGGGATGGGGCAAAAGTTGAAACACTGTATTTCAATGCTTTAAAAGATGAAGCCGAAAAAGCTGTAGCAGAACTCAAAGGCTCTGCGGATATCATCGTGGCTTCCATCCACGCCGGACGGACAGACAACGATCCTGCTGCAAGTGCCGATCAGGTAATAAATAATGTAGCAGGTATTGATGCATTTATTTTAGGACATGATCATCGCTCTTTCGCAGAGCAGATTGACAGTCCCAGCGGAACAGCTCCTGTCGGCGCACCAAAAGATACGGGTATCGAAATGGTTCGGATTGATTTGGATATTGAAAAAATCAACGGAAAATGGGAGGTAAAAAATGACCATGTTTCCATTATTGACACCACACAGGCAGCTGCCGATACAGAATTAAAAGCCGCTACACAAACTTATCATGATACAGCACGTCAGTTCATTTCAGATCCAATTGGAACAGCATCTGCTGATTTCCTTCCGGCAGAAGAAGTGACAGGCATTCCTGAGGCTCAGCTTCAGCCAACTGCCATGATCTCATTAATTAACAATGTCCAAAGAAAATACACAGGCGCTCAGCTTGCTGCTTCTGCCTTATTTAAAGCAGACAGCAAATTAAATAAAGGCACTCTTTCCTACTCTAATATTTTTGATATTTACAAGTACCCGAATACCTTGGTCAGCGTGAATATTACCGGAGAAAATCTGTTAAAATACATGGAAAATCAGGCGGCTTATTACAATACCCCTCAACCGGATGACCTGACCATCAGCTTCAATGAAGCAATACGTGTTTACAATTACGATATTTTTTCAGGAATTGACTATAAAATTGATATTTCAAAAGAAGTCGGACAGCGGATTATCAACCCAACCATTGATGGAGCGGCTGTAGACCCAACTGCCAATTATACAATTGCCATGAACAACTACCGTTATGAAGGTTTGCTGGCTCAGGGAATTATTACAGAAGAACCGTTAGTCTCTACAGATCCGGAAACGCTTCGAGGATATATTGCTCAATATATCAAAGAAAAAGGAACGATTGATCCGGAAAAGGAGATTGAGCACAACTGGGAAATCATCGGCTACAACTTTGATGAAGACTGGCGGGCACTGGCTGTTGAGCTGGTAAATAATGGAACGCTTCAAGTTGTTTCCGCTGCAGACGGCCGGACACCAAATGTCAAGGCAATTACCAAACAGGATGTCATTGAGGCAGGCTTTCAGCCAAGCACTTTAACAATCATGCATACAAATGACATTCATGGACGACTGGAAGGAAACGGACAGGATGTTCTGGGAATGGCCCGTCTTAAAACCTATAAGGATCAAAAGAATCCCGGACTGTTAATCGATGCAGGGGATGCATTCCAGGGGCTGCCTATCTCTAATTTCTCTGAAGGAATGGATATGGTCAGCATTATGAACGAAGTTGGCTATGATGCAATGGCTGTGGGAAATCATGAATTTGATTTCGGTTTTGAACGAGCCCTTCACTATAAAGAAAATTTGAATTTCCCGCTTCTTTCGAATAATACGTATAAAGACGGACAGCTTGTCTTTGAACCCTATACCCTTATTGAAAAAGATGGCAGAAATTATGCCGTAATCGGTGTAACAACACCGGAAACAGCAACCAAAACCCATCCAAACAACATTATCGGAGTAACATTCGCTGATCCGATTGAAGAAACAAAGAAAATCATCAACACCTTGAAAAATTCCGAAACAGCAATTGATGCTTTTGTTATTGCCGGACATTTGGGAATTGATGAAACAACTCCAGCTGAGTGGCGGGGAGACACACTGGCCAAAGAATTAAACGTCAGCTTCCCTGATTTGAATTTGGTTGTTCTGGATGGTCATTCTCATACTGCTGTAAATGGCGGTATGATGTACGGAAATGTCCTGTATACTCAAACAGGCAACTATCTGAACAATGTGGGTCTGGTAAAACTGGATGTAAATAATGTATCTGCTAAATCTGCAGAACTGGTTTCAGCTGAGACTCTGGCAGAGCTGGAAGAAAATACAGCAGTTAAGGCATTGGTTGATCAAGCAAAAGCAACCTTTGAAGCTTGGGGCTCTGAAGTTGTGCTTGAAAATAACCCTTATTTGTTCAACGGAGAACGAGATAATGTGCGTACCAGAGAAACAAATCTGGGAAATTTAATTGGTGACTCTATGCTTTCTTATGGACAAACCGGGTTCAGTTCACCGACTGATTTCGCTGTAACAAATGGTGGAGGTATTCGTGCAACTATCGAACCAGGCTCCGTAACTCTTGGAGACATTATTGCTGTTCTGCCATTTGGCAACAGCATCTCACAAATTAAGGTGACAGGCGCACAGGTGAAAGAAATGTTTGAGATGTCTCTTCGCTCAACTGCACAAAAGGATGAAAACGGCTCAGTCATTTTAGACGATTATGGACAACCGAAATTGGGTGCAAATGGTGGATTCCTTCACGTATCAAGCACAATTCGTATTTATTATGATTCAACTAAACAAGGAACACTGCTAGCAAACGATGAAGGCAACGAATCAGGACAGACAGTCATTGGTCAGCGTGTCTTGCAAATTGAAGTCCAAAACCGTGAAACCGGTGAATTTGCACCAATCGAAGATACTGCTGCCTACAATATGGCAACCAACGATTTTCTGGCTGCCGGAGGCGATGGTTACGACATGCTCGGCGGTGAAAGAGAAGAAGGCCCTTCTCTTGACACCGTTCTGATTGACTATCTGAAACAAGGCGCAGCACTGCGTCTGTTAGATACAGCAACCAATATCGATTTGGCTCAATATGAAGAACAATTCCCTGGAAAACGCATCATCTCTATTGCTGAAGCTGAGTTCAATAAAGAAGGCGGCAGCGATGAAGCAGACAGCGAAAAAACAGCAGGTGAAGGGGACAGAGATAAAAATGGCGGAAATTATCCGAAAACAGGTGAAGAAATTGCTTCTTATCTGGGTATTGGCTTACTGACTGCAGGCGCTGCTGTAACAGGAACCTACTACTATAACAAGCGAAAAATATCCTAGCAGCTTGACCAGATTGTAAATTACAATAAAAGATAATAAATAAATGATTGAAAGTCTTAACTTGTATGCTTCAATAACAAATGGGACAGCTTCAAAAGCAGCAGTCTCATATGTAATACTACTTGGTAGGGCACGTTTCTTGGATTAGAAGAATAACTTGTTTTTAATTCGGTCAAGACACTGGTTTTAAACTTTACGGTAAATAACAACATCATTTAATAACTGAAAAAAGGGGACTGTGACATAAGTATGTCTAAGTCCCCTAAAACCGAATAAACTGTTCTTATTCCTTACCTTCAAAATAAGAAAAATTCTCTGCGTATCCCTTTTTATTGACCTGTCTTGCTCTGGCGATTGCGAGATCATGTGTATATACATCATCCGTAATGGTTGATCCAGCAGCAATCATTACATTGTTTTCGATTGTCAGCGGTGCGATCAAATTAGAACCTGAACCGATAAACGTATGATCTCCTACTGAGATATGCTGCTTATCTTTCCCGTCATAATTCACAAAAATAACACCGCAGCCGACATTGATATCTTTCCCTAAATCTGCATCCCCTACATAGCTGAGATGACCAATTTTAGTCTCTTCACCTACTGAAGAATTTTTTATTTCAACAAAGTTCCCAATATGTGCACGTGAACCAATTTCTGTATTGGGTCTTAAATGGGCAAATGGACCGACATCCGCATGACTTCGAATGGTACTTTTTTCAATTACGGAATGAACAATCTTGACATTGTCTTCAATCACACTGTCCACAATTTCCGAACCGGAGCTGATAAAGCAGTCCTCACCGATTACAGTTTTTCCTTTGATACAGACTCCTGCTTCAATCACAGTGTCTGAGCCAATCACTACGCCTTCATCAATGTACGTACTAGCAGGATCGACAAACGTAACACCATTCATCATGTGCATCGCATTCAGACGTTTATACATAATTTTATTTGCGGTGGCCAGTGCCATTCGATCATTAATCCCCATTGCTTCATCAAAATCAGCCATCCGGTAAGCCGCAATTGTCGCTCCGCCGTTTTTCAAAATTTCAATAATATCTGTTAAATAATACTCACCCTGCGAATTATTTTTCTCTATTTTTGAAAGGGAAGAAAACAAGGCTTCATTGTCAAAACAGAATGTTCCTGTATTGATTTCTCTTACACGTGTCTCTTCTTCAGACGCATCTTTCTGTTCAACGATTTTCTCAACAATTCCCAAATGATCACGAATGATTCGTCCATAACCTGTAGGATCATCAGCTTGAGCTGTCAGAATTGTTGCACTAGCATTTTTCCCTTGATGATAATCAAAAAGATTAGTCAGTGTTTCTGCCGTTAACAAAGGCGTATCTCCTGTAATCACCAGTGTGGTTCCCTTTTTCCCTTTCAGCAAGCTTTCTGCCTGCATGACCGCGTGTCCGGTTCCCTGCTGTTCCTGCTGTAACGCATACTTTGTCCGTTCTCCCAAATACTCTTTGATTGCTTCTGCACCATGGCCGACAATTGTCACAATTTCCGTTGGCTTAGTCTGCTCTACCTGATCGACAATATGCTCTACCATAGGCTTCCCTGCCACGGGATGAAGGACTTTATAAAGCTTTGATTTCATACGTGTACCTTTACCTGCAGCTAAAATGATGACGTATCTGTTCTCTTCCAAATTTGTCACTCCTCAATTCTGTCTCATTCTTTTTTATAACAAGAGAACGGCGTAATTCTAAAATCCCCGCTCTTTAAATCCCAAACAAATGAAGTTTTTTTGATAAAGATAAACTTCTTCATCATAACCTTCTCTTAGTTTATCTTACCAAATGCACTTTTTCAACCAAACCAATTTTAAATAATGCAGATCAATTTAGTCCATTCTATAACTATTAGTTTATGGATGGATGATCCTATTCAGTATAGCAAAAAAACTTCGCTATTTTTTGAACAGCAAAGCTTCCTTGTCTAGCAATTATTTTGATTTATTCTTAACTAAAATAATTTCCCGGAACAACATTAATCGTTTTCGTCTGGGTATCCACATCTTTCACATAGAGCAGAGATGTATAATCATTGATTGCACGCTGTCCATTGAATTTGGACTCTGCAAATACAGTAATGCCCACCAATTCAGCTTCAAATTCCTCAATCAGACTCTTCATACCGTTAACCGTTCCGCCGCCCTTCATGAAATCGTCTACGACAAGAACCCTCGATCCCCGTTCCAGACTGCGTTTGGAAAGCTCCATTTTTTCTATCCGTTCAGATGAACCGGATACATAATTCACGCTGACTGTAGAACCTTCTGTAATTTTTGAATCTCTGCGGACAATCACAAAGGGAATATTCAGATAATAAGAAACTGCCTGTGCAATCGGCACACCTTTTGTTGCCACAGTCATCACTGCATCAACTTTTTGATCTAAATAAATTGAAGCAATCACCCGACCAATCTGACGCAGCAGCTCCGGCTGTCCCAGTAAATCAGAAAGATAGACATAGCCGCCCGGCAACAGACGATCCTGTTCGGACAAACGGTCACCCAGCTCCATAATAAACTGCTTTGCTTCCTCGTATGGAATCTTGGGAATAAACTGAACGCCTCCTGCAGCTCCCGGTACGGTTTCCAGAAGACCTGTTCCTCTCTGCTGAAACGTCTTTTTTACAATCGCCAGATCTTCGCTAATAGAAGACTTGGCAGACTGATATCTCTCAGCAAAAAATGTCAGAGAGATTAATGTATGTGGGTGACTTAACAGATATTGTGTCATATCAATTAGGCGTTCACTTCTACGGGTTTTCAAATTAGTCACTTCCTTTTTTCTCTATCGTTCCTTATTATAAGGGTTTAGAAGAAAAAATTCGAGCATTTTAAAGAAAAAATCTGAAATAGTTCGCATATTCTATAAAAAAGAAGAAGTCAGGGAAAAGAATCTTCGTTTTTCCCTAACTTCCTTTAATTTTTCTATTTCTTAAAGAGATGGTTGTAATATAACGAATAACATTGATTACTAAAAAAATACTAATAAATGCCAGTGTAATGGTCGCACTCGGTGGTGTTTCCAGATAATAAGAACCAGTCAATCCTGCCATCATCCCCACCAGCCCTACAACTGTACTAATTATAATTACCATGTTAAACCCTTTTCCGATTCTCAATCCTGTCGCTGCAGGAAGCACCATAATAGCAGAAATCAGCAAGGCTCCTGCGATTGGAATCATCACAGCAATGGCAACTCCTGTTATTACATTAAACAGCATGGACATCCAGCGTACAGGAAGTCCATCAACATGCGCTGTGTCCTCATCAAACGTCAACACATACATCGGGCGCTTGAACAGGAAAAACAGAATGACCAGCACAACGAACAAAACTGCCAAAATTACTACCTGTTCCCATGTAATAGTAACGATGGAACCAAACAAATATGACTGGATACTTGTTGCAGAATTCCCGCTGTTCATATTCATCAGAACCAGTGCGAGTGCCAGACCGCCGGACATTAAAATAGCGATTGAAATTTCTGAATATGTACTATAAATATGCCGCAAATACTCCAGAACAACAGCTGCTATGATGACTACAACCAAGGTCATTAAATTGGGACTCAAATTAAAGAACAGCCCCAAAGCAACTCCTGCCAAAGAGACATGGGACAACGTATCTGCCATCAGCGACTGCCTCCGGATAACCAGAAACACTCCCAGCATTGGGGCGATAACAGAAATAAATCCTGCAGCCAGAAATGCCCGCCTCATAAATTCATATGAAAACATCTCCAAAATATTCAACTCCCTAATCTATCTTTTTCAATTTTATACTTCATCCATGTCTGTCTCAGAACTCATGTGAAAACAACGCCACTGAGAGTCTTCTTTCCGCACTAAGCGAATTTGCCGATCTGCATATTTCTTAATGTCCTCATGATCATGAGTAATCATCAAAATCGATTTGCCATGAGCATGAGCATTGTGTCTTAACAAACGATAAAACTCGTTTCTGGATTCTTCATCCATCCCTGTTGTGGGTTCATCAAGAATAAACAGGTCAGGATCTGTTGCAAAAATTCTGGCCAGACTGATCCGCTGTTTTTGCCCGCCGGAAAGCTCACCAATGCGTTTATGCCGCATATTCCACATACCAACTGCTTTCAATGCCTTTTCCACGTGCTGATGATCTTTTGTTGTCAGCCGCTGAAACCAGCGCTGTCTGGGAAATCGGCCGGAGCGGACTAATTCCAGTACCGTACTGGGAAAGCCAGCATTAAATGAGGCAATCTGCTGAGGAATATAGCCGATACTGATTTTTTTCCCTTCAGCATTTTTATCAGATACCGTTACTGTTCCGCTTGCAGGTTTAAGCAGCCCAAGCGTGCTTTTTATCAGGGTTGATTTTGCAGCTCCGTTTTCTCCTGTTAAAATAACAAATTCACCCGGATCAACATAATAGGAAACATTTTCCAAAACAGGCTCATCATCATAATAAAATGTTAGTCCCTGTACATCAATGTAATGCATATACGCTCTCCCTTTTTTAATAAAATAACATATTCAGTTCCCAGTCTGATGATATCTTATTCTTCACTTTATTTTTCATCCAAAACTGCTTCATTCAGAGCAATCAAAACCTGCACATGCTCTAGAATACAGCCAAAATATATCAGTCTTATTCTTTACTTAATACTCTTTTTCAAGGCTTCAAGATTTTCCTGCATCACAGAAATATAATCTTGACCTGACTGCTGCTCCTCTTCTGTCAGACTTTCCAGTGTTTGCAGTACTGAAAGCTCAACACCTGTTTCTTTAGCCAGTGTTTCAGCTACTTTTGAGGAAGCTGTTGCTTCAAAATAAATGACCTTTACCTGATGCTCATCAATATATTTCTTCAATTCAGCCAAACGACTTGGTGAAGGCTCCTGATCAGGAGAAATACCTGAAATAGACTCCTGTATCAGTCCATATTCTTTTGCCAGATAGCCAAAAGCAGCATGCTGTGTTACAAAGGTCCTATTTTCAACAGCTGCAAAAGCTGTTCTGTACTCAGCATCCAATGTCTGTAATTTTTCAAGGTAAGCAGCTGCATTTGCTTCAAATACCTCTTTTTTATCAGGATATTTGCTTACCAGCGCATCACGAATTGTCTCCACTTCTTTTTGGGCCAGCACAGGGTTCAACCAGACATGCGGGTCTACTTCGTGACTGTGATCATGCTCTTCTTCCTCTTCATGATCATGGTCATCGCTTTCCATCAAATCAATACCTTTACTTGCTTCTACAATTTTTACACTATTCTGATTGATATTTGAAATGACATCTTCTGCCCAGGTTTCGAATTCATTACTATTATATACAAACAAGTCTGCATCGGAAACTTTTGCGATATCTTTTGCACTTGGTTCAAAGTCATGGGCGTCTGTACCAGAAGGGATTAACAGTTCAACAGTTCCCTCATCTCCTACAATTTCTTTTGTAAAATTATACATAGGATAGAAAGTAGTCATCACAGTAATCTGATCTTGTTTGTCAGTTGCCGGCTTCGTTGTTTCCCCGCAGGCAGCTAAAATAAAAATACCTAGTAAGAGCATACCGATACACATACTATATTTCAAAAATTTTCGCTTCATTTTTTTCTCCATTCCGATTTACTTTCGCAAATCGTAATTTTTACGATTTAAGAGCAAAACCTACTTTATCAGAAGTTAAAAATTCCGTCAAGAAAAAAATCAAAAGAATCTGAAAACCTTTTTCATTCAGGTGATTTGCAGTAAGAAATAGACCTCATTTACAGACTTGAAGCACGAAATTATTTCCAGATTCAGAAAAAAGCAAAAAGCCCGGAATCTTTTATAATTCCAGGCACATGCTGCATATCTAAATCAGATACACACTGATAAGCAATTATTTTAGTGTTCTTACCAGATAAACCTCATCGCAAAAGCCTTTTAGCCCATTATAAATTCTTTGGGCTCTGCTCTTTTTATCGCACAATGCAAAAACAGTAGGTCCGCTGCCGCTCATTAAAGCTGTATCAGCGCCAAATTTCAACATTCGATCTTTAATCTGCTGAATAATTGGATACCGCTGAATTGTCACACTTTCCAATGCATTACCAACTGTTTGTGTCATTCGCAGATAATCGTTTGCCTGCACTGCTTCTTTCAGACCAGTAATATCCGGATGATGGATGCTGTTAAACGACAAACTGCCAAATACAGAGCCTGTTGAAACACTCATTTTCGGCTTCACAAGGACTACCCAGCATTGCGGCATAGGCTGAAGCTTTTCTATCCGCTCGCCTCTGCCTGTCACAAAAGCTGTTCCTCCCTCAATACAGTAAGGAACGTCCGAGCCAATCTCACTGCCCAGTTCAGCCAGTTCGGTATTTGTCAGACCCAACTGCCAAAGCCGATTCAATCCTCTCAGTGTGGCTGCGCAGTCGCTGCTGCCTCCTGCAAGGCCGGCAGCAACAGGTATTCGTTTTTCTATAAAGATTTTTATTCCTTGATCGATCTGCATCCTGCTTTTTATCAGCTCTGCAGCGATATACACATGATTTTTTTGATCTAAAGGAATAAAAGAATTATTTGTTTCAAGGATAATTTGATTATCCGGAAGAGGCTCAAACGAAAGACGATCTGCCAAATCTACACTAGCCATCACCATCTCCAATTCATGATATCCATCTTTCCTCTTGTATAATGCATCCAGACCCAGATTAATCTTTGCCGGTGCCTTCTCAATTATCTCCATGTCTCCACCTATTCTATGATATATCAGCAATCTTATACGACAGAATCCTTTAAAATTCTAACATATGTTTTTAGTGAAGTACATAGAATGTTTGTATAATACAGCATATAAAAAAAGTTGGACAAAACGAAATTTCCGTTTTACCCAACTTGATTCGTCATTCTTTAGACAGCTTCACCGATGAACTCAATTTCTACAGTACGTGTCAACACATCTGAATAACTATAAGAAACCCGTTCAAACGAGTTTTCGTCTGGATCTAAGTCTACAACAAAAACAGAAGGATAGGTTTCTGTTAAAACACCTGAACGTTCTGTCTGCCGTTTTCTTCCCGTCTGCGCAGTCAATGTGATTTTACTGCCAATACGGCATTCCAAGTCTTTCTTGATTGAAGCTAAAGTTGTTGGCATTGCATTCACCTCAAAAACGATTGTATCACATGTACAGGAAAATTTCAAGTTTACCATAGCACAAAAATAATTGCAACTACTTATACTACAATTATTTAATTCTTTTATTTTTCTCTCTTTTTTTTAATCATATATCAATGATTTGATCTTCTTTTTTGCCCGATCATAGGCACTTCTGACTCTGATCGGCTGCACATCATATTCTTCTGCAATATCGCTGAGCTCTTTGCCATCCATATATTCTTCAAATGTAACCCGCTCAAAAGAAGACAGGACATTATGAGCATCTTCCAGTTTTTCACGAATAATCATGTAGTCCAGCGCTTGAGATTCTTCTATCTGCATATAATCCAAAAATGTTTCCCCTTGTGTATCCATTTTTTGTTCAAGTGATACAGC
This sequence comes from Enterococcus sp. BWT-B8, assembly GCF_020567625.1. Lineage (NCBI taxonomy): Bacteria > Bacillati > Bacillota > Bacilli > Lactobacillales > Enterococcaceae > Enterococcus > Enterococcus sp. BWT-B8. Next base: position 210,974 of record NZ_JAJDJV010000002.1, on the reverse strand, counting down.
AGTTATGTCCCCCTGACGCTTGTAGGCGCATTGTCTGCGGACTAAACTTCGAATATGATTCTCAAAATTAAGCTTAAAAAAATTTCCGATTGTTACTTTGTGTCCTTCCTGAAACTTTTCCAAAGAACGAAAAAAGACAATTCGTCCTTCCTGCAGCCAGTCATCCTGATCAAATCCTCTCAAATAATACTTCGTCTGCATTTTAAAAACAACTGGATAATACTTTCGATATAGCTGATCAAATGCTTCAAAGTCCCCGTGTAAAATTGTTTCAAACTGATTCATACTTAACTCCCTTTCCATCCAATTAAACAAATTGATGAAAAAAGAGTACCATCTCTCCGCATCTAAAATGAAGATAAAAAAAGAAGAAAATATATTACGATAAATATTTTCTTCTTTTTAGCATATTATTTTATTATATAGAGTTTTTTTCTGATGGCTCTTCTCTGTACTCATACATTCTTGCGTATATTTTCAAATCAGTCCTTCTCATTCGAAAGCTCTTCTAAAATATCAGACAGCTTTGACAGTTGTTCCATATCCCAGGGTGAGTTCCGTCTAAAGCTCTGATATTGAATATCCGTCGCATGAATGGCAATCGTCCGCTCTGTTTTACGAATCTGGTCATATAATTCTCTGGCAGAAATTCTGAGTGCCCCTTTTGAAAAAATCAGCCATTGTTCAGCCAGATCACTCGTAGCCACAGAGACCTGTGTCAGCAGATTGTTTTTTTCCCCTGTTACACGTTCAATATAGCTGTCAGCCGTCTCTTCTTCTTTTGTAAAAACAACTGTCAGCTGATATTTTTTATAGCTTTGCTGGATTCCAGGTACCAGCTGGGCATCGAAAACAACCATTACTTCAAGACCTTCATATTTCGCATAGTTGGATAATCGGTGAAGCAGCGCTTCCCTTGCATCTTCCAGCTTGTTTTGATTTTTCAGACGAACTAATTCCGGCCATGCACCAATCATATTATAGCCATCTACAATCAGCAGCTGTTTTTTCACCGATTTCACCTCCTCATACCTTGGGATTTCTTCCCCGATAAACTTCATACATTAATAATCCGGCAGCCACGCCGGCATTTAAACTTTGAACATGCCCTGTCATGGGAATAGTCAGCAGTTCGTCTACCTCTTTATGCAGACCTTTACTCATTCCCCGACCTTCATTTCCGATAATCAGTGCAACAGCTCCTGTGGTATTCCATTGCCGATAGTCGGTTCCCTGCATATCTGTCCCAAATATCCAAAAGTCGGCCTTTTTAAGCTCCGTAATTGCATTGGTCAGATTCGTTACTCTGGCAATGGGAACGTACTCTACAGCCCCTGTGGAAGCTTTTACAACAACTGAGGTAACACCCACTGCCCGATGCTTTGGAATAATCACTCCATCCACTCCCGTTGCATCAGCAGTCCTCAAGATAGAGCCCAAGTTATGCGGATCTTCTATACTGTCTAGTATCAGAAAAAAAGGAGTCTCCGATTCTGTTTTTTCAAGCAGCTGATCCAGCGTCAAATATTCATATGCAGTTGTAGCCAGAACCACCCCCTGATGGACGCCTCGGTCACTCAAAGTATCCAGCTTCTGCTTCGGTACCCACTTTACCGGAACCGCATGTTCTTTTGCGGCTTCTTTCAGCCTCTCTATCTTTTCTCCGGAAAGGTCCTCCTGCAAAAACAATTTGTTGCCGCGGTCATTTCCCAGTGCTTCGAGTGCCGCATAATGACCAAAAACAAAATCATCATTTTTTTCTGCGACAGGGCCTTCCTGTTTTTTCACTTTCACAGGTCTTCTGTCTTTCTTATCATTTTGCCTGTTTCTATTTCTTCCTGGCTTCATTCTGCTCACCTGCTTTCTTTATACACCATTCAATCAATTCTTCCAAACGTTCGGTCCTCTTCATTAAATGAAGATAGCCCATCAACGCTTCGAAGCCGGTCGCAACACGGTAAGTTGTGATATCCGCATTTTTAGCCGAGGTATGACTTTTGGCATTTCTTCCACGCTTGTAAATCAGCTCTTCCTCTTCCGACAGCTTGCCTTCCGACAGCATTCCCTGCATTAGAGAAGCCTGCGCCTTTGCTGAGACATAATTGGTTGCAGTTCGGTGAAGAACGTTTGGCTTCGTCTGTCCTTCTGAGACCAGGTAATCCCGAATGTATATTTCATAAATTGCATCTCCTACATAAGCCAGTGCCAGACCGTTCAGCTGTGTGTAATCTCTCATTCGCCACGTCTCCATCTGGTTCCCTGAGCAGTATCCTCAAGAATGATTCCCTGTTCTTTTAACAGATCTCTAATTTCATCGCTGCGAGCGAAATTTCGATCTTTTCTTGCCTGATTTCTTTCTTCAATCAGCTGATCAACAGCATCATCCAACAGTTCAGCCGAAGAAAAGAGAATGCCAAATATTTCCAAAAGCACCGTATATAATCCCAAGGCATATTCTGTAACTTTTTTGGAAACAGAATTCTGCTCACTGTACTGATTCAGCCATTTTGCCAATTCGTAAACAACCGTAATTCCATTGGCCGCATTAAAGTCATCATCCATTTCTTTAATGAAAGCTGCTTCAATCTGATCCAGTTCCGCAATCTTTTCAGCATCCTCCAGCAACGCCTCCTCTGCTGAATCTTTTCTGAAAGAAAGATTTTCAAAAGCGATTTTCAGTTTCTGATAATTTACTGCCGCTTCTTTCAGAGTTGTCTCACTATAGCGGATCGGGCGCCGATACTGAGTCGTTGCCATAAAGAACCGCAAAATCTGAGGATCTACCTGCTTAACCATTTCATGTACAGTAATAAAATTTCCTAAAGACTTGCTCATTTTTTCATCGTCTTCGCCAATCGTTACGTAGCCGTTGTGCATCCAGTAATTCGCAAATGTTTTCCCGGTTTTTGCCTCACTTTGTGCTATTTCATTTTCATGATGCGGAAACTCCAGATCCTGACCGCCGCCATGAATATCAATGGTATCGCCCAAATGCTTGCCTGCCATCACCGAGCACTCAATATGCCAGCCCGGACGACCGGCACCCCAAGGAGAATCCCAGAAAATCTCTCCTTCTTTTGCCGCTTTCCACAAAGCAAAATCAAGAGGATCTTCCTTTAGCTTCAGCTCTTCTCCAGTACGCTGACTGGCGCCCATTTCAAGCTCATCAATGGATTGGTGGCTTAATTTCCCATACTCTTTAAATTTTCTAGTGCGATAGTATACGTCTCCCTGAGACTGATACGCATACCCTTTATCAATCAGTGCCTCAATAAATGCCTGAATATCCGGCATATGATCCATTACTCTGGGATTTTCAGTAGCAGGCTTTACATTCAACGCCGCAGTATCCTCTTTAAATGCCTGAATAAATTTATCTGCAACTTCCGGTGCTGTAATCCCCAGCTCATTGGCTGCCCGGATAATTTTATCATCCACATCTGTGAAGTTGGAAACATAATTTACTTCATAACCTCTATATTCAAAATAGCGGCGAATCGTATCAAAGGCAATTGAACTGCGCCCATTTCCTATATGAATATAATTATAGACTGTTGGTCCGCAGACATACATCTTAATCTTTCCTTTTTCCAAAGGTGTAAAGACTTCCTTCTGTCTGGTTAATGTATTATAAATCTGTATCATCTTTTTCTCCTACCTTTTCCCCGTTGATTCGGACTATTTTTGCCGGAATTCCCACTGCTGTCGCTCGATCCGGTACATCGATCAGCACAACTGCTGAAGCACCTACTTTTGCCTGTTCTCCTATGGTAACCGGTCCTAAAATTTGTGCATGTGCAGAAATGATTGCACCTTTTTTAACAGTAGGATGTCGTTTCCCGCTGTCTTTACCTGTACCGCCTAACGTCACACCATGAAATAGCACCACATCTTCCTCGATCTCAGCTGTCTGACCAATAACCACACCCATCCCATGATCAATAAAAACGCCAGGTGCGATTGTTGCTCCCGGATGAATTTCAATACCTGTCAAAAATCGCCAAAATTGAGCATGAATTTTTGCCAGCAGATAGAGATGATGATTGTATAAAAAATGCGACAGCCGATGCCAGAACAGCGCATATACCCCTGGGTAGGTAAACAGAATTTCTGCAGTGGAACGGGCTGCCGGATCATTTTTTCTAACCGCAGCAATGCTCCTCTTCAACCAACTCATAAGCTTCCTTCCTTTCATTATCTTCTTTCAAAACAACTCCTTCAGTTCATTTTACCATCAGCAGACAGACTCTTTTTCCCCTTTATTTTCCTTAATTAATGATAAAAAACGCCTTTCAAACGAAATAATTCCGCTTAAAAGACGCTTTCACGTGGTTCCACTTTTTTTCACAAAACAGACTGCTGCTTTGCCTCAAAACAGGTAACGTCTGTCAGCCGTTCTCAGCTACTTGCTTTTCACCGAGACCACTCAAAGGGGCATTTCAAAGGGTATTTACTGACTGCTTACACCTGCCGCAGTCTCTCTGAAAATAAACAGCCTTTTACTTCTTCTTTTCTGTGTGTTTCTTTCTATTTTAAAACATTCGTTAAATGAGCCAGTGCTTTTTCTTTTCCTAAAAGCTCAATAGTTTCTGCCAGCTCAGGTCCATGTGTCAATCCGGAAACAGCTACACGAATCGGCATGAACAGGTTCTTCCCTTTTACTCCTGTTTCCTTTTGAACAGCTTTGATTGCCGCTTTAATTGTTGGAACATCCACTACAGCGGCTTCTTCCAGCTGTGCTTTAAACACATTCAGCACTTCAGGAACTGTTTCTCCTGCCAGAACTTCTTTTGCTGCGTTATCCAGAACCGGATGTTCATTAAAGAACAGGTCAGAAAGTCCCACTATTTCAGCAGCGTAACTCATTTGCGCCTGATAAAGACTGACAAGTTTCTTCAACCATTCAATTCGTTCCGGTGTTGGATCTTTTTCTACGCGACTGTCAGCGATCAAGTAAGGGATACACATATCTGCCAATACATCCAAATCAATCTGCTTCATGTACTGGTTGTTTACCCACTCAAGCTTTTTGCTGTCGAAAGCAGCTGGTGATTTGCTTAAGCGTTCAGGATCAAAAATATTGATCAGCTCTTCCTGAGAAAAGATTTCTTCTTCCCCAACTGGAGACCAGCCCAGTAATGCGATAAAGTTGAACATTGCTTCAGGCAAATAGCCCAGCTCACGATATTGTTCAATAAACTGCAGGATAGTTTCATCACGCTTACTTAATTTTTTCCCTGTTTCTGAATTAATAATTAGAGTCATATGCCCAAAGCTTGGCGGTGTCCAGCCAAATGCTTCATAAATCATCAGCTGTTTTGGTGTATTGGCAATATGATCATCACCGCGGAGCACGTGAGTAATTTTCATCATGTGGTCATCTACAGCCACCGCAAAGTTATAGGTAGGCATACCGTCACGTTTTTGAATAACAAAATCGCCGCCGGTATTATCAGATTCAAATACGATTTCCCCTTTAACCATATCATCAAATGTATAGGTAGTATTTCTTGGAACGCGGAAACGGATGACCGGTTTCAATCCCTGTGCTTCTTTTTCTGCCTGTTCTGAAGGTGATAGATCTGCACACTTTCCAGAGTAATGAGGCATTTCACCTCTCGCTCTCTGTGCTTCTCTTTCTGTTTCCAGCTCTTCTTCTGTACAATAACATTTATACGCACGATTGCTGCTTAGCAGCTGATCAATCAGCGGCTGATAAATCTCTTTTCGTTCAGACTGGCGATACGGACCATACTCACCCGGATTTTCTGGAGATTCATCCCAATTAATTCCAAGCCACGCCAGATTTTCAAGCTGACTTTTTTCACCGTCTTCAATATTTCTCTTTTGATCTGTATCTTCTATACGGATAATGAATTCACCATCATTATGACGGGCGAACAAGTAATTAAATAAAGCTGTTCTTGCATTTCCAATATGCAGGTGTCCTGTTGGACTTGGTGCGTAACGTACACGAACTTTTGTCATTATCTTTTCCTCTTTCTTAATTTTCGAGTAAAGCGACCGCCATCGCTCCCATTCCTTCTTCACGACCGATAAAACCCATTTTTTCCATCGTTGTCGCCTTTATATTCACCTGTTCTGCGGTTATTTTACAGGTCTCGGCAATATTTTCTTTCATCTTTTCCAAATACGGCTTCATTTTCGGCTGCTCTGCTAAAATTGTACAATCAATATTGTTAATAGTAAAGCCTGCATCCATGACTTTTTTATTTGCCTGATACAGCAGTTCCATCGAATCTGCGTTTTTAAATGCAGGATCTGTATCTGGAAACAGATGACCGATATCACCTAAGCCCGCACCGCCCAGAATTGCATCGGTAATGGCATGAAGCAGAATATCAGCATCCGAATGTCCCAACAATCCCTTAGAAAAGGGAATTTCCACACCGCCGACAATCAGCTTGCGGTCTTCTGCCAGCTGGTGAACATCAAATCCCTGACCAATTCTAAACATATTTGTCTAGCTCCTTTTTCGTTTAACAATTGCTTCACCTATCAACATATCATCCGGTGTTGTCAATTTAATGTTTTCGTAGCTTCCAAGAACCATTGTCACAGGAAGATCACTATATTTTTCCATCAACGAAGATTCGTCCGTTCCCAGAAAATCCTCTTCACGGGCTTTTTCATGTGCATTTATCAGGTCATTTCCGTAAAAAACCTGTGGTGTCTGAATCTGCCACAATGTATCTCTGGGAATGGTTTCCTGAACTGTTCCATTGATTACTCGTTTAATCGTATCTTTAACCGGTACACCCAAAATAGCAGTACGTGTTTCAAGTGCTGCCGCATGAAGCTCCTTTAACTGCAAACGAGTAACAAATGGCCGAGCACCATCATGAACCATCACAATATTTTCTGGATGTTTCAGCTTCTGCAAACCATTATACACACTGTACTGGCGTTCACAGCCGCCGGGAACAATAGTAATCGTACAGTTTTTGCTTCGAACTTTTCGAATCGTTTCTTTAAGCAAATCCTGTTCATCTGATTGAGTTACTAAAATAATATGCCTGCACAGCGGATCTTTCAGAAACGTTTTCAGCGAATACAGGATAACCGGTTTCCCCATAAGATGCAGCAAAATTTTATTTCGGGAAGCCCCCATTCTTTTTCCCTGACCTGCTGCCAGTAAAATAACTTCATATTCTTTCATAATCTACTTCTTTTCATTTGCCTGATAGGAACCCTTATTTTCATCAATTCCTCTGCCTGAATGTGCAGGTTTGGCAAAAATCATCCGTCCAGCAGCTGTCTGAAGAGCGCTGGTCACAACGACCTGAATATGCTCATTCATATAATGCTGCCCGTCCTCAACAACAACCATGGTGCCATCGTCAAGATAAGCCACCCCCTGCTGCCGCTCTGTTCCGGCTTTGACAACCATTACGTTCATTGTTTCTCCTGGAATCACTACCGGCTTCACAGCATTTGCCAGCTCATTGATATTCAGAACCGGAACATTTTGAAATTCAGAGACTTTATTTAAATTATAGTCATTAGTTACAACGACACCATCTAAAAGCTTTGCCAGCTTAATCAGTTTACTGTCTACTTCTGCAATATCCTCAAAATCTCCATCGTACATTTCCACAGAAATTCCTTCTTCTTTTTGAAGGGCATTCAGAATATCCAGCCCGCGTCGTCCGCGTACCCGCTTCAAGCTGTCGCCAGAATCAGCAATATATTGAAGCTCATATAAAACAAAGTTAGGAATTAAAATAACGCCTTCCAGGAATCCGGTTTTGGTGATATCATAAATTCGACCATCAATAATTACGCTTGTATCCAAAATTTTATATTTGTGAAAATGATCCTCCACCTTACGCTCCAGCATCTGTCCTTCATTTTCCGGCAACGGTTTCTTTTGTCTGCTGGTAAAGATTTTTTTCCACTCCTCAATTCTGGTAGTTCCCATTCGAAAGCCCAGATAACCCAGCATAATCATAACTAAAATAGGGACCAGACTGTTCACTACAGGAATATCCAAGTTGTACATTGGGATGGAAATAATCACACCGAGCGTTAAGCCTAAAATCGCTCCGACACTTCCAAATAGAAGAAAGGTCAGACTTACCTCATTTAAAGATTTTTCAATTCTTTTAACTGCTGAAATAATGTATTTTGTTAACAGTAAAGATAAAATAAAGAAAATAATTGCACCGATCAGACTGTTAGTAAAATTATTGTTCAGCCATTTATTATCCGCTTGATTTGTCATCTTCCAAGCTATAGGAAATAATGATATTCCCAAGCTGGCTCCAACAACAACCATCAAGACAGAGATTACACGTTTTTGCATAGTACTCTCCTATTCTCAAATTTTATTTTTGATTATTTGTTAAAAACGACTGGATACAATGGTCCAGTCAAAATAATATACCATCACTGACAGCCGAACACCTTGTCTCGTTATTTTTTCTTAAACATAAAAATAGATTAAAAAGATTCGACATCCTGCCGCTGTTACTATCTATTAAAAAGTATGGCGGCGGACTGTCAGTTTTCATTTTGATAAGACATCTGAGCAGCTATTGTGAACTTACAATAAATCAGTCCTGCCATACTTTTTAGTTTACTGAAAAACTTTTTTCAGTGTTTCTCCAAGCGTTGAAACACCGATTACTTCAATTTCTTTAGGTGGTTCCCAGCCCCCCAGATTATTCTTGGGGAGATAGATTCGCGTGAAGCCAAGCTTGGCTGCTTCTCTTACCCGTTGTTCAATGCTGTTCACCCGCCGAACTTCACCTGTCAAACCAATTTCTCCGATAAAGCACTCTGTCGGCTTCGTTCCCTTTTCTTTATAGCTGGAGGAAATACTGACAGCTACTGCCAAATCAATGGCTGGTTCATTCAGCTTCACACCTCCGGCTGCTTTCAGATAAGCATCTTGATTCTGAAGCAGCAGACCAGCTCTTTTCTCAAGTACCGCCATAATCAGCGATACACGGTTAAAATCAAGACCGGTTGTCGTTCGCTTGGCATTCCCAAAAACTGTCGGAGTAACCAGTGCCTGAACCTCTACCAGAATCGGACGGCTGCCTTCCATGGCTACGACTATGGCAGATCCTGTTGCGCCATCAAGTCGTTCTTCTAAAAATACCTGTGAAGGATTTGCCACCTCTTCCAGTCCATGTTCCCGCATTTCAAAAATACCGATTTCATTGGTTGAACCAAACCGGTTTTTGACTGCACGTAAAATTCTGAAGGTATGATGCTTATCTCCTTCAAAATACAATACAGTATCAACCATGTGCTCCAGCATTCGAGGTCCTGCAATCGAACCCTCCTTCGTCACATGACCGACAATAAAAATAGCAATTCCGTTAGTCTTTGCGAGTTTCAGCAGTTCAGCTGTTGTTTCGCGCACCTGACTGACGCTGCCTGCAACACTTGTAACATCCGGCTGAGTCATCGTCTGAATAGAATCAATAATGACATAATCCGGTTCAAGTTTTTCGATCGCACGGGAAATTTCCTGCATATCTGTTTCAGCATATAAATAGAAATCAAGATTGGACGTACCCAGACGCTCCGCGCGCAGCTTGATCTGTTCTGCACTCTCTTCTCCGGAAACATACAGCACTTTTCCGCCGACTTCTGTCAGCTGCTGAGAAACTTGAAGAAGCAGTGTGGATTTTCCGATGCCCGGATCTCCACCGATCAGTACCAGCGATCCCGGAACGACACCGCCGCCCAGCACCCGGTTTAATTCTGCCAGCTTTGTTGCTACTCTGGGTTCTTTTCTGGGAATGACTTCTGTCAGCAGTTGAGGCTGAGTTTTCTTTCCAGTCAAACTGACTCTGACACGCCGGTCTGTTGTATCCTGAAGAGTCACTTCCACCATTGAATTCCATTGCCCGCAATTTGGACAGCGTCCTAGATATTTGGGAGAAATGTAGCCGCAAGTCTGACATTCAAATTGAACTTTTGCTTTTTTCGCCATGCTGCAGCTCCCTACTCAAATCTTATAATTTGTTATTGTATTAACTGTTAGTATTTTATCACACTCTGGTCTGTTTACACTAAGACTTCTTATTATCAATAAAGAAGTTTAATCAGATTTTAAGCAATCATTGGCCTGAAGAACCAAATCCTCCGGTTCTTTCCGCCTCCACATCATCTGTATCTGATAAAAGAAACGCTTTAAAAATTCCCTGACCGATTCTTTCCCCTTTTTCTATCGTCACTTCTTCATAGCCAAAATTCAGGAACTGGAACATAATATGTCCTTCATTTCCTTCGTTGTTATAATAATCACTGTCAATCACACCCACACCGTTTGCAAGCATCAGAAATCGCTTCAGCGGATTTGAGGAGCGGCTGACTAACTCCAGATATTCATTCTTCGCCATATACACCTTGATCCCTGTCTTTACCAAAGTTGGCTTTGGAGTCTCCCCTTTTTCTTTTTGCGCCCAAATACTGGGTATTACGATAGTTTCAGCCGCTTCAAAATCATAGCCTGCTGCACCGCTTGTTGCTCTTTGGGGAAGAGTAATTTGCTGATCTTCATAATCTGAAATAATTTCAAAACCTCGTTGTTTCATCTAAGTTCTCCTCTGTTTTTTATAACCTATGTTTATTTTAACATACTTGCTTTATAATACGTTATTTTTTGGATGATTTGTGTATGTTAATTCATTCTTTCCTCTTAGAGAAAAATTTCAGTGCGGGTTGTCAAATACTCACATAAAAATACCTGATAATTATTTTTCAATAGTCAGCTTTCTATTTTTAAACAAACGTTCATATAGGATAAAAAACAGGAGATACAGCAAAATGCCGATACTGAGATAATGAATTGCATCAATAATGTGTAATATCTGAGGATTACCTTCCCTATATCCGGTAATCTGAAGTATCGTATTAATTGAAATACCTGATCCTTTTGCCATGATCCACAGTCCGCCCATAATTAGAAACTGGTGAACAATACTTCCTTTTGACTGAGCAGCATAACGGATAATAATCCGCTGGTCCTTAGGGAGTTCGCTGCTTTCAGCATATACCTGATTTAAATACGTGCTGGCAGCGCTTATAAACATACTGAAAATAAAGACACCTATCGGAAAAATTGCACGGAACATCAGTAATATTAAAGAAAAAATCAGTCCGAAAATATGAATAAGCTCTCTGTCTAATTTTAAAAATAAATGATAAATATATTTCATCAGTAATTTAGATGCTAAAATTCCCAGAATATATGGCGTATACAAATACAAGGCAATTTTGTTGTTTCCAAAATAAAATGCTGTATAAAACGTTCCGAAAAGTAAAATAAAGTTAATGCTCATTCCATTAATAAAAACCAGCAGGTTGAGCCATATAGGCAGCTTCCAGTTTCGGTGAACTGTACTGATATACCAGGATGCAACAATCAGACAGGCAGAAAAGCCAATGACTGCAATAGACAGATAATGCGAATCAAATAGAGCACGTGCCAAACGGACAATAATCAGCAGAATAAAATAAACCAGAAACAATAGAAATTCCTTCATAAAAAAAGTCTGCTCATCCATTTTATCCATGCGTCTGTCTTGAACCGGATAGCTGTTCATTTTAAATAAAGCTGCAAGATACAGCAGCGTGTACTCTGTAAAAATAACCAGATTTCTGGCAGGAAAATTCGCAGTCAGAGAACCGATAAAGATACCGATAAGCACAATCATAAAAACAAGCGTCATCAAGCTGGTCTTTTCCTTTTTAACCTTCAGTTCTTTCCGCTGATATTTAATAGTGGTGTTGGTTGGAGGAAGCCAGGCAGCACCCAAACCAATCAGTACTGCAGAAAGAAGATAGCAAGGATACCACCACTCTCCCAAAATACCAAAGACGCCTCCCAGAGCGCCGACAATCAAAGAAAGAATAAAAATATGGAGTGTTGTCAGAGCTAATCGAAAGCTTTTTAATAAAAAAATACCCGCTATTCTAACAGTGTAAAACAATACAAAGGGGAGAATACCTTCCCACCCTGCTCCAGTGTGCATATTTAAAAACACCAAATAGGGAATAAAGGGAACCGTATTAACAAGAACAAAAGGAATCCCCGGATAAAGTTTTGTAAATACTGATTTGACAGCGCCCATCATTTCAACTCCTTCAAACAATTTCATATACTTACAGTCTATCATTGTCACAAAACAAAATCGAAGATAAACCTCGTTTTTTCAGCCATTTCCCTGAATTTTTCAACAAATAGATAAGTTTGTAATTATTCAAGAAAAACAAATGAAAATGAATTGGAACTGTTAGAGATATTTTTATGGAAAAATCAGCAGAGAACCAATTATATATATTAAGTGAAGTATTAGTTAAAAATTTATCGATTTGCTATTCATGATACACTTGAAGAAAAATGAGGTAGTATCACTGTTTTTCTGACTTTTTTGGAAATAGTCCTAACCATCCAGCCAGAAGAAAAAATTGTCAAGGTACTGGATAATACCCGAGTGCACCATGACAATTATCCCCCCCCTTTCTTCTGGCTAATTCTCAATTCGGCTGCTGTTTCTGTCGTCTTACACCCTGCAATTAACCAAAAATGAGGTGCTTTGGAAGTGTTTAACAGAATCATGTATCAGCAATGTTTTCTTTTCAAAGTCAAAGTATTATCAGATTACCTTAGCTATTCATACGTTCGTTGATTGGGTCAATACGGTTTCTGAGTAACTTACTGATCGGCTTCATTTATAATCTTTTTTATGTAATGTATAACAAAAGGGAATTTTATTTAAAAAACTGAAATCCATTACTTTCTATTGACTTAAAAACAGTTAATCAGCAGGCGGGAAATACTTGTATATTTTGACCTTTCACCAATTTTATTTAATCTGTAAAACTGGATAGAGTATCACTGCTCTTTGTTCCTGGACAAAAAAACACCCTGCCTCATTAATAAGACAGGGATAGGAAAGTATTAAATGAAAAAGCTTGGTTATTGGGTTGACTATAGAATAATCCTTCTAGCTTAAACTAACCTTAAAAACGAAAATTAATTCAAAAAAAGCTTTATGGTAATTTGAAATTCCTTTTGTTATGTTGTCAAAAGAACCTTATTTTAACAGAAGAGATGGAATCTAATTAAAAAAGTTTGCATTAATCATTTTCTCAGCAGTACTTACAGGCTGCTCAGAAAATTTAAAAGTGGACAGCTCACCGGCAACCAAAAGCGCAATCATTCAGCTATTCCTATTTATATCACTAGCTGACTGCACAACATGAACAGCTGCAGGAAGATCAACAGAGTACTCGTACCATTTATACTGCGGTTCCGCCTAAAACAGACTATCGTCTGAGTGATCTTGATCTGAGTTTATTCCTTTAAATAAGAAGTATGGAAACTTGGAAAGAAAAATATCAGAAAGAAATGTAATTTATAATTTGGTCAGAATATTACTGAATTATCTCTATTTACTCACCCTATGTATATGTATGATTGCCCGATTATAACTGTCATACAATAAAAATATTTTTGATAGACAGATTCTGATATAAAGTATTGGAAAATACTTTTCATATTTTTCAAGAGTATTTATGCTGAAAAAGCTCAGTTACAACTCAGCTGCTTGTATTCACTATAAAAAACGATAATCTTGCCGTTTCAAGCAAAATTATCGTCATATATTTATATTGTTCAGTTTTTGCACAGAGTTTATCCATAACATCATCAAAGCAACAGTAAACTGCTTATTCGTTCTTATTTTGTGAAATAGTCAACGACAGTCTGCCTTTTGTCTCCACTACTTAATGATTCAATGAATAATCTGTTTCTTCTATTATCTCCTGCTACATATGGATCGGCAACCCCAGCCCAACTTCACAGGCATCCATGATCGTTTCTGATAAGGTTGGATGACCATGAATGGTTAATGCGATATCCTCCAGTGTCAGGTAGGATTCAATCGCCAGGGTAAGCTCTGCAATCAGATCACTGGCATTCACCCCTACAATCTGGGCACCCAGAATCAGCTCGCTGCCTTCTTCATACACAATACGGACAAACCCTCCTGCGGCATTCAGCGAAAGCGCCCGACCATTGGCCTGCATCGGGAACATGGCGGTCTTCGCCTGTTTCCCGGCTGCCTCTGCTTCTTTTACAGTATAGCCTACCGCTGCCACTTCCGGATCGGTAAAACAGATAGCCGGAATCACTCGATAATCCTTCACCACATTCTTGCCGGCAATTACTTCTGCTGCCACTTTCCCTTCATAACTGGCTTTATGTGCCAATGCCGGACCTTCCACCACATCCCCAATCGCAAAAATCTGTTTCTGAACGGTACGGTATTGAGCATCCACTGGGATTAAGCCCCTCTGATTCGTTTTTATACCGGCTTTTTCCAGTCCAAGTGCTGAAGTGTTCGGTCTGCGTCCGACAGTGACCATGACGTAATCGGAAGCCAGCTTCCTGATTTTATTGTCAGACAGCTCAATTTCAGCTGTCACCCGGTCCTTGCCTGCCGTTGCTTGTTTCGCCTTGGCATTGACATAGACTTTCACCCCTTTCTTCTTGAACTGCTTCAAGACCAGCTCCTGAATGTCCGCTTCAAAATTCGGCAGGATACTGCCGCTGCCTTCCACTATGGTGACTTCTGTTCCCAAATTGGCATAGGCACCAGCCAGTTCACAGCCGATATAGCCGCCGCCCACCACAATCAGCTTCTTCGGCAGCTCCTTCAGGTTCAAACCGCCGGTAGAGTCAACTACCCGATTCCTAAACGGAAATCCATTAATTTCAATCGGCGAGCTTCCAGTGGCGATAATGGCCTGTGTAAAGGTCATGGTTTCTGAGCCTTTTGCTGTTTGGATATCCAGCGTTGTCGGGGATGTAAACTGTGCCCGTCCTTCAATAATTTTTACTCTGTTCTTTTTCAATAACATGGCGATACCGGAAGTCAGAGCTTTAACCACTTTTTGGTCTTTCCACTGCTGCATCTTTGCAAAGTCCAGTTCGACCTCCTTGGTTCTAACCCCTAAAAAATCAGACTGCTGTGCTTCCTGATAACGGTGACCGGCTGTAATCAGCGCCTTTGACGGAATACATCCGACATTGAGACAGACACCGCCGATCTGTTCCGCTTCAATAATGGTTACTGACTGACCCAGCTGTGCCGCACGAATCGCGGCCACATAGCCGCCCGGTCCTGCTCCAATCACCACTGTATCGATCCTGTTTGCCATCTTCTGCTCCTCCTTCCGCCTACAACAATAGGCGCATTGGGTTTTCCAGAATCTCCGCAATCATGCTGAGAAACGCAGCTGCCGGAGCACCGTCGGCCACCCGGTGGTCAAAGGACAGACACAGGTTCAAGGTAGGGACATGCTCAATTTTTTCCATGTCATTGTACATATCTACAGACAGCTTCTCAAACAGTCCGCCGACGCCTAAAATCGCTGCTTCCGGCGCATTGATGATCGGAGTAAATTCTTTGACTTTGCTTCGTCCTAATGAACTGATGGTAAATGTACCGCCGCTCAGTTCATCCGGTGACAGTCGGCTGTCTCTGGCTTTACTGGTCAGATCTTTGACAGAAGCGGTCAGCTCACTGAGCCCCATTCTGTTTGCCTGCTTCACCACAGGTACAATCAGCCCCTCTGGAAGAGCCACAGCCACCCCCATATTCACGTCGTCAAACTGGCGAATACCTTCTTCTGTGCCATGGGCATTGAACATCGGATACACCTTTAAGGCAATCGTTGTTGCTTTGATAATCAGCTCCAGATAGGACAGTCGTTGGTCTGTCTGTTCCTCAATCATCGGCAGCAGCTGTTCTCTCAGCTTGACCATGGCGGACATATTGACTTCAGCACTCATGGTGACATGAGGAATCGTGGAGGTGCTTTGGTGCATATTTTCCGCAATCACCTTGCGCATGCCAAACCATGGAATCAGGCGGCTGGTTTCTGTGCTTGAGACTGGTTGTCCGCCAACAACTTTTGCACTCTCTTCACAAGATAATTTCGTATACGCTGAGATATCTGCTGCCTGAATTCGTCCTTTCGGTCCGGAGCCTGTCACATTTTTAAGATCAACCCCATTTTCTCTGGCTGCTCTGCGGGCTGCCGGAGTGGCACGTATTTTGCCTTCAGTTGGCTGGCTCGTTTCTGATTTCATTGCTTCACTATCAATTTTGGGTGTGTCTGCAGAAGGTTCTTCCTCTTCAGCCGATCTTTCGCCTCCGCTCACTCTAGGCATCTCCTCCGGTACGCTTTCTCCGGCTTCGCCAATATAGGCAATCACTGAATTAACCGGTGCACTTTCTCCGTCACCAATGTATCGTTTTAACAGGATGCCTTCTTCATAGGCCTCCACTTCAATCGCTATTTTATCCGTCATTACTTCAAAGATTGCTTCGCCGACTTCTACAGTGTCTCCTTCATTTTTCAGCCAGACAGTAATTGTTCCATCAGTCATGGTGGAGCTCAGCTTCGGCATTAAGACTTCATAAGCCATTTCTTTTCTCCTCCCCCTATCGGTCCGCCATCAGATTCCGGCAGGCTTTGACAATGTCCTCCACCTGGGGAACGGCCTTTTTCTCCAGCTCCGGATGATAAGGCATGGGAATTTCTTCTCCAGCCAGACGAACAATCGGTGCATCCAAAAAATCAAAGGAGTTATTTTCCGCAATCACACTGGCCAGCTCGGCACTGAAGCCGCTGCGCTTCACTGCTTCGGTCACCACGACTGCCTTGCCGGTCTTCATCACGGACTCCACAATCGTCTGCTTGTCCAGCGGCACCAGCGTACGCGGGTCCACCACTTCAATCTGAATCCCTTCCTCTGCCAACAGCTCGGCGGCTTCCAATGCTTTATGCACCATGATGCCGGTAGCAACCACCGAAATATCCGTGCCTGCCCGTTTAATATCTGCCGCACCAATAGGAATCGTATATTTTCCTTCCGGGACATCACTAGTGGTTCGGTAGCACAGTTTATGTTCATAAAACATTACCGGATTGTCATCTTCAATCGCCGCATGCAGCAGCCCTTTGGCATCATAGGCAGTAGCCGGCTGAATGACCTTCAGTCCCGGTACATGGGCTGTCCAGTTTTCCAAACTCTGGGAGTGCTGGGCTGCGGCCCCGGTCCCGGAGCCGCCCGGTGTGCGCATTACCAGTGGAATTTTGGCTTTCCCGCCATACATGTAGCGGATCTTCGCCGCCTGATTGACGATCTGATCCAGTGCAATCGTGACAAAGTCAGAAAACTGGATTTCAAAGACCGGGCGCATCCCAGTCATGGCTGCCCCCACCGAAGCACCGGCAATCACTGATTCCGCAATGGGTGTGGAACGAACCCGTTCTTCACCAAATTCTTCCACCATCCCTCGACTGACCCCAAAGGCACCCCCATAGACACCAATATCTTCGCCAAGCATAAATACATCTTCATTTTCTCTCATTGACTCCGTAAGCGCTTCCCTTATTGCTTCGGAATAGGTTATTTCTCTCATCTCATACCCCTCCTACTCTGCATACACATCTTCGTACATGGAAGCCAGCACCGGCATCGGGCTCTCTTCCGCGAAAGAAACTGCATCTTCAATCGTTTGCTTGGCAGCCAATCGAATGGCTTCTGCCTCTTCTTCTGTGAAGATTCCAGCTTCCATAAAGACTTCTTTGGCTCGTTTGATTGGATCACGATTTTTCCGCCAGTCTTCCTCCTCTTCTTTTGTACGATATTTTTTTGCGTCTGATTTCGAATGCCCTTTCCAGCGATAGGTTAGGGCCTCAATCAAGGTAGGACCTTCACCTCTGCGGGCTTTTTCCACGGCATCATGGGTGGTGTTGATGACCTCCAGCAAATCATTGCCGTCAATGGTGATGCCCTCAATCCCATAAGCCTGTGCCCGTTCAGACAAGTGGGCCACCCGGGTCATTTTTTTCACCGAACCGCTCATGCCATACTGGTTGTTCTCAATGAAGAAGACCACCGGCAGATCCCAGATTGCTGCCAGATTCACAGCTTCATGGAAGCTGCCTTCATTGGTAGAACCGTCTCCGGCATAGGCCAGCGCCACCCGATCCAGCTTCTTCATTTTTGCAGTCAGGGCAGCCCCGGTTGCGATGGGGAAGCCTCCGCCGACAATTCCATTAGCTCCCAGATTTCCGGTATCCAGATCGGCAATGTGCATGGAGCCGCCTTTGCCATTATTGGTTCCGGTGGTTCGACCAAACAGTTCGGCCATCATTTCATTGATATTGGTTCCTTTGGCAATGGTCTGACCATGCCCTCTATGTGTTGCGGTAATCCAGTCAGTTTTTCTAAGTACTGCACCGCTGCCGGCTGCAGTGGCTTCCTGCCCGACAGCCAAGTGGGTCGTGCCGTGAATCAGTCCTTTGGCAAAGAGCTGATCGACTTTTTCATCAAAGAAACGGATCTCCCACATGGTTTCATAAATCGCTTTCAGCTCACCGTCTGACAAACCGGCACGATTGGGCAGCGATATTGTGCTTGCTTCTGTCATTTTTTTGATCTCCTCTTGTTTATTCACATCAGTCAATCTTGACAATCAACTGATACTTTCTCCATATAGGCTGTATTTTTAACAAGAGTAAGGGACTTGCTTAAACTATATCCAATAATGCTTTTGCAGTGATTTCATCTGTTATCAGGACATTGACCAGATGACCAGTCAACGCTGCATGAATTCCGTCAATTTTATCTTTACCTCCAGCTACTCCGACAACTCTTGGGATTTGTTTCAGATCCTCAAGGTTCAGTGCCATCACACGTTTATTCCACGTACAGTCTGAAAGCTCTCCTTCGCTGTTGATAAAGTTGTAGCAAATATCACCGACAACGACGCCGTTGGATAATTCTGTTGTAATTTCCTCCGTATTCGCCAGCAGATACGCTTTTGTCATTGTTGAGTAGACGGGCTTGCCGCCAATCCCCACCAAAGCAATATCTGCCTGTTTTGCCTGATTAAAAACGCTCTTTATAAAGGACTGCTCCATAAAAACCTTCTTGGCCTCTGCTGAATCCACTGTAATCGGTGCATGCATTTCAATTGCGGTTGCACCACTGTGCTTGGCAAAAATTTCACACACAACATTCGCCTGTAGGTTCATATGCTGCTGACCTAAGCCGCCGACCATTGGAACAAACTTTACATCCGGCAGCTGATTTTTAGAAGAAAAATTCAGAGCAACCTCTTGTACAGCTGTACCTGCTGAGACACTTACGGTATGATGAGGCTGAATAACTCTTGCCAGATACTTCGCTGCAGTTACACCCAGTCTTTTAATCAGCGTTTCTTCTCCGGAAGTAGACGTACAGATGACTTCTTCCAGATTATATTTACGCTTTAATTTATCTTCAAGATAGCGATACGGATGAAGCAGGTCATCATGAATAATAATTTCCACCAATCCCAAATCTCTTGCTTTTGCTAAATATTTGGAGACAAGAGAACGGCTGATACTGAATTTTTGGGCTATGTCTGCTTGTTTTGCTCCTTCATCGTAGTACATGGAAGCAATCTCCACCAATAATCTTGTATCATCTGAATAACTCATTCTCTTCTCCTCCAAACATAATTATCAATAATTGAATTGTATTATATCCCCAGCCTCCACTTCCGGCACCTTATTCGGTGACAGCAGTACGGAACCCGGCAGCAGCTCTTCCTCTCCCAAGTCAAAATAGAGAGAGATGTGCCCAAGTTCAAATAGGGACCCATTTGCCAAATGTCCAATATCTTCAACAGCATATACCTGACTGCCAAAAACAATCTGACTTCCGATTTTTAACATATTTTCATTTGGGTCATCTTCGAAATCATGAATTACACAGACTTCACGAAGACCTTCCGGTGCAGTTGAATTGAATAAAATCAGAACAGGGATATCCTCAAAAAAAGCAAATTCTCCAATTTCTTTTACAGTTGATTTTACCATGTTTTAGGCTCCTTTAATACGACTGTGACTAATCAAATGTACTGTCCTGAAGTTTTCTCAACTGCCAGACAGTTGTTGATTCATCTAGAACAACGTCTTCTTCAGTGATAAATGTTCCTGCCTTGATCGGACGACGAGCTACCACCTTTCCTGAGATTAATCCAATTGGAATATGCCCTTCTTTCTTCATATCTGCATGTGTTTCAAGGACCCCGCGTACACAGTATCCGCCAATGCCGTCCAGCCGTTCGCCCTCAGCAATATCTTTTTTGGTCACGGCAACGGTTTCAGAAACAGGTGCACCTATCGGAACAATGGCATGATCATTTCTTAATACGGCTTTAGCAATGGTAATCGGTGTTTCCAGACTAGCCAAATGGAATGGGCGGTACAAGATATGATGGTCCCTATCCCCTTTTTTCATCAAGTAGCTTAACTCATGTCGAACTCCTTCATTCTGCCCTTTTACGATAACGAATACACCCGGTGCCAGTCCGTCCACATATTCAACGACTCCATACTGAGAAAGAACACCACCATTTTCTTTCAGATCAAGATCTTTAACAACTGAATCAACATCTCCGGAAATTCCATGCATCCCCACTTTATCAGGAATGAAACCGATTGCATTGGACAGCAAATTCATTTCCGCCATTGTTTTAGTGCCATCCTGGAATGCTGCCAGCATGTGAGAAGCCATCGCTTTACTGTCTGCCTCTTCCTGACAGGTATCCGGATTCGCACCGATTTTCAGCTTATTATTTTTCCCTTTCCCTGCAACCAGCACTTCCATTCCCATTGATTTCGCAAATTCAAACAGTTCAGTCGTTGCTGCCGGCTCATCTCCATCTGATCCTGTGTAGACCAATCCTGCTGACCTGTAAAGTTTGTGCATTAATGGACCGACTGTGATGTCGATTTCCACATTTAAAAGTACAAGCTGTTTCTTCGCAATTAATGTCTCAAGAGCAATTTTTGCTCCCACCTCGGGAACACCTGTTGCATCGACAACGACTTCCACATCTTCTGAATAAATGACCTCTTTAAAATCTGTCGTTACCAAAGTTTTGTTCTTTTGTTTCGAAGAAGCATGATAAGCTTCAGCTGCTTTTTCAGCAAATTCAATTCGAATATCACTGATCCCTGTGACTGTCATTCCAGGAATTGTAGCAATTTGAGCGACCATCCCGAAACCCATTTGACCAGCACCGATGACACCTACTTTGATTGGATTTCCTTCATGCTCACGTTCTAAAAGTTGTTGATAGATTGTCAATTTTACCACTCCTTTAACAAATGTTCTTTACAGTAACATACGATACAAACAAATAGTATATTTAAATTTTTTCTTTGTCAACGGGATTAAGTTAGTTTTTTTTAAATCATCGAAAATATTGCAATGTTTATAATTTGACACCACTTTTTCACAAATACGACATATGTTCCAATACAGAAATTATTGTAAATCAGATTGACAAACAAAATAAATATAATTACCATGGTCTTATATCATGAAGCGCTTTCAAATAAAAAAGAATTGGAGGATGATTATTTTGGGAGAGTATCTGAACCTGATTGTTCTGCTGGTATCATGTTGGCTGCTGCAGTTATTTTTTTCCTATATACAGCACAAGAATTATCAGAAGGTCATCAATGAAAACAAGTATAGGCAGTCTGGTTATTTAGGGGTCGGTATCGCGAAAACGAAGTTCAACTTGGGGAAAGGTTCTATTCTGATTTTGGTAACTGACGATGCAGGAACCATTTTAGATTTCCAGGAAATGTCCGGTTTTACAGTATTTTCCCGATTTAAAAAGAAAGAAACCTATATCGGTAAAAATGCTGAAGGACTTCTAAATGAAATAACAAATAAGCAGCGTCTTAGAGCTTATGAACAGGCATTGGGATTAATTAAAAAAGAAATAATGAAAATGGAGGAACAAGTACATGGATATGTTAGTTAGTTTGGCAGAAAATTTTATCGGTATTTTTAATGCAGGGGGAGAAAATCTGGTTGGCTTAATTACCGGTATCCTCCCAACACTGATCGTTCTTCTGACCTTTGTTAACGCCCTAATTGCATTGATTGGCGAAGAACGTGTAACAGCATTTGCCCAGTTCTGTACCAAAAATATTATTCTACGTTACAGTGTATTCCCGCTGTTAGCTGTCTTTTTCTTAACGAATCCAATGTGTTATTCGTTTGGACGCTTTTTGACAGAGAAACAAAAGCCGGCATTCTATGACGCAGCCGTTTCTTTTGTCCATCCAATCACCGGTCTGTTTCCACATGCCAATGCAGGAGAGCTTTTTGTCTGGACAGGAATTTCTTCTGGTCTAACAACACTGGGCTTGTCCGTTATGCCGTTAGCTGTCCGCTATTTTCTGGTGGGACTGGTAGTAATATTAATCCGGGGAATCATTACAGAAATGTTGACTAAAATTATGTGGAAAGAAACAACAGACGCTTAAAAGAAAGGCAGATGAATATAAATGGTAAAAGCAGTAATCGCTCATAAAGGACCAAGCGGATGGGGAGGACCTCTGACGCTGCAGGTAAGTGAAGGAAAAACAATTGTAGCTTCTATCACTGGCGGAGGTATTCACCCAGTGGCTCAGAAAATTGCAGATATGATCGGCGCAGAAGCACGAGATGGCTTTAAAGAAAAAGTGGCACCGGAGGAAATGGTCTGTGCAGTTGTTGATTGCGGTGGAACTGCCCGATGCGGCGTTTATCCAAAATTAAATGTACTAACTGTAAATCTTCATTCTACAACTCCTTCAGGACCACTGATGAAATTTATCAATGAACAAAATTTTGTTTCAGGTGTTACACTTGATACTATCACAGCAGCAGCTGGAGGTCCTATTCAGGAAAAAGTCCATGAACAATCAGCAACTGCTGATAAATCTGCGTATCAGGAAGCAAAAGAGAAAGTGAGAACTGCCAAAGAAGAAAATGCCAAGCAGCAAACCGGCATTATGGCTCTTATTAATAAAATGGGACGGGTTGTCGGAAATGTCGTCGGCGTTTTTTATCAGGCCGGACGCGACACCATTGATATGGTGATTAAAAATATCTTACCGTTCATGGCGTTTGTAAGTATGCTGGTAGGTTTAATCAACTATACCGGTATCGGAAATGTGATTGCCACAGCAGTTAAGCCGTTATCTGGAAACCTTCCGGGATTGCTTATTCTATCTCTGATCTGTTCAATTCCAGTACTGTCACCGGTTCTTGGACCGGGAGCTGTTATTGCACAGGTTGTTGGGGTGTTGTTAGGGGTTGAGGTAGGTAAAGGAACCATTTCTCCTGCAATGACTTTGCCGGCGTTGTTTGCAATTAACTCTCAGGCAGGTGCAGACTTCGTTCCAGTAGGGCTGACCCTTGCAGAAGCAGAGCCTTATACAGTTGAAGTCGGAGTTCCTGCCGTTCTGTTCTCTCGGCTGCTGACAGGACCGCTCGCAGTACTTCTAGCATGGCTTGCCAGCTTTGGAATGTATTAAAAAGCAGTTACTGTGACTAAGCTGCCGCTGAGAATCCAAACATTTAAAAGTATCAGTCACATCTGAATTCTATAAAAAATAGTGCCCTCTCTGATATTTGTTTAAACAGACAATACTCAGAGGGGGCATTTTATATTTTTTTAAATAAGCTATTTTTAATTACCCCATTATCAATTTCATACCTTTAATTTTCTACAATGCTGGACCAGATAGTATCCTGCTCTTGAAAATAAGCAACCATATCAATTTCAAAAACCTCTTCCAGCAGTATTTTTGAGGCTATCTATAAAAAATCTCCTTTTTGAACGATTTTCCCGCTTTTAAGAAAAAGCACTTCTCTGCTTAGAGACAGCGCCAGACGAGTATCATGAAACACGTTGAGCATTTGTTTTGTTATATGTTTTTGTCCAGTCATTCAAGTAGCTGACTAGGTCAATCTAGTGGTGCAAATCCAAGTGATTATGAACTCAAAAAAAGAACCTCCAGGGTCCTTCATGTATGTACCTGATGAAATGGCCTGGAGGTTCTCAACTATTTAATTATTTTATCTGCACCTTCGCTATCTTGCCTTGTTCGACATAGTCTCAATATCCAATATCAATAGAGTTCAAAGTATAACATATAGTAGCATAAATGAAAAAAGGGCTAGGCTAACTAGTCATACAAATTCAACTAAAATCAATAAGACGGAGTCAGAAACGGAGTCAAAAAATACCCGCTGAGAATCTTTTAAGACGAATTAGTTATTGAACTGATTCGTCTATTATTATAGCTATTAATAATAAAGTTTAATAAATATTGAACATGTTGTATAATTATATACGAATAATGGGAGGTCTTATATTGGAAAACATAAGTTTGTATGAATTTTTTAAACTAACCGATAGTTTTCAAAGAAAAGAACTTGAGAAGGCTAATCTGATTCTTTACTACATTAGAAAGCACTTTTCACAACATGAAATTAATATTGAAGAAATTATTAATTGCTTCGACCAATTAAGCTTAAGTAAACCAAACAAAACCAGATTACTAACTAACATGAAAAAATCAAAAGATTTTATTATTTCTGGAAAATTTATAAAACTTAGTGCATATGCTTATGAAAAAAATGAAGAACTTTACTCTGATGTCTTTACTAAAGACTCTGATCTTATAGTAGTAAATCACCCTGCTATTTTGGATGACTCTTTGTATTTAAATACTCGTGGATATATAGAAAAACTATCTCTACAAATTAATTCAACTTACGAAAACAATATTTTTGATGGGTGCGCGATGTTAATGCGGCGGCTATTTGAAATACTTCTTATCCATTCTTATGAAGCAAATAATATTGAACAAGAAATCAAAAATGAAAAAAATGACTACTATAATTTAGCTTTCATCACTAAAAATGCAGAAATAAACTCTACTCTTTCATTGAGTAGAAATACAAAATCATCTTTGGAACCTATACGTAAACTAGGAAATTTTGCTGCACATAAAATCTATTACAATACTAAGAAAAAAGATATTGATGACCTCTCTTTTGAATATAGAGCAACAATAGAAGAGTTACTGTATAAATCAAAAATAAAAAACTAAAGGAGTTTTATTATGGCAAAAATTGAAATCAAGTCTAATGCTGTACAAATTTGTATAGAAGGAACCGAAGAATTTATTGATAGGTATTCAGTTAATTGGAAATTAGATGAACTAGTCTCATCAATTACAGATGAGTCACAATTGTCAATCAAAGATTCTCAAATAAATTCTTTTGACAGCCCGAGCCCACTTTCTTATGTAGGAGAAATACCTCAAAAGAAACCTGATACATCCAATCAAAACAAGTTACCTGAACATTTCGGTCAGTGGATAAATATTATCGATCCCTCTACTGATCAAGATAAAGTGTTTTTAACCGGACTTTTTCTTGAAGAGAATTCTGAAGACAAAAGTTTTAGTTCTGCTCCTATTGCTAGCTTACTAAAAGAACATGGATTACCTGTTAAAAATGTGTCCTTACAACTACAAAGAATCTGTGATAAGAAGAAAATTTTTAAGCTAAAAAAAGAAGGTAACATAGGTATATATAGATGCAGCGCTCCAAATAAAAAAGAACTCATTGAACGTCTAGCTTCTGTAGCTACAGAGAATAATTAATACACTAACACATTTAAAAGATTTTTTTCCAAAAAGAGTCTTTTAAATGTGTTTTATTTCATTAGGTTTTCTTTTTCAATATTAAATCAGTTGAAAGCCCTCACCTTTAACTGATTTAATATCAATTATTAGCTGTTATCACACTTCCATACACCTCATTGTAACTGATTGTTTGTCCATTCATAAATATAACCGAGTAGTCTGTTTTCCCAGGTTCCAATAAACGTAATGGTACATCTGCTCCGACTTGCTCTGTAACAGTATTACTAATACCTGTAAGATTTGAAAGGATACTAGAGGCTCCTTGTTCGTCCGAAGCCGTATAAGAAGTGGCATGTATTGTAATCCCCCCATCTTCTTTTTCAAAATACCAATCCGGAGGTATAGCTGTATAAGTTGCAATAAACGAATCAATTCTTTCATCTATTATTTGTCCAGAGACAGGTTCATCACCTTCCCCAGACACTCTCCTAACATTGTAGCTTGCTATCTGACCACCTTTAGCAAACATCGTCATAATCCCTTCACTCTTACTAAAATACTCACTGTAGCCCGTTTTTTCAATGGAAACTTGATCGTATTTAACACCTGCATATTCAAAGGAAAAATAGGCGTGTAACAACATAGGGTTGTCTATATCATAATCCTCTGAAACAGCACGGGAATCTCCAATATAGAATACTACCTGTTCTTCTAGTACTTCTATTCCAAATCCCTTATTATTAACCTTCCAATCTCCTAGTAATTCATCTGGTGTAGTTGTTGTTATCTGCTTATCTACTTTTGCCTCCGGTGGATTAGAGGTCTGCTGATTCTCGACAGTACTTGTTGAAATATTGCCAATGTCCTCATTTTGATTTTTGCAAGCAGTTAGAAATACTAATGAAAGAATCACCAAATATTTCTTCATGCTTTCTTACCTGTCTTACGTTGCTTTACGACATAGCCCGCTACAGCTAAACCAATTAACAAAAATAACCAGTTTTTACTACTTTTTTCAGCCTTTCCTAATGGGCTTTCTCCTTTTGTTGTTTTATAAAGTGTAGACGTGGAAGGACTGCCATCTAAAGCTGATATCATAAGTAATTTATCTTTGTTTTCAGAAAGTCTAAAAAGAAGAAAGGCTTCACCTGCTGTTTGCTTCAATTCTGGTATCCCTTTAGCTAACTCTTCTTTCGTTACTTCTATAGTAGGTTCACTAATGTCCTTTCTCATTACATAGTTGTATTCAAAAATCTTGTTGTCTGCGCCTAAATCAAAAACACCATCTTTGGTAATCTTGATATCATAAGCAATGGGAAGTCCTTCTTCTTCCCCAGACCAATAACCGTAAAAATCTTTACTACTGTTTCCGCAACCAGATAATCCTAATAGAAATATTGTTACTAATACGAATACTCCTAATTTTAAATTACACTTTTTCATTTTTCTTTCTCTCCTTCGGTTTCATATGTATTTGAAACAATTGCAGGTACCTTTTTTCGGTAAAAACAATACTAGCTAGTAGATAAAATAGCGGTAATTCCTTAAATAACTCCTTAACAATCCTTCTATATCTGAAACAGATAAACCTCTGCATATCAGCGTTTATAAGCTCTATTCCGTTACATTTCAGATACCATTTAATATAGCCGGATTCGAAAACCCGAAGAAAAACACACCCCAAGTAACTTGTTTGTAGTTACTGGAGGTGAGTAGGTACGGTCAAAAAAGCATGGGGTGGGGTTATTCCTATAATTAAATGCTATATATTACAACCCCATCTATAGCCGTAATAATCACTTCACCTAATCCAACGTTATAGATGTTTATAGGCTTACCATCAGTTAAGAGGCTAACTTCTATAGCTCCTGTTAGAAAATCGTTATAGTAGTCTTCGTTGCCATTTCCAGACATATAAAGCTGTAAGTTTTGAACTGTTGCTGACATTGCCGGAATAAAATTCACTGTTGTTCCATCGTCTTCAATGTAGCATCCGAAGTACTTCGCTTTAGCTTGAATCGGGTCGGTTGTATCTAATTTTTCATAGTATATAGTACCCAGATTAGCTGTCTCTGGTGTTTTAGTTTCTATGGTCTCTTCTCCGGATATTACTTGATATGATGATTCTACTGTACTAGTATTCGTAGTCGATTCTAAGAATGTCCGACTTTCATTTGGTTCATTATTTGTAGATTTTATTACCTCTTTATTGCCCATCTTGCCACAGCCAGATAGTAATAAGACTATTAACAATGCACTGGCTAATAAGTACTTTTTCATCTACACTCACCTCTTATTAAATTCTTCATAAAAAAGCTCATCCATTGGTACTTCTAAAATACCGGATAATAGTTTCATTTGATGGGGTTTTGGAATAGTCCGTCCAGTTTGCCATGAACTAATACACTGTTGTGTTACACCCATTTTCTTTGCTAATTCTATTTGAGAAATTCCTTTTGACTCCCTATATTGACTAAGCCTACTAAACTTTTTCATTCACTCACTCCTCAAAATCATTATAAACAACAACTTGATGTATTTCAACTCGTTATATAGTTTTCTATTGTTTATTATCAATACAAATACAACAAGTTGTTGTATCATAACAAAAGAGAGGTGTATCTAATGAAACAAAAACAATATGCTAAAACGATTAAAGAAAGACGGCGTGCTTTAGGCTGGACACAGAAACAATTAGCTAAGAGAATCCATTCAACTCAGCAAGCTGTTACTCGATGGGAGACCTCTATAACTGAACCCAGCTTGGAAAATCTCACAGCTCTCTCAAAGGCTCTAGGAACGCCTGTCAGCCATTTTCTAGATGTGGATATAGTTGAATCAGAAGAAGAGTTTCTTACTCTGTATCGTTCTCTCACTCCCGAGGATACTAAACGAACGATTGAATATATGAAACTACTAAAAAAACAGGAAGTTGAAAGAACAACTTTTGAACCATAGTAAAAAGCCGGAGTATCCTCATCTCTGTTTAGGTACCCGGCTTTATTTTATTTCAAGTAATAGAGAATATTAGTAGTTTTAACTTAAAAAGTCGTGTTAGGTACTCGTATCCAATAACGTCGCTATCTTGTTTCTCAAACGCCGTCTCCGTCTCTTTATAGAATCAGATTCAACTCCATTTTTTTCTGCTATTTCTTCATCTGAAAGCCCCATCAAATCAGATAACAAGAGCTTTTCCTTCTCATTGAGTTCGTTCATTATAAGCTCTTCCAACTCCATGTCAGCTTGACAATCTACTGTGTTATCCTTCAAATAATTTTGATTTTCTCCTAATTCTGCAAAAATCACAGGCTTTTTATACCTATTTATTCCAGACTTTCGACCCTTTTTTATTGCCGTTTTACTTTCTTCGGATAGATAGTTGTATTTTTTTTCGAACTCTTTCTGTATTTCTTTTTGATTTTTACCTATCTTACCTTCCTCTTCTTGAATATAATGTTTCATTGTTCTTGACCGAGCGTTAGAAATAATATTATTCATTTCTATTTCACCCTCCGGCGCACCAATAAGCAAGACTATCTCATAATCATTATCTAAAATACTATATCCTTGTTCAAAAAACCTTTGTTTCCCTCTCATCATTTCAAGGCTGATATTAAGCTCAAACTCATCTTGAGTTCTTCTCATATCCCAGTGTCCTTTTTCACTGGCTACCATATAAATCTTGTTAAGAGAATACTGATAAAACTTAGACTGTCTTGCCTTCCAAAGAAGTTTTTCTGTTAATTCTTTACTAAGGATTTTTCTTTTTTTAAATTTTGGCATATCTTTTTCCTTCTTTCTGTCCGTTTTTTTGTTTTTATATTCACTATTAACTATGAAGGGTTACGAATAGTAACTCTGAATAGTATCTGCATTAGGTTACAATGAAGTAGCTATTTACCCCTCTTGTTTATTTACTAATTTTAAATACTTTTTGAGAATAGAGTTTAATTAGTTTTAAACAATAAATTAAAATATTTTAGAAAAGATATCCTCAGAGGAGCGCTCTTCGCTCCTCCTCGGTCAAGCTGAAAGGTTGTTCGGGTTTGGGGTGAACAGCCCCAAGGTCTTCAAGCTACCCTTATGCCTTTTTACTAAGGCTACTCTGTAAATAAAGAGTAATTACCGGAATATACCTGATAATCAATATGTATGTTCATCTAAGAATTGAACAATGTCAGTTTTCTTATATAAGCACAGACCATCAATAGTAATTCGTTTCAGCCCCTTCTTACGTAGCTTAGCTAATGTATTAACTGATATCCCACCTAGAAAAATTCTAGTTTCTTCTGTAGTAAGATACTCTCCATACCGGTTAAAGCTAGCTACAGCTTCTTCAATCATTCCTGTCAGCTCCGACCTGATCTCATCTACCAACTCATCAGTGTTTACTAAAATACTCATCAAAATCACCTCCAAAATTAAAATAAAAAACGTTGTCGACAATTAAAATCATACACCCTCAAATGTTGACTTGCAACCCCAAAAACATTAAATAAATTCAGTAAAAAAGGGCTATTGATAATTATCAATAGCCCTTGAAATTATTTCCCAAACCCAATTTAAATCTATAATTAACTACAATTAAATAACATGTTCATGTAAATGTCAAGAATTATCTGTTTACTAAGTAAACGAAATATGGTATTATCAACACAGGTGATGGAAATGAAAGAAAAAAAATATGAGTACTACGACTCAATGGCAGTCGGTAAAAGAATTAAAGAAATCCGTAACAGCTTTAATTGTACGATGGAACAATTCGGGCGTTTGATTGGAAACACAACCAAAGCCGCAGTTTATAACTGGGAAAAAGGAAAGAGGCTTCCAACTGATGATAGCCTTGAATTAATTGCTATTTTAGGCAAAACCAGCGTTGAATGGGTTGTGTACGGAGATTTAGATGAGTATATCTCTTCTCTACTAACAGTAGGCTCAAAAGCATATGTAGATGTAAAAAACGTCTATGTAAATTTTGGACACAAGGAACTTTTTGAAGCATATGAGTTAGCTTCAACGAAGATACAACAGTTAATCGTAGAAAAAACAATTGAAAAAGCTAAACAAAATAATTGGAGCTATTCCGACACTTATCATATTGTAGATTTATTTTCAGAGATTACCGACAATATACTAAAGAGGAACCGGTATGCAAAAAATCTGCCATCGAATATCAAAGAACTGTTATCAACTATTGAACAACAGAATCTAACGGACGATGAATTAGACTCTCTATTAGATTCAATACGTAATTACTTCGAAAATTAAGATAAGAATGATTCAGATTCGGAAAGGTGGAATGCGATGAAGGATAGTCTATAAATGCTCTCAGCGGGTATTTTAGGCTTCTCCAAGGAGGAAAAATACAATGGCAACATATAAAGAATACAAAAAGAAAGACGGATCAACTAAATGGCTTTATAAAGCCTATTTAGGAAAAGATCCTATAACTGGTAAAGAAATAAGAACTACACGAAGAAACTTTGACACAAGAAAAGAAGCCATTTTGGATTATGCACGATTACAATTAGAAGTTGAGTCTAATGGCATTAGTAACCGGAACACTGTAAAAACCTACCAAGACCTTTACGAATTATGGATGAGTCAGCATAAAGAAAACATTCGAAATACGACAGAACAGCGTATTAGAAATTACTTTAAAAATCAAATTCTTCCATATTTCGGTAAAATGAACCTAAATAAGATTACGCCAACCATTTGTCAAAAGATACTTGTTGAATGGGCAAAGAAGTACAAAGCCTTCCAGAAAGTGAAAAGCTATACTTCCCAAGTATTTAAGTACGGCGTATTAATTGGTGTCATTAAAGACAATCCAATGGAACGCACGATTACACCTAAATCAAAAACAAAGTCTTCTAAATCAATAGATGAAGTTTACTCTAAAGAAGAGCTTCAACAATTTTTCAATTGTCTCGAAGAACTAAAAGACGAACGTGCAATTGCATTTTTTAGACTAGCTTCCTACACCGGTGCTAGAAAAGGTGAAATACTTGGCTTAACATGGAAGGATATAGATTTCGAAGCAAAAACTATTTCCTTTAACAAGACACTTATTGAACTATCAGACGGCTCTTTGCATTTGAATCCCACTAAAACTGATAAATCTAATCGGGTAATCACTATTGATGATGATACTATGGTCATTTTAAAAAAATGGAAACGGTCTGTAATCAAAAAAAATCTATCTCGAGGTATCCGGATAGACAACATGGATGATGTTCCTGTAATAAGTACTATCAAAGCAAATAAAAAAAGGGAATTTCTATACAAAGGCTACCCTAATCATGTAATGGATAAAGTAGCTAAGAAATTCCCAGATATGAAAATTATTAAAGTACACGGTTTTAGAAAGACTCACGCTAGTTTGTTATTTGAAGCCGGAGCACAGATAAAAGACGTTCAAGACCGCTTAGGTCACTCTTCTTCTAAAACGACAATGGATATCTACATTCAGGTGTCTAAAAATCGACAAGAAGAGACTGTAGAAATGTTCTCTTCCTTCATGAACGGGTGACCGACGGAGTCAAAACCGAGGTCAGTTGATAGTATAAGTGTTCAGCCACTACCATAAATCCTTTAGTATCAAGGGATTACGGCTGTACTTTGGCTATCTTCCCTTGTTCGATATACACCATCAGTATACTCAAATCAGCCGGGTTCACTCCGCTGATTCTGCTTGCCTGCGCAATGGTTTCAGGCTGGATTTTCTGCAGCTTTTGTTTTGCTTCTGTTGCCAGTCCATTGATCGCTTCGTAATCGATATTTTCAGGGATGCGTTTAGCTTCCATGCGTTTCAGCTTATCAACTTTTTCCAGTGCTTTTTTGATGTAGCCTTCGTATTTGATTTGTATTTCTACCTGTTCAATAACTTTATCGTCTAACGCTTCTTCCTCTGCCGGAATAAACTGAAGAACTTCATGATAGGTCATTTCAGGTCGTTTCAGGAAATCAGCAGCAAGGACTCCATCTTTTAATGGTACTGAGCCTTTTTCTTCTAAAAATGCCTGTACACCCGCTGTCGGCTTTATTCTAACCGAATTTAAACGTACAATTTCCTTTTCAACTGCCTCTTTTTTCACCAGATAGCTCTCATATTGTTCTTCCTGTACAAGACCAATCTCATGTCCTTTTTCAGTTAAACGTAAATCAGCATTGTCATGTCGCAGAATTAGTCGATATTCTGCTCTTGAAGTCAACAGACGATATGGCTCATTGGTTCCTTTCGTCACTAAATCATCAATCATCACGCCAATATAGCCATCACTGCGCTTCATTACAAACGGATCTTTCTCCTGAACTTTCAGGGCCGCATTAATTCCAGCGATCAATCCTTGTCCAGCTGCTTCTTCGTAGCCGCTCGTGCCATTTGTCTGTCCGGCAGTAAACAGATTTTCAATGATCTTTGTTTCCAGAGTTGGACGCAGCTGATGAGGGACAACGACATCGTATTCAATTGCATAGCCTGTACGCATCATTTCCGCTTTCTCCAACCCGGCAATGGAGTGAAGAACATCGGTCTGTACATCTTCTGGAAGAGATGTGGAGAGCCCTTGTACATATACTTCTTCTGTATTCAGACCTTCCGGTTCCAGAAACAGCTGATGTCTCGGTTTGTCTGAAAAACGGACAATTTTATCCTCTATAGACGGGCAGTAGCGAGCACCCACTCCTTCGACAATTCCTGTAAACATTGGCGCTCGATGCAGATTCGCTTGAATAATTTCGTGTGTTCCTTCGTTTGTATAAGTCAGCCAGCAGGAATGCTGATCAAGATTATAAGCACTATCCGGCGTACTAAAGCTGAAGTGATTTGGCCGCTCATCCCCTGGCTGTTCTTCGGTAACCGAGTAATCAATGCTGCTGGATTTCACCCGTGGCGGTGTCCCTGTTTTAAAACGATCCATTTCAAGACCCAGCTCTTTTAAATGGTCTGCCAGACCAATAGACGGCAGTGAGTTATTGGGACCGGAAGAATACTTTAATTCTCCGATAATGATTTCTCCACGCAAGGCAGTTCCCGCAGTGATAATCACTGCTTTACTTTGATAAGCAGCTCCTGTTGTCGTAACAACTCCTTTACAGGTACTATCTTCAACAATCAGGTTTTCTACAATTCCTTGACGCAGCGTTAGATTCTCCGTTTGTTCGATCGTATGCTTCATCTCTGATGCATAAGCATGCTTGTCTGCCTGTGCCCGCAACGCACGAACAGCAGGACCTTTTCCTGTATTCAGCATCCGCATTTGAATATATGTTTTATCGATATTTTTGCCCATTTCTCCACCCAATGCATCGATTTCACGGACAACGACACCTTTAGCCGGTCCGCCAACAGATGGATTACAAGGCATAAATGCGACCATATCCAAGTTAATTGTCAACAGCAGCGTTTTACTTCCCATACGAGCTGCAGCCAATGCTGCTTCTGACCCTGCATGTCCGGCTCCGACAACAATAACATCATATGTTTCTGCACTAAATTGATTCATTAATGTTAGGCTCCTTTGATTTTTACTAATAGGGACTGTGACATAAGTATGTCTGAGTCCCCTAAAACCGAATAAACGGCGTTCCAGTCTTTGTATGATTCGAACATTCGTAAGAACTATAGACGCAGAAAAATGGATACAGTGTAATGTTTTGTCTCAAGAATCATTAGACTCGTAGAGACAGCAGTTCTTCTACGCTACGCATACAGTTCTACTACATCAAGTGAGCTAGTTTCATTCAAGGAATACTTATCAAAACTACACATACCATTCTGCTAAAGTACGAATATAAGCAGAAATGGCAAAGTAGAACTAGCACTGGTCGGTCCTAAACTGCGCCGAGTAATCGCAGGCAACATCTCGGAAATAAGTCGAACGATACTGAAATATAAGCAGCTCCAGGAAGGTATCCATTCACAGCTATTCATTTTATGAATAGTGTTCCTTGACAATTTTCGGATATTCCGACTTATTGACATAAATCACTACGATTGACTTGTCAGAGTAGATGATACATGTTACCTATTTGGTTCTTGAGGGGGAACACTTCTGCTCCTGCGGTTACTCCTCGCAGTTACGTTCGTATACGTGCTCCTGCGATTACTCCTCGCAGTTTATTCGTGCATGTGCTCCTGCGGTTACTCCTCGCAGTCAAGTTCGTGCATGTGCTCCTGCGGTTACTCCTCGCAGTTACGTTCGTGTACGTGCTCCTGCGATTACTCCTCACAGTTATGTTCATGTATGTGCTCCTGCGGTGTTACTCCTCGCAGTTATGTTCGTGTATGTGCTCCTGCGGTTACTCCTCGCAGTTACGTTCGTGTACGTGCTCCTGCAATTACTCGTTGCATGGAGAAGCTTTGGCACAACCTTTTTTCTTTATATTTATACAACTGAATTTTTCTATTGCTATACCACTTATTTTCCTAAACAAAACTGGCTGAACAACTGTGTAATCAACTCATCCTGCACACTGTCTCCGACAATCTCTCCCAGATAATCCCAACAGCGGGTCATATCTATTTGAACCAGATCTACAGGCATGCCTACTTCAATCCCTCGAATTACTTCTTCCAATGATAACACTGCCTGATCCAGTAAAGCGATATGACGAGTATTGGAAACATAGGTCGCATCTTTCTCACCTGTTTTACCACCAAAAAACAACTCAGCAATTTTTAATTCCAACTGTTTCATTCCTGTATTGGATAAAACAGAAACCGGAAGAATTTCTTCTACTTCTGCCAGCTGAGTCAGCTCTTCTTTATCTAACACAGAGGGTAAATCCATTTTATTTAGTAAAATAATTCGCTTCAGTCCTTTTGTTGCTTCCAAAAGCTGCCTGTCTTCAAGTGTCAATTCTTCATTCTGATTTAATACCAGTAAAATCAGATCAGACTCTGCCAGTGCTTTACGGCTGCGTTCCACACCAATCTGCTCCACAAGGTCTTCCGTTTCACGAATCCCTGCTGTATCGATCAGCTTCAGAGGCACTCCGCGAACATTGACATATTCTTCAATTACATCTCTGGTTGTTCCGGCAATATCTGTGACAATCGCTTTTTCTTCCTGCAGCAGATGATTCAGCAAGCTTGACTTCCCAACATTTGGACGACCAATAATTGCTGTACTCAGTCCCTCTCTTAGGATTTTCCCCTGCTTGGCTGTTGTCAGCAACCCCTTAATTTGAGCTTTAACAAAAACAGCTTTTTCCAACAGAAGTCTAGTTGTCAGCTCTTCCACATCGTCATATTCAGGATAATCAATATTCACTTCAACCTGAGCCAATGTTTCTAAAATTTCCTGTCGCAATGACCGGATTAATACAGATAAATTTCCATCCAGCTGATGCAGCGCTACTTGCATGGCTTTGTCTGTTTTTGCCCGAATCAAATCCATTACTGCTTCTGCCTGAGATAAATCCATTCGTCCATTTAAAAAAGCTCGTTTAGTGAATTCTCCCGGTTCTGCCAGACGTGCACCTTCCCTCAATAGCAGCTGCAGCAGCTGATTAACAACCACAATACCACCATGACAATTGATTTCCACGACATCTTCTCGGGTAAATGTTTTTGGTGCTCTCATTACTGAAATCATCACCTCATCAAGCAGTTCATTTGTTTTCGGGTCAAAAATATGACCATAATGAATGGTATGGGATGGTACCTCTTCTAACTTCTTGCTGCCGAAACGATAAACGCTGTCTGCAATCGCAACAGCCTCATCTCCGCTCAAACGAACAATGCTGATTGCTCCCTCTCCAGGAGGTGTGGAAATAGCGGCAATTGTATCAAACTCCAAAGTCACTTGCTGCATCATTCTCTTCCTTTCTCTGTATACCTATGTATAAATAAAAACAATATTCTATATTTAAGCTACAAAAAAAGCGCCCACTCCACCCTTTGTCCTTAAAAGGTTGGATTTAGCACTTTGACTGCTTTATTCCGTCTGTTTTTTACTGGAAATAGAATAGCACAAATTTAATGATTACGCAATACAGACTCTTTCAAATTGCTTAAACTTTAACAGATATTAGCTTTGCTTTTCCTTCTATTAATCATTACAATAAAGAGGACATAACTTTAGGAGGTAAACATTATGAGTCGAAATAATAATATTCAAAGTTTGGAAGATCAGATCAGCAGCATTACCCTGTCTACAGGAAATATTAATAAGAAATATATTTTGCGGGATATTATTTTTGCAGCTGACCGAGTAGAGGAGGACTTGTTTGCTCCAGAAGCAGATCCGAACGCTATCTTTGCAAATGTCTGCCTGAAGCTGAAGCAAATGGCGTTTGAATATCATGCAGATGCAGTAATCAACTGCCATTTTGAAGAAAAACTAGTTGTAAAAGAGGATGAGAAATTTATCGAAATCTTTGCGTATGGAACCGTTGTTCAGTATACACCGACCACAATAGGATAATTGAAACAGAAGACCGGGAAACAAAATCCTCGGTCTTTTGCTTTTTCAAGATAAATGACCTGTAAAGCGGGTCATTTTTTTCGCAGACCTATGAAATAATTGCCTGCAATTAGGGAGACTCTTTTGATAAAGTATGGAAAGGAATGATTACTTTGAGAAAGAAGGGTTCAAATGAAAGATGAACTGAAAAAAATCCCCGGTATTCTTGCAGGGATTATTATTATTTCCATAGGATTGAATTTTTTCCTGCTTCCTCATGGCATAGCTTCCGCTGGTGTAGGCTCCATTGGCTATCTTCTTGAAATACTCTTGCTCATTGACCGCACAGTTATCGTTTGGAGTGTAAATCTGCTGATGCTTTGTCTGGCTTTTTTATTTCTGAATCGAGATGTATTTCTAAAAACACTTCTAGGCAGCCTGATGTTTCCAGTCATTTTGAGCTATGTTCCAGTTGTTTCTGTAACCAGATTTTTCCCAGTTGCTTTGATTATCGGCAGCTTCATGTTCAGCCTGGGTATATTCATCCTCTATCAGATTGGGGCTTCTAATGGCGGAGTGACTGTTCCGCCGCTGATTTTTAATCGTCATTTTGGCATGGATCGTGCAACTGGTGTTTTTTTAACGAATCTCGTGATCATTTTATTAAATTTTATTGTTTTTGGTGTTCGAGAAGCTGTTGTCTCAGCTATTTCGATCTATCTCATTGCCATTTTTATGAAAAAAATGATGCAGATAAAAGAAACAGCCGCCGAAAGAAAAAAAGATGCGATAAGAGATTTATCTAACTAATTAAGTAAACATTAAAAATAACAGTAACATACTCACTATTAACAACTATTAAACAAGAACGCTATAGAGTCTATTACAACTGAAACGCTTGTATTGATTATAAGGATTGTTTTAATACTAAGTTTATAAGACCATTTATTTATGACAAATAAAAAAACCTGATTATGGGAATCAGGCCTGGGAGAAGCGTATTCGCTTCAACTACTTTATCTCCGTATTGCCTACGTTGATAAGAATGATTTCGTAGTAAATATACTTTGTTTGCACTCTTTTGTCAATGAATTTTGAAAGATTCCTATTAAATAATCATTTTACATTCATATTTCTGAAAAGTTTTTTGAAAAATACATAGGACTATTTTTATTTTGACAGTTCTACCAAGGCCTTTCTGAAAACAATGGACGAAAGTCTTTCAAAGAGGTACGATAAATAAAAACGAGGAGAATAATTATGCTAAATACAATAGATATGCATTGTGATACAATAATGAAAATTTATCAAAGCAAGCAAAATGGATCAGCAGAATACCTAAGAAGCAACACGTTTCAAATTGACCGGAAAAAACTGAAGAAGGGAGAATATCTGCTTCAAAATTTTGCCCTATTCATGGATAAAAAAGAAACTGCTGATCCCTACAAAACCTGCAAAGAAATGATTGCTTGCTTCTATGAGGAAATGGAAAAAAATCAGGATTGGATTAAACCTGTTAAAAGTTATGCAGACATACAAGCCAATCAAAATGACAACCTCATGAGTGCGCTGCTGACGATGGAAGAGGGAGCACCTGTTTGCGGAGATTTGAAAAAGCTGGAGGAGTTTTATCAGGAGGGAGTTCGGATGATGACTCTTACCTGGAATTATCTGAATGAAATCGGGTTTCCAAACGCAGCATTTTTTAATGAAGAAACACAGACTTTGACGACTGCTCAGCAAGGCTTAACAGAACAGGGAACAGCCATCGTCCAGCGTATGGAGCAGCTGGGAATGATCATTGATGTCTCTCACGGCTCAGATCAGCTGGTTGAAGATGTTCTGACTCACACTAAAAAACCATTTGTTGCCAGTCATTCAAATGCCCGTGCTGTTTGCTCTCATTTTCGAAATCTGCCCGATCCTCTGATTAAAAAAATTGCCGAAAGAGGCGGTGTAATCGGTATAAACTACTTTGACCTGTTTCTAAAAGAGGAAAATAGGTTTGTGTCGCTAACTGATGCATTTATTGCTCACGTGAATCATTTTCACACTATCGGAGGGATTGATTGTATTGGTCTAGGATCAGATTTTGACGGCATTCCTGTCTCATCTGAACTGCCTGATGCTTCTTCTGTCACTAAACTGTATCAGGCACTGGACCAAGCCGGCTACTCTTCCGGGGAAGTAGAAAAGATTTTCACCGGAAATGTTCTTCGTCTTTATAAAGAGTGTTTATAGCAGCCGATCTTATTTATAATAAAAATAATGCTTTTAGACGATCCAATTCTATAACTATGGAGCGAAAAAAACTTTCCCGACTAGGTCCTCATAATCTATGCTACAAATGAATCGGGCAAGAGGTTAATTATTAGTTGACTAGCCGACCTCTCACACCACCGTATGTCAGACTGTCTAACAAATACTTCAACATAAAAAATCTACTTTTGATTTTGCTCACTCGCAGTTCCAAACGACATCAAAATAACAAAAAATAAAAGCTTCAGAATCATTTGATTGCCAATAACCTTTTCAAAAATAGTTCAACCAGCCTCGTAATAGCTGGTTGATTTTCTCGATTCAATAGTTTATCCTTAGCCGCAACTGCAGCCGATTTTACAGTATTCGTTCTTCTTCATTTCAGTTAAAAGTAGGAAGTTCAGCACTATATCTGCTGCTGAAGAACTATCTACGGTTACAATTTCCTGTGAGTGGTTTCCTAACACCTTCCCAAGTTGCTTAATTTCTTATTCATCTGATAATCCCAAGATAAACTCTTAATTTTCTTTGATCTCAGCTTTATCAACTTTTGTAATTAAAAATGATGACTAGTGCTCTTGACCAAACTATAGATTACATTAAAAGATAGTCTATAAATGGTGTTCAATGATAGAAAATGTCTGCTTGTATGTTTCATATGTTACTATATAGCCGTACAAATACTGCCCCACAGAGAACAGCAGCCATCAGTAGGTTGATCCAAAGCGGTTTCATTTTTTTGATTCTATTGATTTCATTTACCTTGCCTACTTGCTAAAAGTCAATTATGTATTTCCCGTCCTATCTCCCTATCATATTCTTTTAAACACAGCATGTAGCCTTTGGAGCGAACAGTACGTATAATCATCGGATCTACCGCATCAGATTCAATTTTTTCCCGCAAATGAAAAATTAAATTTGCCACTCGATAGTTTTGATTATTAAATTCTTTATCCCATATTAATTCAAATAATTCTTTGTATATGACAGTATTGTTTTTATTCTTATAGAGAATTTCCATAGTTTTGTATTCTAGACGAGTCAAAGGAATTTCTTTTTTCCCATTAATCTTCACACTATGATTTCTAGGAATAAGTTCCAGTGATTTTGTACCTGACATTACTTCTTCTTCCGGTTCTAACTTTTTTAAGTGCTTTCCTTCATAAAAAAATGCTTTTTTACATTTGTTTAAATTATTTGAAATAAATAATTGAAGTTCATTGGGTTCCAAATCCTCCGGTATAATACCTAATGCACCTAATTGCAGATAAACACTTCTCATAATTTTTTGTAGGTTGGAGGACATAACCCATACATATACATTTGGCTTCTCTTTAAGTTTCAACAGGATACTACATGTACAAGCTGTATCCTGTACAGCATCTTCACAAATAATCATTCCATCACATTCAGACTCTCTTTCTTCAAAATTATCTGCAGTCAACTGAACTACATTAATATCATTTTTTTCCAGAATTTCTGAATAGGATTCTTCAAATTTAATTGATAGATTAATAACACCTATGTTCATGACAGGAGTCTCCTTTTCTTTTTTTCTAAATTTCAATTTCTATCCAATTTAATTAAAAAATAATTTCTTTTCCAAACATAATAATGAAATAATTTTTAATAAAATTAGTATTTTTACACACTTCATTTTAGAACAATCTATTTTATAAGTCCATACTATTTCTTATATTTTTTTAAAATAAAAATATGATTAAATTAATTATATATAACACATTTAACTATTTGTTTCGAAAACCAACAGATAGATTTTTATTTTATCTAAAATAAAAATGATCTATATCGTTCATCAAAAACAAATAAATTCAATATATTTGTGGATAACGAACTAAAATTATTTTTAAAAAAAGAGATGCTTACTCGCTCTTTTTAAATATGTCTTGTATCTTATTTTAGACTGCATAACTCTAAGAGCTTAAAATCCAAACTACAAGCCGGCAAAACTATCCTTTTATGTGACTCTAATACCTGTTGAAATAGAAGCATATAAAAAATAGGGATCAATCTCTTCTAAAAAAGATTGATCCCTATTTTGCTTCTAGTTCATTTTTACCTGATCTTAATCCTAAATAATGACTCGCTTTAATTTTAACAAACTATTATTAGACAATATCCCTCATTTATTCCAACTATTTAGTAGTATTTTTTCGACGGTTCTACAACCAAATAGCGGTAAGGTTCATCACCTTCAGAATGTGTTTTAATATGCTCATCTTTACTTAAAGCAAAGTGAATCTGTTTTCGTTCAAAGGCTGGCATAGGCTCCAGAAAGACCGGTTGACCGGTACGTTTCACTTTTTCAGCTGTCCGATCTGCCAAACGTTTCAACACCGCCTGACGCTTCTCACGATAGTCACCTGCATTAACAACTACTGACAATTTATTCGCCGCTGCTCTATGGATAAAGACCTGTGCCAAATACTGCATAGCATTGAGAACTTTTCCATGTTTCCCAATCAGAATCCCCTGCTTATTGGAATCTAAATGGAAAATCACATGATCTGTTTCGCGTTCCACACGAACCATCGCCGGAGCATTTAACTCCTTGGAAATATTGGTCAGATATAAAGCCAACTCAGTAATAGCCGCTTCATCTTCCAAATTTTCCAATGATTCTGCCGGTACAGAAGAAACTTCTGTACTTTCCATTTCTTTTACTGCCTGTTCCATCCCTGATGCTTCATCAATTGCAACGATATCCTCCACGACATCTTCTACTGCTTCAGAGATGTCTTCACTAACTGTAGGTTCAACGGAAACTTGTGCTGCCTTTTTTCCAATTCCCAGAAAACCTTTCTTTCCTTCAGATAAAACAGTAATTTCTACAGCCTCTTTCGTTAGCTGCAGGGCACTCAGCCCTTTTAAAATTGCTTCTTCAACCGTATTGCCTTCATAAATCGGCATGTCAAAACCCCCTTAATTAGCGTTTTTTATTTCTTTTTTTCTTAGGATTTTTAGCTTTTTGAAGGGCTCTTTCAAGCTCTTTCTGCTGACGAACTTTTTCTTCGCGTTCTGCTCTGATTTTAAACGGATTGTTAATCATCAGTGTCTGCACTACTGAAAAGGCATTGGAGATTACCCAGTAAAGCGATAGTCCGCTGGCCAGATTCAGACCCATCATAAAGATCATTACTGGCATTACATAATTCATGATTTTCATTGATGTATTTGATTCCAGCTGACTCATGCTTGTCAAATAACTGCTGGCAAAAGTAAAGGCTGCCGCCAGGATCGGTAAAATCAGGTAAGGATCAGGGGAAGCCAGATTCAACCACAGAAAGCTTCCTTCTTTTAATTCAGGGACACGAGAAATTGACTGATATAAGGCCATCATGATCGGCATTTGAACCACTAAAGGCAAACAGCCGGCATATGGATTTACACCATTTTCCGAATATAGCCTCTGCTGTTCTTCACGGAATAGTCGTTGTGTTTCCGGATCTTTGGACGCATATTTTTCCTGCAGTGCTTTCATCTGAGGCTGTATTTCCTGTGTCTTCCGCATACTCTTTGTCTGGAAATGCATTAATGGAAGTAAAATAACACGAATAACTAATGTAAACAGGATAATCCCGACTCCTGAGTTTCCTGCAAGTGACAGGAACTTAATAGCTTCAGCAAAATAATAAACGATATAACGATCCCAGATCCCTGTACTGTCCTGACTGATTGGTTCCGTTCCGCAGGCTGATAATACAAATACTAACATGACTAAACCAGCCATTAACAATAGGCGCTTATACTTTTTCACAAATCTTTTCCTCTCTCATTTTAAAATTTTTGCAAGGTTTAACACGTGCTTCAAATTTGTCATAACTTCTTCTGAAGTCAGATCCTGAACCCCTTGTCTGGCTATAATAATAAAATCATACGATTCATCAATCTGATCTTTCAATGTGTAGATCGATGCACGTATTTTTCGTTTCACAGCGTTTCTGGTCACTGCGTTCCCAATTTTTTTCCCAACAGAAATCCCCACACGAAAATGTTTTTGTTCCCTTTTCAAGATGTACACAACAAATCTCCGATTCGCATAGGAGTCCTTACTTAAAAATACTCGCTGAAATTCTTTTTCTTTCTTCACTCTGTAGGATTTTTTCATTGTCATCCCTTGTTTCCATTCTTTTTACTTACCATACAATGATAGCATATTACTGGTATTATTTTCATCTTATTCCTGTTAAAAATTAGTCAAAGAATTCTAATATTTTAATTTTATTCAGCCTCATTTAATCATGTTTTTACAGCGTAACTATTATTTGGGTATTTCTGAGTACCTAATCAAACAAATTCTCAAAAGCAGCAAGATTATTTTGATACGCTTTTTATCCGTAATTCGTTAACAATAAAACAGAAGCGTTCAGATTGCTCCGACTCTGTCAGACACTTAATTCTGAAAAAAGAACCCTTTATTATCTTTACATCAACTGTGTTGTATAGATAATAAAGGGTTCTTTATTTATAAGTGATATAAAAGTTGATTTGCATTGTTTACGCTGAAATTACTTTTCTACCTTTACGACGTCTGCTTGCTAATACACGGCGGCCGTTTTTAGTACTCATACGTTTACGAAATCCGTGAACTTTCTGACGCTTACGTTTATTTGGTTGATATGTTCTTTTCATTAATTCCACCTCCTGAACTGCTATCTATTCATCAAATATATAGACATACTTTGACAGTATAACGAATGATTACCTGATTTGTCAATAAGAAATCCAATAAATAACTTTCTTTTCAAGCTAAAAGTTATCCACATCATTTTATTTTAAGTGGATAATTTGTGGATATCTTATTTTTGTCTTTCTTTTACCCACCGGTTTTC
This sequence comes from Enterococcus sp. BWT-B8, assembly GCF_020567625.1. Classification (NCBI taxonomy): domain Bacteria; kingdom Bacillati; phylum Bacillota; class Bacilli; order Lactobacillales; family Enterococcaceae; genus Enterococcus; species Enterococcus sp. BWT-B8. Next base: position 166,888 of record NZ_JAJDJV010000002.1, on the reverse strand, counting down.
CAGCTACTTTTACACAAAAAAACAGCCTGTGCAAAAGATATGCACATCCATTGACAAGGTTGTGGATAAGTCTTAAAAACACTTTATTATCAATGGAAATTTTCCACTTTTATATGTGGATAACTAGAAAAAAGGAGAGTTACCCACATCTTATTTTGCATGTGTGGATAACTTTTTCCCGTTTTGTTGATTTATTTTCCACAATATTCATTTGCCTGTGGAAAAAGTTCAGGAAAAATGCTAAAATCTTATTTGCGAATCAATAATCGACAAGAGAGAATTATACTTAATTATAAGGAGGTTCCATAATGCCCGACGTGGAAAGTGTCTGGAGAAATTTAGAAGCAGCTTACCAATCTGTTTTATCCGCCCCCAGCTTTGATGCATGGATAAAAACCACTCATCCGCTGAAACTGGAGAACAGCCAGTTATGGCTGGAAGTCCCCTCTGCTGTTCACAGAGATTACTGGGAAAAAAATCTGGCAGCCAAAATTGTAGAGGTTGGTTTTCAATTAACCGGCAGCGAAATCATTCCGCATTTTGTCGTCAGCGGAGATCAGGCAATGATGGCTCCAGAATTAAAGGAGACATCGACGGAAACAAAAGAAATTGATGAGTATGGGAAAAAAGCTATGCTTAATCCCAAATACTCTTTCGATACATTTGTAATAGGAAAAGGAAACCAAATGGCCCATGCTGCGGCTTTAGTTGTTGCAGAAGATCCCGGCTCTATCTACAACCCTTTATTTTTCTATGGGGGAGTTGGACTTGGAAAAACCCATTTAATGCATGCCATTGGTCATCAAATGCTGCAAAATCAACCAAATGCTAAAGTAAAATATGTCAGCAGTGAAACATTCACTAATGAATTCATTAACTCCATTCAAACAAAAAAGTCAGAAGAATTCAGGAATGAATATCGAAATGTGGATCTTCTGCTAGTTGATGATATTCAGTTTTTAGCAGAAAAAGAAGCAACCCTGGAAGAATTCTTCCATACCTTTAATGATCTTTACAATGAAAATAAACAGATCGTTCTTACCAGTGACCGACCGCCAAATGATATTCCAAAGCTGCCGGAACGACTGGTTTCTCGCTTTGCATGGGGACTTTCTGTTGACATCACACCTCCTGATCTGGAAACCAGAATTGCGATTTTAAGGAAAAAGGCCGATGCAGAACGTCTTGAAATTCCTGATGATACACTCAGTTACATTGCTGGTCAAATTGATTCTAATATCCGGGAACTCGAAGGAGCATTGGTTCGTGTACAGGCATACGCAACCATCAACGGGCAAGACATCAATACCAGTCTGGCAGCGGATGCTTTAAAATCCCTAAAATCAATTGGCAGCCGAAATGATCTTTCCATCCTGCAGATTCAGGAAGAAGTAGCCAAATACTATCATATTCATTTAAAAGATTTAAAAGGGAAAAAGCGAGTAAAATCAATCGTCGTTCCCCGACAAATTTCTATGTATCTTTCAAGAGAAATGACGGACAGCTCTCTACCAAAGATCGGGGCTGAATTTGGCGGAAAAGATCATACTACTGTTATTCATGCACATGAAAAAATTCAGCAGCTGATCGAAAATGATCCGATTATTCAGAAAGAAATAAGTGAAATTAAAAATCTGCTGAATCCGTAATTGTGGATAAGTTTTCAAAAAGCACAAAAGTTATCCACAGGTTATCCACAGGCAAAACCATAGTCTTTTCTTACAAAATTTAACTTTTCCACAGAATTAACAGGACCTACTACTTTTATTATTCTTTTATATATAAATAAAACTAAGCAATCCACAGATTTTCAATCTGTTTTTGAGTCAGATAAATATCAAGACTGACGATCTCAAACATAGAAAAAAGAGAACAGGTAACACAGAAAGTATCTGAAGAATTACAATGAATATGGTATGATAAAAAAAGAGTTTGATATTTTAGAAAATAAATAGACGGTATCAAAAGTCTGAAAATGATTCTGGAACACCATATAAACAGCAGACAATAATTCTTTTGTAGAAAAAATTGTCATGCAAAACTAAAAGGAGCGTCGAATGATGAAACTAACAATTAAGCGCAGTATTTTTCTGCAGGAGCTGCAAACTGTTCAAAGAGCAATTTCGTCAAAAACAACCATCCCAATTTTAACAGGGGTCAAAATTGTTCTAACTGATGAAGGACTGTCTTTAACTGGGAGCAACGCAGATATTTCTATAGAAAGCTTTTTAAGTGTTGAAGATGAAAAAGCACAAATGACGATTGAAAAAACAGGCAGCATCGTTTTACAAGCTCGTTTCTTCGGTGAAATCATCAGAAAGCTCCCGGAAGAAACAGTTACTTTGGAAGTATTGGAAAATAATCAGGTAGCCATAACTTCAGGAAAAGCTGATTTTACAGTAAATGGTTTAGACGCAGACAATTATCCTCATTTACCGGTAATCGATGCAAAAAATCAAATCAAGCTTCCAGTACACTTGCTGACAAAAATTATTAATGAAACAAGCTTTGCGGTTTCTCTTCATGAAAGCCGTCCTATTTTAACAGGGGTTCACTTTGTCTTGGAAAATCAAAAGCTTTTAGCAGTAGCAACAGATTCACACCGTCTGAGTCAGCGGATTATTCCAATTGAACAGACAGCGGAAAATTTCAATATTGTTATTCCCGGGAAAAGTTTACTGGAACTTTCTCGCTCCTTCACAAATGAAGAAGAAATGGTTGAGATCAGTATTATGGAAAACCAAGTCCTTTTCAAAACTAAAACAATGTATTTCTACTCCAGGTTACTGGAAGGAAATTATCCTGACACCAACCGCCTGATTCCGACAAGTTTCAATACAGAAGTGGAGATTGAGGTTCCTGAGTTTTTATCAGCGATCGAACGTGCATCCCTGCTTTCACATGAAGGTCGTAACAACATTGTTCGGTTGGCTATAACCTCTGAATCTGTTTTCCTTTATGGCAATTCCCCTGAAGTAGGGAAAGTTGAAGAATCATTAAATTACGAGAAGGTATCTGGAGATCCATTGGAAATTTCCTTCAATCCAGACTACATGAAGGCTGCTTTAAGAGCTTTTGGTGATACAACAATCACTATGAAATTCATTTCGCCAATCCGTCCGTTTACTTTGGAGCCGACAGAAGCAGATATGAATTTTATCCAGCTGATTACACCAGTTCGTACAAATTAATTTGAATAATTGAAAGAAGCTGCTCAATAAACATTATTGAATGGCTTCTTTTTTTGAATAAATCCATAGAAAAATCTGCTCGGTTAAGGTGATAATACTGAGAAACAAAAAAACAGCAGAAAAGGAGTTTTTTGAAAATTTTTCTATCAGTACCCCTCCTATAACAGGCCCTATAGTAGTTCCTGCTTTGACAATTTCCAACAAGCCAAAAAAGAATCCTTTGTTTTTTTCGTCAGCAAAAGAATCAATCAGATAATCAAAATTACTTCCCAGCAGGACTTCTGCGAGACTGTAGCTTATAACCATTAAGCTACAGAAGAACCAATCTGCACTTTGAGCAACAAATAGAGGACTGACCGCAAACAGACAATTGCTCAGTGCAATAAGTTTCAAGGCAGATTGTTTTTTCAGAAAGTAAAGAGCAGGAAACTGAAACAGCAGAATTAAAAGAGAATTTACTGAGAGCATTAAACTATAGCAATCTTTTCCTAAACTCATCAAATTGCTTGAAGTAAAAAATAAGGAAACTGTCGAAGGAATGAACTCTATTGAGAAAAACATATGATCGTGAATTTAAACTAAAGATTTCACAGGATATCCTTGAGAAGAAGGTAACTACCAAGAGAATATCTGACGAATACAACATCTCTTGTTCAACAAATTCCCGATGGATTTCAGAATACCGTCGATACGGAAAAAATGCTTTTGCTGGACAAGGAAAAAGATTACCTGATAAAGTAGATTTCTACATTCTTGAACAGGAAAATGAAATTCTAAAAAAGTTCGGCACGTTTGTGAACAAACATCATCAACAATATTCAATTCAAACTTTGTGTAGGATTCTAAATGTAAGTAGGCAAGGATATTATTTATGGCGGAATCGGCGCCCAAGTAGGACTCAACTCCGCCATAATTTTTTAAAAGAGAATATTAAGCGAGTGTTCTACGAACACAAGGGTCGATACGGATCTCCAAGAATCGCTCAATAACTTTACGATGAAGGAATCGAAACCAATAAACGTGTTATGGCTGTCCTTATGCGCAAAAGGATTTCATCGACGCAACTCTTCTTATGGTAGAGGAAAAGCAATCAAAGAAATAGTAAAAGAAAATTTATTGAATCGACAATTTGAACAGAGCCAAATCGAAGCTGTTTGGGTGACGGATATTACTTATATTCCTTGTAATGACGGTCGCCTCTATTTGTACACCTACATTGACTTGGCAACTCGTATTCCACGTTGCTATGGAGAATTGCCTACGGTAATTCATTCCGATAGAGATAGCCAATATCGGTCTCTTATCTATCAAGAGCTGTTGACCGACCACCACATCACACATTCAATGAGCCAACCTGAGACTCCTGTTGACAATGCAGTAATCGAATCGTTTCATCGATCAAACGAGAATTAATCGAACCCAACAAGCATAAAAATAAAATAGAGATGAAGGTGTTAATCCAAGATTATTTAGAAGACTACTATCCAATCAAAAGAATCCATACAAAATTTATGATGACTCCTCGACAATTTGAGGTGAAGAAAATAAGTAATCTAACCGACTGTTAACTAGACTGTTGCAGGTCCGGTTTATTTTACACTCTCTTTTGATTAGCTACTTGTTGTACTGACCGTTTAAGTGTGCACAAAATATCTATTTTTTTAGAGAGTTGAATAAAAAAAGATTTTTATTGGATACTCTTTCTGTATTTACTTTTTTATATCCAATTTATGGAATGGCAACCACATTTTTTGAATAGTAAAAATCACTGATCACTGTTTTATCATCTGCAGTAATATATCGAGACAGTACAGAAATACGTTTCCCTTTAGCACCAGCTGGGATCGGGATCGTAATGTCAAATCCACTTTTTTCAGCTGAAGCAATAGCAGGGAAAACGTTCGCTACGTCGGGTCGAGACGTTCGAGTTATCACGTTTCTTGAGATTTCTTTCCCCGTATCTGCATTCATAATAAAGATATAGCTTTTTAGTCCATCCGTTACTTTTGTATCTACATGCCAACCTTCTAAACGAACATTTTCATTTTTAACTGTGATACTGTTACGTCCTTCTGTTTGATTACCAGGAATTGATACAACATTGTTTGTATAGTTTTTATCACTGATTACAGTCTTATCATCCGCAGTAATATATCGAGATAGGACATAGATTCTTTTCCCTCTTGCTCCCTCTGGAATTGCAACAGTGATATCAAACCCGCTTTTTCCTGACTCCGGAATGTTAGGGAATAATTTGCCTACGTCCGGTCTTGCTGTCCGAGTAATCTGATACCTAGCTATCTCAGCTTTAGTGTCTGCATTCATGATAAAAACATAGCTTTTCAAACCTGCTTTTAACCGACTATCAATATGCCAACCTTCTAAACGAATTCTTCCTTTACTAATTGAAATACTATTAAGCCCATCTGTTACTGCCGTTGTTGGATTTTTAAAGCCATTATCCGGTGCATGTAGAATGCATTTAACGGAACGACTAGCTGAAAGTCCAACATAATTGCTGCCGTTGTAACTATACGTAATTCTACCATTTGCAGAGGCATTTTGTTCAACTGCATAGATTATGCCTTTTTCTGTGTCCGTGTAATCAACAACGGACACATGTCCATACTGGTTCCAATCTGTGCCATTTTCAATAACTAAATCTCCAGGTACTGGAACATATTTAGACCCAGGATTATATCTAATTAGGCCTGGAGAACCTTCTGGAATATACTGTGCGCCTCCATTTCCAGCTGCAAACACTCTCGGCCAGCCCATTTTTGGGTATAACCTTTGCTGAGGCAGCTCAACACATTGGTAATATGTGCCGTAATTCCCTCCATTTGAATATACCGGAACCCCCTGTCCTTTTAACCATTGATTACCTGCAATCAAAACTGCTCCTTCTACTGCCATTTTCATTACCTCTTTTTTCTATAATTTATTTCAATCGCATATTTCACGGCCGTTTAAAATATATCAATTGATACTAAAAGTATAGGCGAAAATTAGAAACTTAAACTTTCACTATTCTCCCAAAAAACTCTCACATTTTTATTAAGAACAGGCAGTTATTCTCGCAAAATAGACAGCTTTCAAGAGCTTTTGGATGTGCTGAGTCAAATAGGTTATATGGACACTGTTAATGCACTGAAAAACTATTTTAATTAAGATATGCTGGGGCGAAGAAACTAGGGCGTGTCTGAAAAGTTAGTGGGATTCGAATTTTTCAGTGATTTTTGTTGAAATCAAGGAAGAAAACACAGCTTATGTGGTTCATAAGCGAGTATTTATGACGAGGAATTCGATAAAAATCATCAAACTATTCGCCGCTTGAGTTTTCAGACACACCCTAATAGACCAAAAGATTTATTGATTATGTTTCAGCGTTTGACTGGTTTCAGAATCTATAGGTCATTTTCGAAAAAAATTGAATATAATGAATCATTCCATCAAAATAAATGACAAAAGTTTGCGTATCAGAACACAGGTTTTCAATAATATTGAAAACCTGTGAAAATAGTTCAAAACTATTTTTTTTGAAAAAACAGTATAAAATGCTTTTTAAGAGATTTTTTTCTGAAAGAATAGATTCTATCATTTTTAATTAAAATTGCTTAGAGCGAAAATTAGACGGATAAATTTGTTTTATTACTAAAAAAAGAGTATAATATTAGAAGTAAAAGTGAATTTTAAACGAGGGATGAAATTTGAAAAAGACACTCACTTTAGAAACTGATTACATGACACTTGGTCAGTTTTTAAAAGAAATTAATGTGATCAGCAGCGGTGGTCAGGCAAAATGGTATCTGGCTGAAACCAGTGTTTTTGTAGACGGGGAGCTGGAAAATCGCCGGGGAAGAAAATTATATCCCGGTATGATGATCGAAATCCCTGATGAAGGCACTTTTTTTATGGAAAAAAAAGAAACAGGCACATCTGATGAGGCTGAATAATATCACACTGAAGCACTATCGAAATTATGATGATATCGCTTTGGAATTTCCTAAACCATTGACGATTTTTTTAGGAGAAAATGCGCAAGGCAAAACAAATATGCTTGAAAGTATTTATGTTTTGGCAATGACGCGAAGTCATCGAACCAGTAATGAAAAAGAGTTGATTACATTTGGTCAAAATTCTGCAAAGATCGAAGGATCAGTGGAAAAAAAAACTGGAACAGTTCCTCTTGAGATTTTCATTTCAAATAAAGGTCGCAAAACGAAAGTAAATCACATTGAGCAAAAACGTCTGAGCTCCTATATCGGACAGCTTAATGTCATTTTATTTGCACCCGAAGATCTTTCCCTGGTCAAGGGTTCCCCTCAAATCAGACGGAAGTTCATTGATATGGAATTAGGCCAGGTCAATCCTATTTATTTGTATGATCTGGTTCAGTATCAGTCTGTGCTGAAACAAAGGAATCAGTATTTAAAGCAACTAGCAGAAAAGAGTCAGACAGACACTGTTTACTTGGATATATTGACTGAACAGCTGGCGGAATTTGGTGGAAAGGTTTTATTTGCTCGTTTAGAATTCATTAGGAAACTTGAAAAATGGGCGAATAAACTCCATCAGCGAATCAGTCATGGACGAGAAGAATTAGCAATTGAGTATGCTTCGAGTGTTGTCTTAGGTGAAGGTCAGCATTCATTGCGGGAACTTCAGCAACAGATGCTTCAGCAGCTGATGGCTGGCAGGAAAAGAGAGCTGTATAAAGCAGCTGCATTTATCGGACCTCACAGGGATGACCTGATCTTTAAGGTCAATCAGCAGAATGTTCAAACATACGGCTCTCAAGGTCAGCAAAGGACAACTGCATTAAGTGTCAAATTGGCAGAAGTTGACTTAATGTATGCGGAAACCGGAGAATATCCAGTGTTGCTTCTGGATGATGTAATGAGTGAACTGGATGATGAACGTCAGCTTCATTTGCTGGAAACGATTGAGGGGAAAGTTCAAACCTTTATAACGACTACAACCTTAAACCATTTAACCAATAAAATTACTGTTGAGCCGGATATATTCTATGTTCAACAGGGAGAGATAGCGAGGGAATCAAATGACTGAAGAAGAAAAAAGCATGAATGAGCGTGCCAAGGAATATGATGCTAGCCAGATTCAGGTGCTTGAAGGGCTTGAGGCTGTAAGAAAACGTCCTGGGATGTACATTGGTTCTACCAGTTCGGAAGGACTGCACCATTTAGTATGGGAGATTGTAGATAATTCTATTGATGAGGCTTTGGCTGGTTTTGCCACAACGATCCAGGTAATTATTGAAGAGGATAATAGTATCACTGTTATCGATGACGGACGGGGGATACCTGTTGATATTCAGAAAAAGACAGGACGTCCGGCAGTGGAAACAGTTTTCACGATTCTTCATGCCGGCGGTAAGTTTGGCGGCGGCGGATATAAAGTTTCCGGTGGACTCCACGGTGTAGGTTCATCAGTTGTTAATGCTCTTTCGGAATCATTGGATGTAAAAGTCTATAAAGATGGAAAAGTCTATTTCCAGGAGTTTCAGCGAGGCGCAGTTGTCGCTGATCTTAAAGTTATTGATGAGACAGATCGCCATGGTACTACTGTCCATTTTATTCCGGATGCAGAGATATTTACTGAAACAGTCGTATTCAATTTTGATAAGCTGGCGACTCGTGTTCGTGAGCTTGCCTTTTTAAATCGCGGTCTGAAGATTTCTATAGAGGATAAAAGAGAAGAAAAGCCAACATTAAAGGAATACTATTATGAAGGCGGTATTAAGAGCTACGTAGAGCATTTAAACGGCAACAAGGAAGTGCTGTTCCCGGAACCTATCTTTATTGAAGGAGAACAACAGGGAATTACTGTTGAAGTATCTATGCAGTATACAGACGGTTACCACTCAAATATTCTAAGTTTTGCCAATAACATTCACACATATGAGGGCGGAACTCATGAATCTGGTTTTAAAACAGCATTGACCAGAGTAATTAATGATTATGCCCGTAAACAAAAAGTAATGAAGGATAATGATGAAAATCTGACTGGAGAAGATGTCCGTGAAGGATTGACAGCCGTTATTTCCATTAAACATCCGGAACCGCAGTTTGAAGGACAGACAAAAACAAAGCTGGGGAATTCAGAAGTTCGGACAGTTACAGACCGGCTTTTTTCTGAATATTTTAATAAATTTTTGATGGAAAATCCGACAGTAGGAAAACAAATTGTCGAAAAAGGAATTTTAGCATCAAGAGCACGTTTGGCAGCTAAAAGAGCCCGAGAAGTAACACGACGAAAAGGAGCCCTGGAAATCAGCAATCTGCCTGGAAAATTGGCGGACTGTTCCAGTAAGGATCCTAAAAAATGCGAATTGTTCATTGTCGAAGGAGACTCTGCCGGCGGTTCAGCGAAACAGGGACGAAGCCGTGAGTTTCAGGCTATTTTGCCAATTCGAGGAAAGATTCTGAATGTTGAAAAAGCCAGTATGGATAAAATTTTGGCCAATGAAGAAATCCGTTCATTATTTACTGCAATGGGTACTGGTTTTGGAGAGGATTTTGATGTAGGAAAAGCACGTTATCATAAACTGGTTATCATGACTGATGCCGATGTTGATGGAGCGCACATTCGAACATTGCTTCTTACATTGTTCTATCGCTTTATGCGTCCGGTTGTTGAAGCAGGATATGTTTATATCGCACAACCACCTTTATATGGAGTAAAACAAGGGAAGAAAATTACGTATGTTCAGCCTGGCAAACATGCAGAGGAAGAGCTGGCAAATGTGATTGCTTCGTTGCCTGCTTCTCCAAAACCAACAGTGCAGCGTTACAAAGGGTTGGGCGAGATGGATGATCATCAGCTGTGGGAAACAACAATGGATCCGGAAAACCGTTTAATGGCCCGGGTAAGTGTGGATGATGCAATCGAAGCAGACCAAATTTTCGAAATGCTGATGGGGGATAAAGTAGAACCTAGAAGAGCATTCATAGAAGAAAACGCACATTATGTAAAAAATCTCGATATCTAAATGAATAAATATTCATTTTTAATTATTCACTAAATAAAGAGAGAGGGAACATAATAAAAGTAAGGAGAAAATTTCATGGATGAAGAGTTGAAAGAAAATATTCACGACGTCAATCTGGCCAGTGAAATGAAAGAATCCTTCATTGACTATGCGATGAGTGTTATTGTTGCTCGGGCATTACCTGATGTACGGGATGGATTGAAACCTGTGCACCGCCGTATTTTATACGGAATGAATGAGTTAGGGGTCACACCGGATAAGCCGCATAAGAAATCCGCACGTATTGTCGGAGATGTTATGGGTAAGTATCACCCCCATGGAGATAGTGCGATTTATGAATCAATGGTCCGTATGGCACAGCCTTTCAGTTATCGTTATATGCTTGTTGACGGTCATGGAAACTTTGGTTCTGTCGATGGAGATGGGGCAGCGGCAATGCGTTATACCGAAGCAAGAATGAGTAAACTGGCTTTGGAAATGCTGCGTGACATCAACAAAAATACTGTTAACTATCATGGAAACTACGATGATTCAGAGCAGGAACCGGATGTTTTGCCGGCACGCTTTCCTAACTTGCTAGTAAACGGAACAACTGGTATCGCAGTTGGGATGGCAACGAATATTCCACCGCATAATTTAAGAGAAGTTGTTTCAGCTATTGACTTACTGATGGAAAACCCTGAGGTGACCACTAATGAATTAATGGAAGTACTTCCCGGACCGGACTTTCCTACCGGCGGACTGGTAATGGGGAAATCAGGTATTCGTCGGGCTTATGAAACTGGGAAAGGGTCAATTACTGTTCGGGCAAGGGTTGAATTGGTTGATATGCCGAACGGAAAAGAACGTATTCTGGTAACCGAGCTGCCTTATATGGTTAACAAAGCACGTTTGATTGAGCGTATTTCTGAACTTCACAGAGATAAACGTATTGAGGGAATTACAGATTTGCGTGATGAATCTTCTCGTGAAGGAATGCGTATTGTTATTGATATACGCCGGGATGTTAGTGCATCTGTTGTATTAAACAACTTATATAAGATGACAGCCTTGCAAAGTTCATTTGGCTTTAATATGCTGGCAATTGAAAAAGGCGTTCCCAAGATTCTCAGCCTCAAACGAATTCTTGAAAATTATATAGAGCATCAACAGGAAGTTATTCGTCGCCGGACAGAATTTGAAAAGAGCAAAGCAGAAGCACGCGCACACATTTTGGAAGGTCTGCGTATTGCTTTGGACCACATTGATGAAATTATCTCCATTATTCGCGGGTCCAGTTCAGATGATGAAGCAAAAACAGCGTTGATTGGACGCTTTGAATTTTCTGATCGTCAGGCTCAGGCAATTCTTGACATGCGACTTCGTAAACTGACTGGTTTGGAACGTGAAAAGATTGAGAATGAATACCAGGAATTGTTGAAATTAATTGCTGATTTAACAGATATTTTATCTAAACCTGAAAGAATTGATACTATTATCAAGGAAGAGCTGAATGAGCTCTGTGATAAATTTAGTGATAACCGCCGAACTGAGCTTTTGGTCGGAGAAGTATTGAGTCTTGAAGATGAAGATTTAATCGAAGAGGAAGAAATTGTAATTACATTGACAAATAACGGCTATATCAAGCGTGTGGCAAACAGTGAGTTTCGTGCGCAGCGTCGAGGCGGTCGAGGTGTTCAGGGAATGGGGGTTCATGATGATGATTTCGTGAAAACATTAGTTTCCTGTTCAACACATGATACATTGCTGATATTTACCAATACAGGAAAAGTATATCGTGCAAAAGGCTATGAAATTCCTGAATATGGAAGAACGGCTAAGGGAATCCCAGTCATCAATCTGCTTGGGATTGATTCAAGTGAAAATATACAGGCAATTATTTCAGTTACAGGACAGGCAGAAGAGGGTCATTACCTGTTCTTTACAACCCGAAAGGGAACAGTGAAGAGAACCAGTGTTACTGCTTTCTCAAATATTAGAAGTAATGGTTTGATTGCCATTGGTTTGAAAGAAGAGGATGAACTGGTAAATGTTTCTCTGACTGACGGCAAGCAAAATATGATTATTGGTACTCATAATGGGTATTCTGTTACGTTTAATGAAACGACGGTTCGTGATATGGGTCGAAGTGCTTCTGGTGTTCGTGGTATTCGATTGAGAGAGGAAGATTATGTTGTCGGCTCAGCTGTTTTGGGAGAAGATGATGAAGTCCTTGTTATCACAGAACAGGGTTATGGCAAGCGAACAAAAGCTTCTGAGTATCCTGTCAAAGGACGAGGCGGTAAAGGAATAAAAACAGCGAATATTACTCCAAAAAATGGTCCTTTGGCTGGTTTAACAACTGTAACCGGTGAAGAAGATATTCTGCTGATTACTGATAAAGGGGTCATTATTCGATTTAATGTTTCAACTGTTTCTCAAACAGGGAGAGCAACATTAGGTGTTCGACTGATGAGAATGGAAGATGAAGCAAAGGTAGTGACGATGGCAGTCATTGAACCCGAACCTGAAACAGTAGATACAGAAGCAGAAGTAGAAATAGTTGAAACTGAAGTAACTGAAAATGCTGAAAACCAAACAGAAGAATAAGTTGAAACTATAAAGAAATAGAGGTTGTGCCAAAGCTTCTCTATGCGATGAGTAATCGCAGGAGCAAAGTACTTCATGCGACGAGTAATCGCAGGAGCAGAGGTGTTCCTCCTCAAGAACCAAGTAGGTATATGACGCATCATCTACTCTGACAAGTCAATCGTAGTGATTTATGACAATAAGAGAGAGGGACTTTTACTCCTACGCTTTTTACGAATGCTCGAATCATACAAAGATTGGAACACTGTTTATTCGGCTTTAGGGGGGACTGTGACATATTTATGTCACAGCCCTTTTTCTTTTTTATCTGGAAGAAGATAGAGGATGATAGAAGTAAATATATTGAGGGAATTAAATTCAAAGGAGAAAATTTTTAGAAATGACTGTATGATTTCAGCTCTGAAAATCAGATAGTCCAGTACAGAATTGCTCCAGAAGAAACATTGAAAATCCTAAGCTAATACTTGATTTTATAAGGGTTTCCATGTATAATGGAAAATTGTGAGTAGTCTAATTTTTTAGGCAGCTCTCCTTGCTCTTAGCAAACTAAGAGCCTAAAGTCCACAGGGAGGTGAAAATCAATGAGTCAAGTTACGAATTATGAAATCATGTACATTATTCGTCCGAACATTGATGAAGAAGCAAAAACTGCTTTAGTAGAACGTTTCGACACAATTTTGAAAGATAACGGAGCAGAAGTTATCGAATCAAAAGATTGGGAAAAACGCCGCTTAGCATATGAAATGGATGGATTCCTAGAAGGCATCTACCATATCGTTAAAGTATCTTCTCCATCAGATGCAGGCGCAATCAATGAATTTGATCGTCTTGCTAAGATCAATGATGGGATTATCCGTCACATGATCATCAAAGAAGAAGCTTAAGAATGTTTCACGTGAAACATTTAATGGACGAAAGGAGATGTCAAGATGATTAACAATGTTGTATTAGTTGGAAGACTTACCAAAGATCCCGATTTACGATATACTTCAAGTGGTTCTGCAGTGGCTAGTTTTACACTGGCTGTCAATCGTAATTTTACGAATGCGAGTGGAAATCGTGAAGCAGACTTCATAAATTGTGTGATTTGGCGTAAACCAGCTGAAACTTTAGCAAACTATGCTCGTAAAGGCACTTTGTTAGGTGTTACAGGTCGTATTCAAACAAGATCTTATGACAATCAGCAAGGTCAAAGAGTATATGTGACTGAAGTTGTGTGTGAGAATTTTCAATTATTGGAATCTCGTTCAACTTCTGAACAAAGACAAACTCAGGATAGTTCTTCTTATAATTCAGGGGGAGGATTTAATCAACCCACTCAATCACAGAACAGTAATTTCGGAGGCCAAAGCAACTTTAATCAACCATCTCAGTCTAGCAACGATAATAGTAGTGGTATGCCTGATTTTAATAGAGACTCAGATCCGTTTAGTGGTTCTGGTTCAACTATTGACATTTCAGATGATGATTTACCATTCTAACAATTTTTGATAGGGAGGGAAAAAGAATGGCACAACAAAGAAGAGGCGGACGTAAACGTCGTAAAGTAGATTATTTTGCAGCAAACCATATTGAACACATTGACTATAAAGATGTTGAATTACTTAAAAAATTCATTTCTGAACGCGGAAAAATCTTGCCACGTCGTGTGACAGGTACTGGTGCTAAAAATCAACGTAAATTAACAATTGCTATCAAACGCGCTCGTATTATGGGATTACTTCCATTCGTAAGCGAAGAGCAATAAAATATAACGTAACTATTAAAATGACTGGAAATGAAGTGAAATATCTTCTGTTTTCGGTCATTTTTTTGTTTTTTATTAGGATATATCTACACATAGATAAAATAGCTTAAGAATGCTTCTTAAAATTTTAAAATAAAATATTCAACATCTTTTAATGATATATGGAAGATTGTGACTACTCTCTTTAAATCTGAATATTTTTGGGTTATAGGAGAAATTGAATATATAGAATAGATTGTGTAAATAGAGCTGATATTAATAAGTATCATCATAAATAAGGGCAGCTTATATATGGAGATTATTCTTCCATAAAATGCAGCCACAAGAATCGTCATATCATGGGCAAGTCTATTCAGGAAGTAAATGGGGTCGCAAGCGATTTGTCAGTGAGAAGCGGCTGCCCAATTCTATTGCTGAATCGAGTCAAATCAACCGTAACTATCTTTGTAAACCAGCTGCTGATTCCCGAGTTGGCTTTGACACAATAAAAATTCTTGACCGTCTTGTCTGATCGCTTTGTTGTTCACTAACTCAAATATAACTTCTATCATTTCTTGATAGAAAAGCTTTCTCTTATTTAACAGCAATAGAGTAGAGTTGATATAGGGACTACTTTTTTAATAGGTTGATAATATTAAAAATTATCCATAGCTTTAATCTAAGAAATATGGAGCCTATAGTAGTATTACATATGAGATCACTGGACAGACAGGCGCCGAGTATTCACAGGAGTAAGTTATGAAAAATACATTAGACATACGCTGATATAAATTAATAGATACTCAAGTTATGGAATGTATATTTCATTTCAGCTGTTTTTGAAGCTGATTGTTCTTGTCATTGAAGCATATGAGTTGAAAATTTTCTATCATTGAACATCATTTATAGACGATCTTCTAATATAAGTTATAATTCAGTCAATACACTAGATTCACTTGAAATATGTTTTATTGTCTAATTCTATTTTTATAAATCAGGTAATCTGCAGATTTCCTATACTGTGACTGCTGTCATATAAAATATGAACTGCAGGCAGGGTTTGTATCTTATGAATAAGTTTTGACTAATTTGAAATAGATAAAAGTAAGCATTAATAGGGAAAAGAATGGGAGAGGCCATGTTAACTTCTTGGTCTTACCTCTTAGATGATTACTAAAAAATAGAATGTTAGATATGCTAATTACCCGTGCATAACTGCATGGGAACTACCTTCCATTATCACTCTAAAGTTTAACTTAATTAAAATAGTTGAAAGTTGTTTCTTTCAGAGAATATTTATTTAGAATTATTGATTCTATATCTTCAGAAGGAGCAGTGTTATTATTAAGTGAAATGGAATTAGTTAGAGATAGATAGATACTTTCTGTTGGTTCTAAACTTTAATCCGATGAAATTTAAAATTAAGTTGAAGATAATTTTGGATTTCAGAATGTTTCACGTGAAACATTTTGAAAGTTTTGGTGGTATTCGCTGAATTTTCACAGGTATGATAAAATAATATATGTGCCGCAAGCTTTTTGTTCATAGGGGGGCTAATAATGAAATGAAACAGATGAGGCTAAAAAAAGTCTTTTTATTCTTTGTATTTCTCTTTGTATTTGAAATGGGAGCTGTCTACTTTATATCAAATAAAGTCATTATCACTTCTATTTTAGCAGTAATAAATCTGTACTTAATCAATAGAATGTTGAAATTGATTAAACGCTTGGAACTGTCAAATATTGAGAAAATTAGAGAAGCAACAATTAAGGCTGAAGATTCAATAGACTTTGCTATTAATGAAGTGCCTGTGGGGATCATTACATATGATGAAAAAACGAAACAGCCAATCTGGTTAAATCCATACGCAGAAGAAGTTTTTTATTCGAATGAGCAGAAAAGGCTATTACTTACCTCAGAAGATGTATTAAGTTACATTTCTTTATTCGAAAAAGGGAAAGATATATTTGTAGTGGAAGATGAAGTATTTCGTTTTAAAATTAATATTGAGCAAAAGACGATTACTTTTGAGAATATTACACAGGAAAATACTTTGTATCAGGAAAAGAAAGCAATGCAAACGGCTATAGGCATTGTATCGATTGATAACTATGACGATGTGACAGACAATATGGATGTTAAGCAGATTTCTTATCTAAATAGTTTTTTGACAACAATGATTTCAGATTGGTTGGAAGAATATAAAGTTTTCTATAAACAGTTAAATGCAGAAAGATATGTCTTTGTAGGTCAACTGGACGTAATTGAAAAGATGATGGACAGCAAATTTCAAATCTTGGATAATGTCAGAAAAGGGACAGATGAAAGAGATATTGCAATTACACTAAGTATGGGGATTGCCTATGGCGGGACCAGTTTAAATGAGACAGGAACGGTCGCCCAGACGAATTTAGATATGGCTCTGGTAAGAGGAGGAGACCAGGTAGTTGTAAAAGAAGCCAATGGGAATAGCAAACCCATCTTCTTCGGTGGGAAATCAGCTTCAGTTGCAAAAAGAACGCGCGTTCGATCAAGGGCAATGAGTACCGCTATACAAGGGTTGATGAAAGAATCTTCGGATATTTATATTATGGGTCATCGATTACCGGATATGGATGCAATAGGATCTGCTTTTGGTGTTGCCAGACTGGCTAAAATTTATGAAAAAGACGCATGGGTCATTTTAAATACCGATGAAAATATCCCTGATGTCTATCGGGTAATGGAAGAACTAAAAAAGGATTCAGAGCTATACAATCAAATATTATCTCCGGCAGAGGCAATGAAAAAAATGCAAAATAATAGTCTTCTGATTATGGTTGATTATCATAAACCGTCTATGTCAATTTCCAAGGAACTTTATGATCAGTTCAGCAAGGTTGTTATTATCGATCACCACAGAAGAGGGGATGAATTTCCAGATAAAACGTTACTGTCCTACATTGAATCATCAGCATCCTCTGCTTCTGAATTGGTTACAGAGCTGTTGGAATATCAAAGCAATACGTTTAATAAGAGGCTGGATAAATTTGATGCAACGTTGCTGCTTGCAGGGATTGTTGTAGATACAAAAAGTTTTAGTGTTCGAACAACTGCCAGGACTTTTGATGTGGCCAGTTATTTAAGAACTTGTGGAGCAGATTCATCTCTAGTACAATATTTATTAAGTTCTGATTTGACCAGTTATCTGGAAATGAGTCAGCTGATTGCCAAGAATGAATATATTACTGAAGATACTGTTATTGCTGTAGGAGAAGAAGATAAAGAATATGACAGTGTTATAGCAGCTAAAACTGCAGATACATTGTTGTCTATGGCAGGAATCAATGCAGCATTTGTCATTACAAGGCGAATGGATAAAAAGATTGGAATCAGTGCCAGAAGTAATGGCTCAATCAATGTACAGTTGATCATGGAAAGTATGGGTGGTGGCGGTCATTTTACCAATGCTGCAACTCAGTTGTCTGACAGGACCATCACTGAAGCGAAGGAAAAACTGCTGGAAGTAATTAATAAGAATACAAAAGAAATGTATGATAAGGAGTGAATGTAAATGAAAGTAATCTTTTTACAAGATGTAAAAGGTAAAGGAAAAAAAGGGGATGTTAAGGAAGTCCCTACAGGTTATGCACAAAACTTTTTGATTAAGAATGGTTTGGCGCAGGAAGCAAATAAAAGCAGTATCAGTGCATTGGCTGGTCAGAAGAAGGCGCAGCAGAAGCATGATGCAGAAGTCTTGGCGGAAGCTGAAAAGATGAAAGGATTTTTGGAAAAAGAAGAAACAGTGATTGAAATCAAGGCAAAAGCGGGAGAGGACAACCGACTATTTGGTTCAATTCCTTCCAAGCAAATTACGGAAGCCTTAAACAAGCAGTATAAGGTGAAGTTGGATAAAAGAAAACTGGAATTGGCACAGCCGATTCGTTCACTGGGATATACAAAGGTTCCGGTAAAGCTTCATCATGAGGTAACCGCAGTCTTAAAGGTTCATGTAGTGGATGAAAAATAGGTTTTTTAATGTAAATCAGAAAAAAGAAATGAGCCAGGATCATTCCGGGCTTATTTTTTTGATTACAACAAATGAAGAAAGCGTTTTTTATTTAATGGAAAAAAATAGATAGCTTTTATAGCAAGAGGGGAGTTTCAGGGAACATGCAGAAGTTCTATTTATACAGCGAAACAGTATAAAGGAAAAATGGGTTGTCACAAGCTGCTGCTCTTTTAAAAATCCATATTTTTTCATAGGCTCATCCCGACAGTAAAGGAGGTTAACATATACATTTCCCCCGTTTCTTGTTAAAATAGAAAGACTTAGACAAATTAAGCTGTAGGAGAGAGAAATAGATGAACGAAGCATGGCAGGATCGAGTACCTCCTCAAAATATAGAAGCAGAACAAGCAGTTTTAGGCTCTGTCTTTTTAGATGCTGAGGTAGTTATTGATGCAATGGAATACATAGAACCAAAAGACTTTTATCGCCGTAATCATCAGTTGATCTTTCAGGCAATGATTACGCTGAATGAACGAAATGAAGCAGTCGATGTTGTCACAGTTAAGAATAAGCTTGAAGAAGACAATGTTCTTGAAGATGTTGGTGGGCTGAGTTATCTATCAGAGCTTGCGTTGTCAGTACCGACAGCAGCAAATATTGCTCATTATGCCAAAATAGTTGAGCAGAAGTCCTTATTGAGAAATCTAATTCATACAGCAACAGAAATTGTTACCAAAGGGTTTGAGCAGGGAGAAGATGTTGAAACCATTTTAGATGATGCGGAACGAAGTATTCTGGAAGTATCAGAAAAAAGAAATCGAAGCGGCTTTCTGTCCATTTCAGATATCTTAAATTCAACGATTGCCAACATCGATCAGCTTTACCAGCAGAATGAAGATATTACAGGCTTGCCCACAGGCTATCAGGCACTGGATAAAATGACAGCGGGGCTGCAACCGGAAGAGCTGATTATTTTAGCTGCTCGTCCTGCGGTTGGTAAAACAGCTTTTGCTTTGAATATCGCTCAGAATGTCGGAACAAAAACAGATAAGGCTGTAGCGATTTTTAGTCTGGAAATGGGTGCCGAATCTTTAGTAAACAGAATGCTGTGTGCTGAGGGCTCCATAGAGGCTGGTCACTTGCGTACAGGACAATTATCGGAAGAAGAGTGGCAGAACCTGATTATTGCCATGGGAAGCCTCTCAAGGGCAAATATATACGTTGATGATACTCCTGGGATTAAGATATCGGAAATTCGAGCTAAATGCCGGAAGCTGGCTCAGGAAAAAGGAAATCTGGGACTTATACTGATTGACTATCTTCAGTTGATTGAAGGTTCAGGAAAAGAGAACCGTCAGCAGGAAGTATCCGATATTTCCCGTCAGCTGAAAAAGCTGGCGAAAGAATTGAAAGTACCGGTTATCGCATTATCCCAGCTGTCGCGTGGAGTGGAACAAAGGCAGGATAAACGACCTGTTTTGAGTGATATTCGTGAATCTGGTTCGATTGAGCAGGATGCGGATATTGTGGCATTTCTTTATCGTGACGATTATTATGAACGGGGCGGAGAAGAAGATGATGATCGGGAAGCACCGGAAGTAGATAATGTGATTGAAGTCATTATAGAAAAAAACCGGAGTGGTGCACGAGGAACAGTAGAACTGCTGTTTATTAAGGAATACAATAAATTCTCTTCATTATCGCCACGAGAAGAGTTTTAATTCCTTATCATAATTATAAAAATAGAAAATGAGATCGGGACAAACACTCATCTTTTCATTTGGCTGCAATGAAGGAATCTTTTGTTATTTAATTTTCCGGATTAGGATTTTAAACCGGTGATACATGGGAAATATTAATCATAGAATCGGCAACATGATAGCCGGTCATTTTAATCTGTTGTCATAAGACCTTTGCTACTTGCAGTGTCTGTTCAAAGCTGCTCTGAAAAATGGCAGAAGCAATCTGTATTCCCTGTGCTTCATAGAAGGTATCTGTTCAGTATCCTGATAGTCACCGATGATTTTATTTTGTATTTCAACATCTGATTGGTTTCCTTATATTCTGGGTCATGATAGATCGAAATGTCTAATGGAGGAGTACACATTTTAATCTGTTGTTTTTGCAGCTCATTATACAGCTCTGCCTAATACTTTTTTTCTCATTTAAAAATGATTTCTTCACTAACTGTAATTAGAGTATAGACACTCTCTTGGGAATAGAGCCAGCAGTCTTTTTAAAAAATTTTATCAGTCGTTACACTTAATAAAACTGTAGGATTTAATGAATGGATAGGTGAATAGGAAATTTCGTATTCTTCATAGATTCGTATCAGCATAAAAAATAATGTTCGTGTTTTAACTATAAAATCTTTTTTTTAATTAATAACATTCGATTTTTCGTTGAAATGCTTGGCTATTGTTGATACAATGGACACGGACTAAATAATATAGAATGAGGTGCTTTAATGTCATCTGTAGTAGTTGTTGGAACACAATGGGGCGACGAAGGAAAAGGAAAAATTACTGACTTTTTAAGTGAGAATGCAGAAGTAATTGCACGTTATCAAGGCGGAGACAATGCTGGTCATACCATTAAATTTGATGGAACAACGTATAAGCTGCACCTTATCCCATCAGGCATTTTCTATAAAGATAAGATCAGTGTGATTGGAAACGGCGTTGTGGTCAATCCAAAATCACTTGTAAAAGAATTGAACTATTTAAAAGAAAATAATGTTGTAACAGATAACCTGAGAATTTCTGATCGGGCACACGTGATATTGCCGTATCATATTAAATTGGATCAGCTTCAGGAGGATGCAAAAGGCGAAAATAAAATCGGTACGACAATTAAAGGGATTGGTCCTGCTTATATGGACAAGGCAGCACGTGTAGGAATTCGTATTGCGGATTTGTTGGATAGAGAAATTTTCGAAGAACGCTTGAAAGTTAATCTGGAAGAAAAAAATCGTTCATTTGTAAAAATGTTTGACAGTGAACCAATTGCATTTGAAGATATTTTTGAAGAATACTATGCGTATGGACAGGAAATTAAAAAATACGTGACGGATACATCAGTTATTCTAAATGATGCACTGGATGAAGGAAGACGTGTCCTGTTTGAAGGAGCCCAAGGGGTTATGCTGGATATTGATCAGGGAACGTATCCTTTTGTTACTTCTTCAAATCCAGTTGCCGGTGGTGTAACAATCGGAAGCGGTGTAGGACCTTCAAAAATTAATAAAGTTGTAGGCGTCTGTAAAGCGTATACTTCCCGTGTAGGTGATGGACCATTTCCAACTGAATTATTCGATGAAACAGGCGACAGAATCAGGGAAGTTGGTAAAGAGTATGGAACGACAACTGGCAGACCAAGACGTGTGGGCTGGTTTGATACCGTTGTAATGAGACATTCCAGAAGAGTTTCAGGTATTACAAATCTTTCACTGAACTCAATTGACGTTTTGAGCGGACTTAAAACAGTGAAGATCTGTACGGCTTATGAACTGGATGGAAAGTTAATTTATCACTATCCTGCAAGCTTGAAAGAGCTAAGTCGCTGTAAGCCAGTATATGAAGAACTGCCGGGTTGGGATGAAGATATCACAGCCTGCAAAACATTATCTGAGTTGCCGGTAAATGCACGCAACTATGTACATCGTATATCTGAGCTTGTCGGTGTGCGTATCTCTACTTTTTCAGTGGGACCGGATCGCAATCAAACTAATGTGCTGGAAAGTGTCTGGGCACAGATTTAAAAATATGAGAAAATTATAATCAGTTGAATAGAACTGGAAAGAGGAGCTGAGACAGGTAAGCCTGTTCTGGTTCTCTTTTTCGTTGGCACTCTAACAACGGGCAAAATAAAGAGGACTGTGACATAAGTATGTCCGATACCCCTAAAGCCGAATAAACGGTGTTCCAGTCTTTGTATGATCTGAGCATTTGTAAGAAGTGTAGGAGCACATTCTTACTTGCCCTTCAGACATGTGACGAGCATTCGTAGAAGCGTAGGAACAAAGCACCTCCCTGCTTCGAGGATCGAAACGAAGTCCTTCAATTCTTAGCGGCTCTGCCGTTTAGAAATTGATGAGATCGAAATAAAGTGTAGTGTAGTAGAATCGTAGACACAGAAAAACGGATACTGCGTAATGTCTTGTTTTCTCGTGCAAGCACTCGTCACAGTTTAGAACTTACTTGTTGCATGGAGAAGCTTTGGCACAACCTCATAATGAATTTTAATAGTGACACGAATAACAGATGAAGACTATCAGCTTTCTTTTTATTTCTTACAATATACTAATAAAGAGGGCTGAAAAGTATTTTTATGATAGAATGTAATGAGTTGGGAGGGAAAGTAAAATGACGTTTAAAATAGTAACAGATTCATGTTGTGATTTACCTTATAAATTATTGGAAGAAAACAATGTTGATTTTATCAGTATGACGATAACCATTAATGACAATGAATTAATAGATGATCTTGGAGAAACGTTTGATTATGATGTCTTTTTACAAAGTGTCAGAGAAGGGGCTCTGCCTACGACATCTCAGGTAAATTCCGGAAGATATTTAGAATTTTTTAGAACTTTTGTAGAAAAAAAAGAACCAGTCCTCTATTTGGCTTTCTCGTCCGGTTTAAGCGGATCTTATCAAAGTGCAGTTCAAGCGGTGGAAATGCTGAAGGAAGAGTATAACGAGGTTGATATCTATATTGTAGATACAAAAGCAGCCAGCTTGGGTCAAGGTTTGTTGGTTTATAAAGCAATTGAATTGAAAAAAGCCGGGCATTCATTGGAAGAAGTTTTGCTTTGGCTGGAAGACAATAAAATGAATGTCCAGTCTTGGGTCACAGTTGATGACTTGAAGCATCTTGAACGAGGCGGACGAATTTCCAAAACAACAGCAGCTATCGGAGGCTTAATGAACATCAAGCCAATTATTACTGTCGATGCAGATGGAAAGCTTCAAAATGTTGGGAAGGTTCGCGGCCGCAGCAAGTCCATCAAAAAAATTGTCGAAGAAACAGTTCAGCAGATTAAAAATCCTGTTGATCAAACGCTGTTTATTGCTTATGCTGGAGATAAAGAGAGCGCAGAAAAAGCCAAAGAACTTTTGAATGATGAAATTCAGACAAAGGAGATTCTGCTTTATCCGTTGGGACCAACCATTGCCAGTCATACAGGTTATGGCTGTATTGCAATGTTCTCTCTAGGAGCAGAAAGAAAATAAATCATCTCTATTTTTTTTACCAGAAAAAACACGTTGAGTATAGGCATAAAGAATAACTTTCAACATTATTTTAGGATGATAGGCAGGACGACCAAGCGGTTGCTCCAGTTGATTGAAGAGTGCTTGAGGAATAGCTTTAACTAAAGTATTCACCGCAAAAGTAACATCTGTTTCTGGAATATATTGTTCTACATCTAATGGTAAAGTGGTTTGATTGGTAGTATAATTTTTAAACATAAGGCACACTCCTTTTGAGTTGAGTTTCGTCACTTTAATCTTACAAGGCGGTGTGCTTTTTATGTACCCTTAAATCAAAAAAATAGGACAACAATCAGTTTTTTTTGACTATTTTATACGAAAACTAAAACTCAAAAAATGCAAAAAAAAGACTACCTGCTGCTTAATGTGTGGTTAGTCAAATTTGATCTAGAACACTTTAGCAGTTGTTTGTTAAGGTGTTCTTTCTATTTTGTAAATAACTTCCTCCAAGTTCTTGGTAACGGGACTGATTAGAAAACATCCGATAGATTATTCGGAGTAATAAATGAACGGTCGCAATAACCGCCTTTTTGTGTCCAGTATTCCTTCTTATCCGAAATAAAAATGCCTGTATTCGATTAGTTTTCCCTTGAAAAAATATACAGAAGGAGTTATTCTTCTTATAGAAACAATTTATTTTTATACGCAGGTTCTGTGACCTGATGATTGGTACAAAATAAGTAGAACGATCTAGTTTGTCCCTCAAGGTCAACTTGGAAAAGAACCTCAATAAGCGATCGACCTGCACGCTTTTCTGTCCTCTTTAGTATGACAGGAAATAGCGTGCAGGTCGATCGTTTTTTATTTGCATTCTGTTTGGTGAGGGCGATAACCCTCATGAGTGTATCCCACTCTCTTGAAAATTAGTAACTTATTCATTTTTTTAATAGATGCCGGTGAATAATTCATCCAACTGTTTCTGGACATCTTTATTTTCCAGAAATTCATCATAGGTAGTATCTGCGCGATCAACAACCCCTTTATCAGAGACTGCGATAATTCGATTTGCCAATGTTTGAATAAATTGATGGTCATGTGAAGCGAACAGGATGGCACCCATAAAAGCAATCAATCCATCATTCAATGCAGTAATAGATTCCAAGTCCAGGTGGTTTGTCGGATCATCTAAAACCAGCACATTTGATTTTGAAAGCATTAGTTTTGAAAGCATAACACGGACTTTTTCGCCTCCGGAAAGAACGTTTACAGGTTTCAGTACTTCTTCACCGGAAAACAGCATTCTTCCCAAGAAGCTGCGTAAAAATGTATTATCATCTTCTTCTTTATTTGCAAACTGGCGAAGCCAGTCCAGAATTGTGATATCAGTATCAAAATCTTTACTGTTGTCTTTTGGCAGATATGCCTGAGACGTTGTTACTCCCCAGCGAACGGTTCCGGAATCTGGAGTGATTTCACCCATAATCACTTTGAACAAGGTGGTCGTAACAATATCATTGTCAGCAATAAAAGCAACTTTATCGTCTTTGTTTAAGGTAAAGGAAATCTTGTCAAGTATCTTTTTCCCATCAATGGTTACCGAGACATTGTCCAGTTGCAGCAAATCATTTCCGATCTCTCTTTCAGGCTTGAAGCCAACGAAAGGATAACGGCGGGAAGATGGCCGAATGTCATCCAATGTGATTTTATCCAGCATTTTTTTCCGGGAAGTTGCCTGTTTTGATTTGGAAGCATTCGCACTGAATCGAGCGATAAAGTCTTGAAGTTCTTTAATTTGCTCCTCTTTTTTTGCATTTGAATCTGATTGAAGTTTCGCAGCCAGCTGACTGGATTCCAACCAAAAATCATAGTTTCCTACATATAATTTGATCTTTCCAAAATCCAGATCAGCCATGTGTGTACACACTTTATTTAAAAAGTGACGGTCATGGGAAACAACAATTACGGTATTTTCAAAATTAATCAGGAATTCTTCCAACCAGTTAATGGAACGGGTATCCAGTCCATTAGTAGGCTCGTCCAGAAGCAAAACATCCGGTTTGCCGAATAGAGATTGGGCAAGCAACACTTTAATTTTTTGTCCGGCTGTCAGCTCGCTCATCTTTTGATTATGGAGAGTTTCCGGAATATTCAGTCCCTGCAGAAGCACAGCAGCTTCAGGTTCAGCTTCCCAACCATCCAGTTCAGCAAACTCCCCTTCCAGCTCAGCAGCCCGAATGCCGTCTTCATCTGAAAAATCTTCTTTCATATAAATAGCATCTTTTTCCTTCATTACTTCATACAATCTTTTGTGTCCCATAATAACTGTTTCTAAAACAGTGTATTCTTCATAATCAAAATGGTTCTGCTTCAATGTGGCCAAACGCTCATCAGGTCCTAATGAAATAGTTCCTGTTGTTGGCTGAATATCTCCGGATAAAATTTTTAAAAATGTTGATTTTCCCGCACCATTGGCTCCAATCAGTCCATAACAGTTTCCGGGTGTGAATTTAATATTTACATCATCAAAAAGTTTACGGTCGGGAAATACCAAACTTACGTCATTTACAGTAATCAATCTTTTTCCTCACTTTTCTATTATTACTTGAACCTCTCTGAATTATAGCGGGGAACCCTTTAATTTTCAAGCAGTTTCAAGCAAACGAATGGATAAACAATTGAAAATTGAAAAATGTTCGGAATTTAATGGAAAGCCTGTATTAAAGAGATTCATTTATCCGTTTTATTTAATGTGCAGTGTATCTTAATAATCTTCTTTCAAATTTCTGATAATGGTGCAGTATATAAAGGTTTTTGTGTACTTTTTGAGGAATACACTGTATGATACATTTAAAATGCAGTGTATCTATTTGAGGAGAAGACCTATGAAAAGGATTGAAAAGATCTATCTTTATGTGAAAGAGAAATCTGCTGAAAGTGCTTCTTCAGATTTGCCGATGGAGTTGGGAGTTACGACATCGGAAATCTCTGAGGCATTGGCTATTCAGCGGACGAATGCCAGTAAAGATCTGAATCAGCTTGTACGAAAAGGCTTGCTGGAAAAGCTTGATGGGCGTCCCGTAAAATATGTTGACAAGAGTGCTGTTTATCAGCCGCTAAGAAAACATGTGAAAAGCTATCGGGAAGAGAACGTGTCGAATAATACCGTTTGGTCGGAGGAACATTCAGAGCAGTCCACTTTTGCGATGGACAATATTTTTCAGCAGATGATTGGTGTTGCCGGTAGTATGAAAACACCTGTAGAACAGGCGAAAGCAGCTATTTTATATCCTCCTAAAGGGTTGAACTGCCTGATTATCGGACCTACAGGATCGGGGAAGACCCATTTTGCCCATACCATGTTTCAGTTTGCTAAGGGAAATGATGTTGTAGATGGGAAAAAAGAGCTGATTGTTTTCAATTGTGCGGATTATGCTCATAATCCGGAATTGTTGATGTCTCATCTGTTTGGATATGTTGAAGGAGCATTTACTGGTGCGAAGAATACCAAGGAAGGGATCATCCATGAAGCCGATGGAGGAATTCTGTTTCTTGATGAGGTACATCGGCTGCCTCCGGAAGGTCAGGAAATGATTTTTTATTTCATGGATCATGGCACATATTCTCGATTAGGCGAAACAACAAAAAATAATCAGGCAGATGTACGTATTATTTGTGCAACGACAGAGAATCCGGCATCCTCTCTATTAAATACCTTTGTGCGGAGAATACCGATTATCATTCAACTGCCTAATTTTAATGACCGTCCGGCGAAGGAAAAAGTGGATTTAGTCAAAATCATGGTTGCAATTGAAGCCAATCGAATTCAACGAAAAATTTCCCTTTCGGAAGATGTAGTTAAAGCGCTGATAGGAAGCGTAACTTATGGGAATGTTGGACAATTAAAGTCGAATGTTCAACTGGTAGCGGCCAGAGGATTCCTCAGTCACATGGATAAGCCGGAACTGATTATTACAATGGATGAGCTGACCGACAGTATTAAAGACGGCTTGATGCAGCTTGCAAATAATCGTGCTGTTTTAGCAGAGTTGTCTCAATGCTTAGAACCCCAGATGATTGTTTTACCTAACGAATCATTAGTTACTGTTCAGTCAGATTCTTATGAGCTTCCTTATAATTTATATGAAATTATTGGTGACAAAGCTGCTTTGCTCAAAGCGGATGGATTGGATCAGGAAGTGATTAATAATTTTATTACAACAGATATCAATGTTCATTTAAAATCTTTCTATAAAAACCATGGGTTTACTTTTGATACAGAAAAAAAGCTGGCAGAAATTATGGATCAGCAGATTATTGATATTACCAGAAAAATTTTCAATTTGTCTAAAGCTAAGCTGGGTCATGATTTTCAATCAAATTTTATTTATGCAATGAGCCTGCATATCAGTTCTTTTCTAAAGCGAATTCAGCTTGGCGATAAAAGGCAGCATGAATTGAATGAAAATCTGAGAGCTATGGTTTTAGATTATCCTAAGGAATTTGAAGCAGCACACGAAATCAAGAAAATTATTGAGGGTGCGTATCAACTGTCCATTCCAGAATCAGAAGTTTATTATATTGCTGTTTTATTGATTTCATTGCGTGAAAATAAAAATGCCGGCAGGATTGGTATTGTTGTGGCGGCGCATGGAAAGAGCACAGCTACCAGTATGGTTGAAGTCGTGGAAAAATTATTGAATGTTGATAATTTGAAGGCTGTAGATATGCCCTTGGAGATGAAGCCGCAAGAAGCGCTGATTGAAATCGTCCAGGCAGTAGAAGCAGTCAATGAAGGTAGTGGTGTAATCCTGCTGGTAGATATGGGTTCTCTGGGGACATTTTCAGATGAGATTATCCGACAGACAGGGATTGATGTCCGAACAGTTGATATGGTAACAACTCCGGTTGTGTTGGAGGCAGCGAGAAAAACAACTTTGCTGGATACACATTTAAATGATTTATATGATACTTTGAAGCGTTTTCGCGGATATGCAGGGATGAATGTTTTGAAAAGCAGGGAAGAATTGAGGCTGCCATCGATTAAGAAAAAGGTGATCTTGGCTATCTGTGCATCAGGGGAAGGAACTGCACAACGTATGAAAGAACTGATCGAAGGCTATCTGACACCACAGACTGAGCAGCATCTATTCGTCGTTCCTTGTTCGATACTGGATGTGAAGAAACAGCTGAATGAGCTTTATCAGCAGTATCATATCATAGCAGCGACAGGCATTACAGATCCAAGAATCAATGTTCCGTTTATACCAATGGAAACTTTTTTTTCCGGTGAAGCAGCTGAAGTGATCGAACATCTGATTTATGATGATGAGTTGGAAGTCCATGGTATGACTCTTGATGAAGAGACAGCTAGAAGAGTTTGTATAGAGTATATGGAGCAGAGCTACACCTTTATTAATGCACAGAAGGTTTTGCCGCTGTTGTGGCAGTTTGTCGATACGATTCAGACAAAATTAAATCTGGATGAGTCCTACACCTTTTACATCAATATGATCATGCACATGGCAGGTGTACTGGAAAGGGCGTTGAGGCAGGAGCCCCTTAATGTTGAAGACGAATTGTTGGAAGAGCTGAAAAGTGACCTAATCTATTCAGAGATTTTGAAGGCAACGCTATTTTTGAATGAATCGTTTAAACTGAAAATTGTTGAATCGGAAATCTACTATATTGTTCATATCGTTCATAATGCACAAAAAGATATAATAACAAATACAGATGATGTATTCGATTGAATACACAAAAAAGATACACTGTTTAAACAATACAGTGTATCTTTTTTTATAATTAAATTAGTGATTTTATTGAGGTTTATAACAATACACTAAGTTGGCATGGTAATTGCTAATAATAAAATAGATCAAGATTCCAAGAGTCAAAAGGCTTTATTTTGGTATTATCTTTCAGAACATAGTATTTTAAGTATAGAATGAAAGTCAACCTGCTAAATAATGCCTTCTTCCCCAAGAAAATAGATGATTGGAAGAAAAGGAGTGCAAAGTTGGATGGATATTCGGCTGGCTAGAATTGATGATCGACTGATCCATGGTCAAGTTGCTACAGTATGGACCAAGAGTATGAATATTAATCGTATTTTGGTGGTTAGTGATGTAGTAGCACAGGATATATTAAGAAAAAAATTATTGATCCAGGCGGCTCCTCCAGGTGTCAAGGTAAACGTCATTACGGTAGAGAAAATGATCCAGATTTTTCCGGATGAACGTTTCGATGATAGTTTTAGAGTAATGTTGTTGTTTACAAATCCTGAAGATGTTGTACGCGTTGTTAAAAGAGGTGTTCAGCTGGATTCTGTCAATATAGGCGGTATGAGCTTCTCTCAAGGGAAAAAAATGATTACGAATGCAGTTGCAGTTGATATAGAGGATATTGAAGCATTTAGATATCTGGCTTCACTTGGTATCATACTTGAGATTCGTAAAGTTGTTGCTGACAGTAAGGTATACTTAATGGATTTGTTGAAGAAAGAGCAGCTATAGATGCACTCATGTTGCTGCAAAACAGCAGATGAAAAAAGTGATGTTTGTTTTGGTCTTTCTGAAAATTGAAAGGATGTGGTTCTTTAGAGAAAAATTGATGAGATCTGTTTATTATTGCATGGTTTCCAAAGGTTTTGATTTTCCATTAGCTAAACTGAATTTTTTATTTTTTATGTATCGGGAATGAGGCATTTTGGAACGCATCAGATAATAAAAAGAAAGTAAATAAGCATAGGAGGTATACAAATTATGGTAGGAATTATTCTTGCAAGTCACGGAAAATTTGCTGAAGGAATTCTACAATCTGGTTCAATGATTTTTGGTGAACAGGAAAATGTACAAGCTGTGACATTAATGCCCAGTGAAGGACCAGACGATTTAAAAGCAAAATTAACTGAGGCAATCACTACATTTGATAATGATGAAGAAGTATTGTTTTTAGTTGATTTGTGGGGCGGTACGCCGTTTAATCAGGCAAGTAGCCTTTTTGAAGAACACAAAGACAAGTGGGCGATTGTCAGCGGATTGAACTTGCCAATGTTGATTGAAGCATATTCTTCTCGTTTCTCAATGAATTCCGCACAGGAGATTGCAGCACATATTTTAGGTATTGCTAGAGAAGGCGTAAAAATCAAACCAGAAGAACTAGATGTGGTAGAAACGCCAAAAGTAGCTGTTAAGGGTGGTCAACCGAAAGGGGCTTTACCGGAAGGAACAGTAGTTGGAGATGGAAAAATCGAGTATGTACTCGCTCGTGTGGACTCTCGTCTACTTCATGGTCAGGTGGCTACAGCTTGGGCGAAGTCAGTACAGCCAAATCGGATTATCGTTGTTTCAGACGCAGTATCAAAAGATGATCTTCGTAAAAAATTGATCGAACAAGCTGCTCCTCCAGGAGTTAAGGCCAATGTTATTCCGATTAAAAAAATGATCGAAATCGCAAAAGATCCACGTTTTGGCAATACTAAGGCTTTGTTGCTATTTGAAAATCCGGAAGATGTTTTGACAGCAGTTGAAGGCGGCGTGGATATCAAAGAAGTAAATGTCGGCTCAATGGCACACTCTGTAGGTAAAGTAGTAGTAAGCAAAGTATTATCTATGGGACCTGAAGATGTTAAAGCATTTGAGACATTGGAAAGTAAAGGCATTAAGTTTGATGTACGTAAAGTACCAAATGACTCTAAAGCAAATATGGATGAAATCCTGAAAAAAGCGAAGACAGAATTGGCAAATACGTAATCAAAAAGAACAAAATTCATAAATTAATAGGAGGTCTATCATGTCTATTATTTCAATAATTTTAGTAGTATTAGTTGCCTTTCTAGCTGGTATGGAAGGGATCTTGGATGAATTCCAATTCCACCAACCACTGGTAGCTTGTACATTGATCGGTTTAGTAACCGGTAATTTAGAAGCATGTATTATCCTTGGTGGTACCTTGCAAATGATCGCTCTTGGATGGGCAAACATTGGAGCAGCCGTGGCACCAGATGCAGCTTTGGCATCAGTCGCATCAGCAATTATTTTAGTTTTAGGTGGACAAGGTGACAGAGGTGTGGCATCAGCGATTGCAATCGCTGTACCGTTGGCAGTAGCAGGTTTGTTTTTGACAATGGTTGTTCGTACATTAGCTGTACCGATTGTACATTTAATGGATAAAGCTGCATCTGAAGGAAATATCCGAGGGGTGGAAATTTGGCATATTGTCGCTGTGGTCATGCAAGGTCTTCGTATTGCAATTCCAGCAGGTGCATTGCTATTTATTCCGGCTCAAACAGTTCAATCTGTTCTGGAATCTATGCCAGCATGGTTGACTGACGGTATGGCTATCGGTGGTGGTATGGTCGTAGCTGTTGGTTATGCACTGGTAATCAATATGATGGCAACAAAAGAAGTATGGCCGTTCTTTGTGATTGGTTTTGTTGTAGCGGCGATTTCTCAATTGACACTGATCGCACTTGGTGCGTTAGGTGTAGCACTGGCACTGATTTACTTGAACCTTTCTAAAATGGGCGGTTCTTCAAACGGCGGTAATAGCGGAGGTCACGGTGACCCGCTGGACGATATCCTAAATGACTATTAATCTTGAAGGAGGAGAAAAAAATGGCAGAAAAAATTGAATTAACGAAAAGAGATCGTTTAGCTGTTGCGTGGCGTTCTACCTTCATTCAAGGTTCATGGAACTATGAACGTATGCAAAATGGCGGCTGGGCATTCTCAATGATTCCTGCAATCAAGAAATTATACAAATCAAAAGAGGACCGCATAGCGGCCTTACAGCGTCACTTGGAATTCTTCAATACGCATCCATATATTGCTTCACCGATTCTTGGGGTAACACTGGCACTGGAAGAAGAACGTGCCAATGGTGCACCTGTTGATGATGTAGCAATTCAAGGGGTAAAAGTTGGTATGATGGGTCCTTTGGCCGGTGTTGGTGATCCGGTATTCTGGTTTACAGTACGACCTATGCTAGGTGCATTAGGTGCATCACTGGCTATGGGCGGAAATATTCTTGGACCAATCATTTTCTTTGTTGCATGGAATATTATTCGTTGGTCATTTATGTGGTATACACAGGAATTTGGTTATAAAGCTGGTTCTAAAATCACAGAAGACCTATCAGGTGGTTTATTGCAGGATGTAACAAAAGGAGCTTCTATTCTAGGGATGTTCGTATTAGCAGCGTTGGTTCAGCGTTGGGTATCCATCAGATTCCTGCCGGTTGTTTCTACAGTTAAACTGGATGAAGGTGCTTATATTGAATGGGATAAGCTTCCATCTGGTGGAGAAGGGATAAGACAGGCGTTTGAGCAAGTCAATTCCGGTTTGGCTCTTTCTTCAGACAAAGTGACAACATTGCAAAATAACTTGGATCAGCTGATCCCTGGGCTTGCTGCGTTATTGCTTACACTATTGTGTATGTGGCTGCTTAAGAAAAAAGTTTCACCAATTGTTATTATTCTTGGTCTGTTTGTGGTCGGTGTACTTGGTCATGTAGTAGGACTTTTATAAATCATTTAGCTGAGAAACCGTATCAAATGGGTAAGCTTTTAACAAGCGTCATTATTGTAAAGCGGTTGTGCCAAAGCTCCTCTATGTGATGAGTAATCGCAGGAGTATGCAAAGACTGGAATACCGTTTATTTAGGTTTTTAGGGGCTGGACAATTGTTTTGTCCCAGCCTCTTATTGTTTTATAAAATGCAGTTTATTGATCTCGTGGGTAGTTCATTTTGAATAGCCTGCTTACACAGCTAATTGTCTAATTGATGAATCCAAAATAGTGGGGAAGGAATGGATAGGATGGTTCAATCATTGAATACAAAAGTAGATTTAGTAGTGGATGGCACTGCTTATACAGGACTTACAGATTATGGGCAGATCATGGTTGGGAATAAGGGATTTGAATTTTACAACTCACGTGATTCTCGTAAGTATGTTCAGATACCGTGGGAAGAAGTGAACTATGTAATTGCTTCCGTAATCTTTAAAGGAAAATGGATTCCTCGATATGCAATTGAGACAAAGAAAAACGGGACATTTACTTTTGCCTCCAAAGATCCTAAAAAGGTATTGCGAGAGATACAAAAATACATTCCATCTGACCAGATGGTTCAGTCACTAAGCTTTTTTGATGTTATGAAGCGTGCGATTCAGTCAATTGGCAAAAAAGGATAGTAAAGCTATAAACAAAATTGAATTGGTTTGCTCAGTGATTTAACTAATTTACTGTAAATGTAAATTTTCTGGATTTCAGCGAGGATGGGACAGAAGTGTCTAACTCTGAGAAATAAGAAGAAATTCACGGAAATTGCTCTTCAAATTTCGGGGAATGCCAGCTTATTTCCGAAGGAGTTGCTTCTGCTCCCACCGTTTATTCGGATTTAAGATGAGGAAAAGGTCTGGGATTTTATTTTGTCCCAGACCCGTTTTTTTTGTTTTTGTATGATATATAATTTAGTCAATTCAACAATAGCTGTCAAAGGAGGACTACTGTGAATAAAGAGGCGATTCTTGATTATTTAAGTGATCGTAAAATTTGGTATGAAATTACAGAACACAAAGCTGTATACAACATGGCTGAAGTTAGTGATGTTAATCTTCCACATCCAGAAGCAGATGCTAAAAACCTTTTTGTACGTGACGATAAAAAAAGAAATTATTATCTGATCACAGTAAAGGGGGATAAAAGAGTTGACCTAAAAAAGTTTAGGAAGGATAATAGCACTCGCCCATTATCTTTTGCATCAGAACGTGATTTAATGGAGGTCATGGGGACAGCTCCGGGGATGGTAACGCCTTTTGGTATGTTAAATGATAGAGAACGTAAAGTACAATTTTTTATTGATGAAGTCTTTCTGGGAAAACCAGGTCTTATTGGTGTTCATCCAAATGACAATACAGCAACAGTATGGGTGCAGACAGAGGACTTGATCACTATAATCAAAGAACATGGAAATCAAGTGAATACTATACAGATAAGTAATAAGTAATCATAGTCGTGAGTTTGGATTTTCACGGTTGTCTATAGATAGATTTAAAACAGAATAATTGTTTGGCTGCAGACAGAGACTGAAATCAAAAAATTTCCGTCTTTTTTTCTGCTTTAAACCATACTATTGTGCAGGATGTAATTTTTTTGGGGAAAGAATGATGTTATTTACAGGTATTTATTTTTGACTGTTTTTTTTGAAGAGTGTACCATTAAACCTATAATAGGAAAGCAGGCGAAAGAAAATGGATAAGGAACATCGTTCAGGTTTAGACTGGGGATCGCTGCTTTTGGGAATTCTGTTTGTGATGACCGCTTTACTATCCTTTCAGGATCCGGCAGGTAATCTGCTTGCTATTGTTATAGTTTTTGCAATATTTGCGATCTTCAAAGGGATTTTTGAAATATTTGTACGAAATCGGTTAAAGGAGCTGGTTGGCTACAAGTCTTATGTTCCAGTTATATTGGGTATTATTGATATTATTGTTGGAATTTACCTGCTGTTTAATCTTGGAGTGGGTGTTTCAGTTTTACCATATGTCTTTGCAATCTGGTTTATTCTGGATTCGTTTATAAATTTATTTACCTTGGATTTGGCAAGAGCCTTCAGTGCCGGTTATTACTGGTTTAGCTTGATTGTAGATATTCTGGGAATTGCTTTGGGCTTTGTATTGTTGTTCAACCCGCTGTCCTCAGCGCTAACATTAAGCTTTTTAGTCGGCTTCTATTTTATAATATTTGGGATTACTTATATTGTTTATGGATTTCGTCAATGAACATACAAAGAAGGATGGCTCGCCGCCATCCTTTTTTGTATGTTAAGTCCATGTGTGCCGTCTTAGCTGATATTAGTAGTATCTGCGGACATTTTTGGAAGGACGTGAAATCAGGCGAACCAACCATACAGCAATTGCTACTGGAATCGCAATCTTAATTGCAAACCATAGCAGACTGCTTACAATTCCTAAAATTATACTGATAATAATACCAGCTGCAAAGAAAACCCCAATCAACATCAATACATTAGCTACTAAAGATCTATTATTATTCATTTTATTCTCTCCGTTCCTGTTTGTTTTCTATAGTAAAAGTATAGCAAGAGAAAAAATGGGAGGCATCCACCTGAAGACCGATTTATTGTCCGACTCTGGGGGGATATTTTTTGTTTGTCTCAAGTTAAATGCTGAAAAGAATACAGTTCCTTATAGGGTATCTTAGTTTTAAGTGGACTGTTACTATTCGTTCTTTTGATATAATAGTATTTATTACACTTAGAGGAGTTAAAGATGGATAAATTTGAAAAGATGCTTGCGGATTTAGATTATCTGACAGAGAAAGGTTCAAAAATAGAACCGGAGTATTATCAGGACATAATTGAAAGTTATCAGGTAAGCGCAAGCGGTGAACAAGGAGTGTATTATGCAATGGTTTCTAAAAAAGGAGATTAGTTCACTGGAAGAGGCTTTTCTGCTGCTGTTTATCCATAGTTTATACGAGAGTGAAGAGTAGTCGATGGATAATTCCATGTGGAAGGATTTAATTCTCAAGAATGGAAGGAACCTCTAAAAAAAATTGGTTTCCCGAATATCTGAATATTGAAAATGGAGCAGTTGCTTATAAGTATATTTCTGAAGAAGTATTTTATAACTGGTTTCCCGTTGCCGAAAAAATTGCCTCTTTAGCCATTCAATCAAATATAGTAAAAATAATTTGTTATGGAGATATTGATTCTTATTTTGATTATAAATATATAGTGGAAACTGCAGCTGATTATGTCTTGTTTCATTATTGGACAACAGGATAAAATCAGCGGAGGGTACCAGAGCTGTCTTCCTACTATCTATCAGGACTATTTTTACAGTTGAAGTGGTAATCACTTATAGTTGATAAAAGACTTATCCATTGCCTTTATAAAAAAAGTCAGTAAAATAAAACTGAATGGAGATGATGCGTGATGTCAAAAACGAGATTGGAAGCTTTTACCGATGCAGTTATTGCGATAATCATGACTATCTTAGTACTGGAATTATTGCCGCCGCAGTCAGATACCTGGTCGGCCTTATGGGGAATTTTTCATAAGATTCTTGTTTACATTATCAGCTTTATCATGCTGGCCATTTACTGGAACAATCATCACCATATGTTTCAGATGGTACATAAAATCAGCGGACGAGTGCTTTGGGCAAATAATTTTTTTATCTTTACTCTGACACTGATGCCTTTTGCGACTGCATGGGTGGGAAACTATTTGGATAGTCTGGTTCCACAGTTGGTTTATGGAATAGTTGTATTATTGGCGGATGCATCCTATTTTCTTTTAATGAGAGAATTATTTCGGGTCGATGAACAGAATACACAGTTAAAAATTGCATTGAAGCGCTATTATAAATTGTATTTTTCTTTAGGTTTAAACATTCTTGCGCTTATTCTTGGCTGGGTGATTCATCCTTATCTGGTTTTGATCGTCAATTGTGTAATTCTTATCATATGGTTTGTTCCGGAAAAAAGAATTGAAAGGTACTACAGAGAACCCAAATAAGGACAGGTATGTGCTGAATATTTGAGTAATTTGCTTCAAAAAATCTGATATCAAAGAAAAATTCATAGCAAAAGCTTACTGATTTCATTTTATTTATCTAGTTTATTCAAAAGATTTTTAATTCATTTTGCGGCAATATATAAAAGGTTGATGGTTATACTTAAACGGTACTTGTTTCGCCTATTGAGTTGCCGGTGCAAATATTATAAAATAGATAGGCATACCCTATATACGAAAAAAACAGCTGAAGACAAAGTCTTAAAATTCTCAAATTTTTTAAAAGTCTGTTTATTTTATGAAAACAGCTTTAGCTCTTTTTAGTGTAGAATAGACGATGGGTAATAAGGTGAAAATTCAGATGGGTAGAACAATATGAATATCCAAGACAGACACGGGTATATTAGTTGGATAGAAATAAAGGGGCCATTAACCAATTATGGAGAATTTAAATAAGTATGCACAGGGGAACAAGAAAATCTTTTTGAGAAAAGAGATAGAGCAGGAACGACTGGGAGAAGAGATCTACGCAGAAGATATCTTGTGCCAGTATTCTGTTTATTTGGTGAGAAAGTTTGAAGAACAGGATGATTATCTGGAATTATCTCAGATGGAAAATCTGCTGAAGGATTTACCGGAAAGATTTAATAAAGATTTTCAGGATATAGTTACGAAGAACATGTATGTACGAACAGTTCCTAAAGCGGTTTATGTTACTTTACTGCTTGCTTTGCCTCAGCCGCTGACTAAATTCCAAATTGTTGAATTAAAAAACTGGATGGGTGCGCTGACAGTACCTTCATTGGCCTTGGAGCATACATCTAATTTTATGGAACCCCCTGTTGCTGCGACGACTGAAATGGTAAGAGAATGGCAGGAAACAAACAGTGAGGTCTTGCTTCTGACTGAAATGATGAATCAGTATAATGAAAGTCTGACAGATATTTATTCAGAATTGCAGGTATTAAAGTCCGGCAAAACGCCTCCTGTAATGAAGGTAATAAAAAGTGAAGCGGCTGCTAAAAAGACGCTTGAAAAAGAAAATGAAAATAGTCAGCGTATTGATGAGACAATAGCTAAATTAGATAAAATGACTGAAGAATTTCAAGCATTTAAACAACAGGTGGTTGAACGGCTTGAGAGCACCTCAGTGAACAGAAAACCGCCAAAATTTAAAATCTATTTTGACGGCAAAGAAAAAAGAAACGGTTTGGATCAGCGTGTGGAGCAAGCACTTGAACAAGTGCAAAAGCTGACAGCTAAAACAGATTTCTCTCAGCAGGAGATAGAGAAGCTGACAATGAAGCTGGAGAAGGAGTCTCGGCGAAACAGAGAATTGCTGAAAAATCAGCTGTTACCACCTCAAGGATTTGAGGAACAGAACAATCTCGAAGAAAAAATGGCTATTACCAGTAAAGAGGTATCAATGATTTCACATCAGCTTAAGGAAATCAATGATAAACTGAGCACTGTTGAAACGAAGGTTTCAGAAGCCGAACAGACACCGGAAGAGCTGGCTCAACAAGTAAAAGAGCATGGTCAAATACAGGAGACTATTTCTGAAACGATGAAATTGAATCAGGTAATTAGTCAGTTGACTGAAAAATTACAGTCTGTAGAAAGTGAATTGACTGATGTAAAACAAAAGGGTCAGAAAAAAGTACCTGTGATGAAGCTGAAAAAGAGTGAGACAGTGAAAAAGCTTTCGGAACAGCATAATAAAGATCAGGAACAGCTGAAGATGAATGCGATGGAAATCAAAAAGCTTAGTCAGACAGTTGGTAAAGTAGATGTTCAATTGATTCAGGCAAATCAGAAAATTGCCGAATTGGAGCAGAAGGTCAGAGTGACCGGTGGGATGTCGGGTAACCGGATCAATAGTGTGCATCCATCTGACGGCTATCACAGAGAAAATGAACCTGTACAGGCACTGACCAATCAACCACAGCAGCAGAATGACCATGGTGCAACCAGAAGCTTTCCAACCAAGGAATCGTTTTTACAGGCATCCAGACCTATGCCAACAGCTTATCAGCAAAGAACAAATCCAGTTCCAGCAGAATCTCAAACTCCACAAGGAGCCCCTACAGTGACTCTTGCAATAGAAGAAATGCTGGATCGAGTTTCTGATCATCCAAAAAGAACAGAGCCAATAAATCAGCCAGTAACCGAGCAGTCAAGAATGTCAACAACTTCTCTGCGACGGCTGAAAAAGCTTGAAGGAGAGATTTATTCAAGTTTTAAAAGAGTTAAAGGCGGAATAGGTTCCCGGGGAATGGTTTCGAAAGAAGATTTTTACAGCAATATCCGACAGATTGAGGTGCTTCCTTATCTTTGGTCAACAATTGAAACTGGAGATGAACCGCAGGATATGTTGTTGAATAATGAACTTAGCTGTCAACAGCTTGTCAACAGTGTTCCGACTTTTCTTGATGAAGTAGAAGAGCTTGCCTCTAAACGAAAGGTTATGGGCAAGTGGATATACTGTCCAAAAGAAGTGGAACAGAAAATGGAAGGCTTTAAGCTGCTCAATGAGTACTTTGAGCTGTACTTATCAAATAGAACAACAGGATAGACAAGGAACTAGTACGAGGAAGTCTGTCAAAAAACAACCTGAAACTATCAGGAAATTCCTGTTTAGTGTAAAGTAAGTTTAATGACTCTTTGTCAAACATTTATGAACTCATACTATTCGTTTATCCTGAATAATGAAACCTATTGATAAGCTTTCGTATAAAATCGGACTGACAGTATCAATTATGAATATTGGAGGAAGGGAAAAATCTTTCTCCAATTTTTTTCCGACATAAATTGTAGTGCTAGTTTAATTGAGGATGAAGCATGATCGGCAGATAGGGGCTTCATCTTTTTAAACCTCAAAGAACTTATAAAAGATAGAGCATCTGAAAGACTGACTTATCAGCACTTCAGATGTTTTTCATTTTTTTATAAATAAATGGGTCTTATAGATTCAGTATTAAA
Organism: Enterococcus sp. BWT-B8; assembly: GCF_020567625.1. Classification (NCBI taxonomy): domain Bacteria; kingdom Bacillati; phylum Bacillota; class Bacilli; order Lactobacillales; family Enterococcaceae; genus Enterococcus; species Enterococcus sp. BWT-B8. The sequence continues at coordinate 126,643 of NZ_JAJDJV010000002.1, read as the reverse complement.
GAGCTCCTTATAATCAATATGAGTGCTTCAGGTGTAATTAACTTAAATGTAAATAGCCTGCAGTATTTTTGTCTAGTACTTGTGAATAGTGATGGATATTTAGATAAGAACCATTGTTAGTGTAGAGTATGTTAACTTCTATTTTTAACGATCACTTAATTAGTTAGATAACCCCCTTACTTCATTTTTTTCCGGCGGCTGTTTCTTTTATTGAGTAGGCAGTTCGATAAAAACAGCTCTAACAATGCTTCAGTCGTATTTTTTTAAGTGAGGAATTGTTTGCCCCATAAAAGGTTTACAGGTACTATGAAAGAGAGGGAGGGGAAAAAATGGCAATGAATACTGAAGCGCAGAAAAAGAACCGGAAATATAAAAAAAGTACAAGATTCAGGCAAATAACAGGGGTATTTATCGAGTATAATGTCATCCAGAATTTAGTGAAGCAGACACATCCGGAAAAAATCAGAACAGCTTTTGAAGAGCTGGGTTCAACCTTTATTAAAATAGGTCAGATGTTATCTGTCAGAACTGATATTTTTCCTCCGTCATTTATCGATGAGCTGAAAAAATTACAGGATAACGTGAAAAAAGATGATTATCCAATAATAAAAGAAATCATTGAGACTGAAGCACAGCAGCCTATTAAAGAGCTGTTTTCCTCATTTGAAGAAGTGCCTTTTGCATCTGCATCAATGGGTCAGACACATAAAGCTGTTTTACCTGAAGGCCAGATAGTTGCTGTTAAGATTCAGCATGCAGGGATACGGGAAGAAATTGGCATGGATTTATCCCTGTTGGAAAAAGCTTTGCCTCTTATTAAATATATTCCTGAGTCGAAAATAATTGATCTTAAAAATATTTTTCAGGAGATTAAGCAGTCGCTTGAAAAAGAGCTGGACGGGATTCAGGAAGCAGCTAATGGAAAATACTTTTATGAACTCAACAATAACTGGTCCATTATACAAGTACCAAAAATTTATCAGGAATATTGTACTCCGAGAGTCTTAGTGATGGAATATATTGAAGGGGCCAGTATTAGAAGTTTTTTTGGCAATCAGCAGCAATCAGATCCCGCCAATCAGAAATTGCGGGAGGAGTTTGGGAATATTCTTGTCCGTAACTACATCAAACAGGTTTTTGAAGATGGTTTTTTTCATGCAGACCCGCATCCGGGAAATATATTTGTTCAAGCTGCAGATGAAAAAGTTAATGAAGAGTTTGGAGCTGAAAAAAATAAAGCCAACTATTTTGAGAAGAAATTCAAGTATAAAACGATTGATTTTCTTTATCAAAGAGAAGATATGCAGCTGCCATATCGTTTGATCTATCTGGATTTTGGTATGATGGGACAATTGAAGGATAAGATGCTCAATAAACTGACTGATATTATGGTTAGTCTGTACAGGAATAATACCAGAGTGACTGGTCAGGCAATTTTACAAGTATGCAAGAAGGTTGGGCCTTTAGATGAGGAGCATTTTTATGAGCAATTGACGCCATTACTTGAACGAAACTATGGTGTGGGTATTGGAGAATTGAATTTGCAAAGCCTGTTTTTCCAAATCGTTGCCATCTGTCATGAGAATAATTTACAGATTCCTCAGGAAGTAACAATGCTGATTAAGTCAGTCATTACTTTTGAAGGGATGATTAGAGAGCTAGCACCCGAAATATCATTGGTGGAGATTTCTGCACCTTTTGCTAGAAAATATTTTACTGAAAAAATTGACTGGTCAACGGAATTTAAACGAACGATATTGGATGCATTGTATTCTGCAAAAGCAGTTCCTCAGATCCCCAGCAGAACGCTGGATGTTCTGGATGATCTGTCAAAAGGGAAGGCAAAAGTCAACATTGAACTGAAAAAGCAGGATGAGCTGTTGAACAAAGTGGAGGTAATGGTGAATCGTTTGGTCATTGGCTTGATCTTATCATCGCTGATTATCGGTTCATCCATGCTTGTTGAATTTAACGGAACCATGACTAGACGATTTGTTTCTATTTTGGGTATTTTTGGTTATGGAATTGCTTTATTTTCTATCCTATTCCTGATATACGATATTTGGCGAAAATACAGAAAAAAATGACTGATTTTGCTTAACGGAAAAATCAGCCTGATTATAATATGAAGATATTTCATTATAAGCACCAAAAAGGGAGAAGCCAAGCTTAATATGAATTAAGTTTGGCTTCAAGGGGAGATAGTTAGAAAGAAGTTTTACTACGCTCATCTTTCAACTGAACTAAGTATAGCAGATATTTTAAGGTACTTGAATTTCAATAAAAAAAGATAAATTTTTTGTTTTTGAAATTTTTTCACAAAAACCATCTAGAGAGGCGATCTTATCAAAGCTGCAATCAATTTTCATTTTTATAATTATATATATAAAATATGTTTTGTTTATGTTTGTTAGTAAATAAAACATATTTTTTGATTTTTATTGGGAAATAAATTTATTTTCGGCAACATTTTCATTTGATAAAATAACACAGTCTCTTAAAAAAGAAAATTTGAAGTTTGTAATTGTTCAATAAACCAGTGACTGACAGCTAAATGGTCTAAAGCTGCTTAGGGTGTAGCTTCCAGTGTAGTAGACAAGAAATATTTCATAGTTCTGTCCCCATATTATAGCTGTAGGTACAGCTCAAAACTGTTTCTACGTCGCTTTTTCTTCGATTATAGATTTTCCGGTTTCTGCTGTTGAAAATATCTCTTCCGGTCTTGCTTTGTAGCATTCATATGAAGATCTAACTATGCTTTTCACTATACATTCCACTTGGTATTCTTTAAATTCATGAACAGAAACATATTTCACTTCCTGTTTGCGATAAGCGATAAAATTGAACCGACTTCCTTTTAAATCAATTGAATTTAGAGAGTTTGGAACTTTATTTCTGTCTCGCTCTCAGCTTTAATCATATGCGTTTTGACCAAAAATATAATGCATTTTGTGGATACTAAACAATGATTCGTTTTCGTATAACGCTTACAATCGAAATATAAATCAAAGGAGGCAAAAATAATGGATTTAAAAAAAGAAGTAGCTGCAACAATTGATGCGTTGTCCCAAATTGGTAATGATCCGACAGGGGGTATGACACGACTACTTTATACTGACTCCTGGAAGCAAGCTCAGGAGTTTATACAGGAGAAACTGCAAACAGCAGGATTGTCTACGCACTTTGATGCTGTTGGAAATCTTTTTGGACGTCTGGAAGGAACAATGTATCCCGAAGAAACAGTTATGTCAGGATCGCATATTGACACTGTAGTAAATGGTGGAACCCTGGATGGACAATATGGGGTAGCTGCTGCTTATTTAGCAATTAAGTATTTGCAGGAAACATATGGTAACCCGTTACGCTCACTAGAAGTAATTTCGATGGCAGAGGAAGAAGGCAGCCGTTTCCCAACAGTTTTTTGGGGAAGTAAAAACTTCGTTTGTGAAGCAAAACGAGAAGATGTTGAAACAATTGCTGACTTTGATGGAATAAGCTTTGTTTCAGAAATGAGACGGCAAGGCTTTGACTTTTGTGATTCAAATAAGACACTTAGGCAAGATATCAAAGCCTTTGTTGAAATTCATATTGAGCAAGGAAATGTCTTAGAAAAAGAAAACTTGCAAATTGGAGTTGTAAACAATATTGCTGGGCAAAAACGCTATACCTTTGTATTGAAAGGAGAAGCGAATCATGCAGGTACTACGCCGATGGGCTACCGCCGAGATGCAGTATATGGCTTTGCTAAGATGTGCTCAGCTGTAATAGATCGAGGTCTTGAACTGGGAGATCCGCTGGTCGTTACTTTTGGGAAAGTGGAGCCTAAACCTAACACTGTCAATGTTGTGCCAGGAGAAGTTTTATTTACAATGGATTGCCGTCATACTGATGGCGCCCTTTTGGATTCCTTTGCTGCAGAAGCGGAGCACTTAATTAAAAAAATTGCACAGGAACATCATTTAGATGTTGAAATGGATTTATGGATGGATGAACGTCCGGTACCAATGAATGAAACAATCGTTGCGGCAATTGAATCGGCAGTTAAACAATCGGGTAAGCGATACAAAGTAATGCACAGTGGAGCCGGTCATGATTCCCAGATTATTGCACCACATTACCCAACGGCAATGATTTTTGTCCCAAGCATCAATGGTATCAGTCATAATCCAGCAGAAGAAACAACCATTGAAGATTTGACAGCAGGTGTAGAAGTACTGGCAGCTGCCTTGTATGAATTAGCTTATCAAGAATAGAAAGTAGGGAAGAATAGTGGGTTATAGGAATAATAATACTGGTTATTTAGATGGCTTATTGCAATCCAGAGCAATTGTTAAGAAAAACAACTATGCAATTTTACCCCATGACGGGTTAGTCAATAATGTAATTCCAGGCTTTGATAATTGTGAATGTTCAATTTTAGGCTCAAAGAAGCTGGGCGCTTCCTTTGTAGATTATCTCGTTTCTTTTAAAAAGGGAGGGGAAAATATTCAAGGTTTTGGAGGGGAAGGGATTGAAACCTTCTTGTATGTGATTAATGGGAAATTAGAAGTTGGTGATGGAAAAGAAACTCATGAATTAGGAACTGGCGGATATCTCTACTTGCCAGCTGGAGAAAAAATGTTTATGAGGAATCTTCAAGAAGAAGCAACCGAAGTCTTTCTTTATAAAAAACGCTACCAGCCGCTTGAAGGATATCAGGCCTATAAAATTGTCGGACATCTCTCTGACTTGACACCTGTCCATTATGAGGATATGGAAGATGTTTTATTATGGGATTTTTTACCAAAAGATTTAGGTTTTGATATGAATATGCACATACTTTCCTTTGAACCTGGTGCCAGTCATGGCTATATCGAAACGCATTATCAGGAACATGGTGCTTATTTACTATCTGGTAAAGGGATGTACAACTTAGATAATGAATGGTTCCCAGTGGAAAAAGGCGACTATATTTTTATGAGTGCCTACGTTCAACAAGCTGCGTATGGTGTTGGCAGAGATGAACCTTTGGCTTATATCTATTCAAAAGATTGTAATCGAGATCCAGAGATTTAAGAAGGAGCAGAGCAGAATGGAAGAAACAGTAATTGTTAAGCCAGAGGAGCTGCATCATCTGATTCAAAAAAAACTAACAGCAGCAGGCTTGTCTGAAAAACATGCGGACATCGTTGCGGAGCACTTGGTTTTTGCAGATGCTAGTGGTATTCATTCCCATGGTGCAGTAAGAGTTGATTATTATGCAGAACGAATTGCAAAGGGCGGGATGAACCGTACACCAGAAATTACGTTTGAAGAAACAGGACCAAGCAGCGGGATTGTTCATGGGCAAAATGGTGTTGGGCAGGTTGTGGTGCTGGAGGCGACTAATTATGCTATTGAAATGGCAAAAAAATCGGGAATTGCGGCTGTCGGTGTGCGACAAACTAGCCATAGTGGAGCTCTTTCTTATTACGTGAGGAAGGCAGCACAAGAAAATTTATTGGCGTTGTCTATGTGTCAATCAGATCCGATGGTTGTTCCTTTTGGCGGTAAAGAGAATTATTTTGGAACAAATCCCATTGCTTTTGCCGCTCCTCGTAAAAATGGAGCCCCCCTTGTCTTTGATATGGCGACAACAGTACAAGCGTGGGGGAAAATTTTAGATGCTCGTTCAAAAAACAAAAACATTCCAGATAATTGGGCGGTTGATGCTTCAGGGAAACCGACGACAAACCCTCATCATGTTCATGGCTTGTTACCAATCTCAGGACCTAAAGGCTTTGGTCTTATGATGATGGCGGATATTTTGTCGGGAATGCTTTTGGGGTTGCCATTTGGGAAACATGTTTCCTCAATGTACAATGATTTAACCAAAGGGCGGGATTTAGGACAGTTTATTCTTTTAATTGATCCGCAGCGCTTTACTGATTTGGAGCAATTTAAAGAATCAATTGAAACAATGGTTACTGAATTACATGAGATTCCTCCTGCTGAAGGGTTTCAACAAGTGTATTATCCGGGAGAAATCAATCAACTAAATTATGAAAAATATATGAAAAACGGCATCCCGATTGAAAAAAATATCTATGCTTATTTATTAAGTGATACTGTTCATTTTGATCAATATTCCGGGGCGGATGCATTTGCTCAATCTGGAACAGGAAAGTGAGGAAACCAATGTTATACACGATTATCCAAAAAAATAATTATCAGGATTCTATTGTCCTAATGCTATTGACCAACCGTTTACTTACAGTGGACGGTGTAAGCAATGCCTCTGTTATGATGGGTACTCCTGCCAACAAGGATATTTTTAAAACAGGTGGTATTTATACGGATGAAATGGCAGCTGCTACTTCAAATGATATGGTTCTTGTATTAGATATTGAAGATAAAGACCTCATTGATATTGTTTTAAAAGAAGTAGCTGATTTTATAGCTGATCAAGGGAAAAGCAGTGGGGAAGAAGGACCTCAAACAGTCAAAACATGGGAGAAGGCGTTGGAAGCAGGCGAAGCAGCAGCAACAGCAGTTTTATCTATTCCCGGAACCTTGGCTGCTCCGGAAATCGAAACAGCTTTAGAAGCAGGGAAACATGTTTTTTGTTTTAGCGACAATGTATCAATAGAAGACGAGGTACGTTTGAAGAAAATGGCTCATGATAAAGGGCTTTTATTAATGGGACCTGACTGCGGCACAGGTATTATCAATGGCATCCCAGTTGCTTTCACAAATGCAGTGCGTAAAGGAAGTATTGGTATTGTGGGTGCTTCGGGTACAGGTATCCAAGAGGTAACAACAATTATCCATAAATTAGGAGCGGGCGTAACACAAGCACTTGGTACTGGTGGACGTGATTTAAGTGAAGCAGTAGGAGGAATCACAGTCAAAGATAGCATTATTGCATTGGAAAATGATCCAGAAACAAAGGTGATTGTTGTCATTTCAAAGCCACCTGCTCCGCAAGTTCGTGATGAAGTTCTTGATCTTTTACGAAAAGGAACAAAACCGGCAGTTACAATCTTTCTTGGAGAAAAACCAACAGATCATGAAGTTGGCTTGTACCGTGCTTATACATTAGAAGAAGCAGCACAAATTGCTGTTCAACTTTTACATGAAGAAGCAGTGATACCAATCGATGAAATGATTGATCAGTCAAAAACTATTTTTAGTCCGAAGCAGCAAAAGATCAAAGCTTATTACTCAGGCGGAACGTTAGCTTATGAAGCGGCAATGCTTGTAAAAGCAGGCTTGCAGCTATCAGAGGATGCAGCACATGAGGATGGGTATATTTTGAAAGCACAAGGGCATGAAATTATTGATCTTGGTGATGATATTTATACACAAGGAAAGCCCCATCCGATGATTGATCCAAGCAAACGAAAAGAGATGCTGCAACAGGCAGCAGCAGATCCTGCAACAGCAGTCATTTTATTGGATATCGTATTAGGCTATGGTTCACATGCAGATATGGCGAGTGAGCTGGCACCAACAATTAAGGAATTGAAAGCGAATGCAGCTTTGGCTGACCGATCATTGGCAATTATTGGAACAATTGTTGGTACAGACCTTGATCCGCAAGATATCAATAAGCAGGCTGCAATTTTAACTGAGGCAGGTGTAACGCTTTGCCAGAGCAATGCACAAGCAGTCAAAAAAGCTCTTGTATTATTAGGGCATCCTCTGCCAAACATCACTCGTAAGTTATTACCAAAATCACAACCAACCGAAGCTTTGCCGCAACCTTCCGAGGCAGTTGTGCAATTGCTGAAAAATCAGGCATTTATCAATGTAGGCTTGCGCAGTTTTGCAGAAGCAATCCGTGAACATCACGGCAGTGTAATTCAATATGACTGGCAGCCTGTTGCGGGCGGCAATGTGACATTGCAAAAAGCACTGCGCTTCTTAGCCCAAGCTTCATTGAAAGAGTAGGAGGAAATTATCGTGTATCAAACAATTGAAGAAGCAAATCAAGCTGTTATTGCAAAAATTGTTGCTGGGTCGCCATTTCTAATGGATGTTGTTCCAGCAGAAAGTGTGATTCCAGAGCTATCAGAAGGCAAAGTTCTTTTACACGCTGGTCCACCTATTAGGTATGATCAAATGGTTGATCCAATACAAGGAGCTTGTGTGGGAGCCGGTCTTTTTGAAGGCTGGGGTGAAACAGAGGCAGAGGTTCGTCAATTATTAGAGACAGGTGAAGTTAAGCTTATTCCTTGTCATCATGTTCAAGCAGTTGGACCGATGGGAGGAATTACCTCGGCACATATGCCGGTTTTAGTCGTGGAAAATAAGACAGATGGGAATCGTGCTTTTTGTACTATGAATGAAGGAATTGGTGCTGTTTTACGTTTTGGCGCCTATTCACAAGAGGTTATTGACCGTCTTCACTGGATGAAAGATACATTAGCACCTGTTTTAAGTGCTGCACTGCACATGAAACCAGAGGGATTCAATATGAATGTCATTGTTGCAAAAGCAATTGCTATGGGCGATGAATTCCATCAACGGAATATTGCAGCTTCTTTAGCTTTCTTAAAGGAAATGGCTCCAATTATTGCAGGGCTGGATGCGTTTGAAAATCAAAAACAAGAGGTTATTCAGTTCTTGGCAGATACAGATCAGTTTTTCCTGAATATTATGATGGCTTCTGCAAAGGCTGTGCTGGATGGCGCTCGGACAATTGAAGAAGGAACAGTTGTTACAGCTATGTGTCGTAATGGTCATGAATTTGGCATTCGTATCTCTGGAATGGGGGATGAATGGTTTACCGGACCAGTTAACACACCAAAAGGGTTATATTTTGTAGGGTTTAGTGAAGAAGATGCTTCTCCGGATATGGGAGATAGTGCAATTACTGAAACGTTCGGTGTTGGAGGAATGGCAATGATTGCGGCTCCAGCAGTTACACGGTTTGTAGGCTCTGGCGGCTTTCAGGATGCATTAAAAACAAGTAATGAGATGTTGGAAATTTGTATTGATACGAATCCTAATTTCTCAGTACCAACTTGGGATTTTCAGGGAATATGTCTGGGTATTGATGCTCGCAAAGTTGTTGAAACGGGTATTCTGCCTGTCATTAATACAGGGATTGCGAATAAGCAGGCAGGACTTGGACAAATTGGTGCGGGTACAGTAACACCACCAATAGATTGTTTTGAGAAAGCAGTCTTAGCTTATGCAAAAAAGTTAGGCTTTAAGGAAGAGTAAGAATAAAATTTTCTTGCAAACGAGAAGGGGATGAAAGGAATGCTGGCAGCTGAATGGGTGGATCAGGTACTTTTTGACTCACAGTTGATGAAAGGATACTGGTATATTCATAGCATTTTTCAAAAAAGCTTCAATATCCAGGATCAGCAGAAAAAATATTTAGTGACGATTACTGCACAGGAAACAAAAATTCCTAAAGGTATCAAAGTAGCAGAGAAAGACTTTTTGATCTTGAAAAATGAAATCTGGCCAGAAATGCCGCTTTTGATACAGCAGCGGCTGATTATTTTTCCGCAGCATCAGCTATCCTTCCAATCTGCTCAAAGCTACTCCACGAAATGGGCAGCCCAGTCAGCGACCTTTGATCCAAAGCTATTTTTTTTGTTGATTTCAAAGGTGAATAAAGAAACTGGTTATCAAGAAAAGGTCAATGCAGCATTATCCAGTCAGCATCAATTTTGTCAGGCGATAGATCAAGTGTGTCAGGATTCATTTTCACAGCAGCAAATAGGGCTGAACTTTCTATTAGGAAGAGGGCTTGGTTTGACGCCTTCAGGAGATGACATGCTAGTCGGACATTTCTTGGCTCGCTTGCTTATGAAGGCTGAAGATCAGCGCTTAATTAGGTATTTACAGCATAAGCTTGAAACAGTCCCTGATTTAACGACGGATGTCAGCCTTCATTATTTAAAAAATGCTTTGCAAGGATCATTTAGTCAATTACCATTAGCAGTTAGTCAATGTCAGGAAGAAGCAAAAAGCTATCGAGCTATTCAGGAAATTCTTAAGACTGGACACACTTCAGGTGCTGATTTTCTTGCTGGCTTTGCAAGAAGTATTTATAGATTTCAACAAAATAGAAATGAGGGATCGTTATGGCAAAGCGGGTAGTGATTGCTTTAGGCGGCAATGCAATTTTAAAACCAAATCAACCAGCCACGGTTGAAACGCAAATTGCAAATATTGAATTAAGTGCGGATCAAATTTCAAAAATTGAACAATTGAATCATCAAATTGTAGTAACTCATGGCAATGGCCCGCAAGTTGGCAACATTTTACGTCAAAATGAAGAAGCCAAGGAAGTTGTTCCGCCTTTTCCTTTAGATGTGTGTAATGCAGAGTCACAGGGCTTTATTGGTTATTTAATGGAACAGAGTATTAAAAATAAAATTGAACAAAAAGAACTGACAAGTAATGTGGTAACGTTATTAACACAAGTAGAAGTGTCATCAGAAGATCCGGCTTTTACAAAACCAACGAAACCAATCGGTCTCTTTTACAATGAGATAGAAGCAAAGGCAATGGAAGAAGAAAAAAATTGGGTGATGGCAGAAGATGCAGGTCGCGGCTATCGTCGCGTAGTTCCTTCTCCCAAGCCTGTAGCAATTCATGGTGTAGAAGCAATGGTTCATCTATTAAATCAAAATACGATTGTGATTGCTGGCGGCGGCGGTGGTATTCCGGTCGTTAAAAAAGAAAAAGGTCTGCGCGGAGTTGAAGCGGTGATTGATAAAGACAGAACCGGAAAGAAATTAGCAGAGCAGGTAGATGCAGACATTTTTATGATGCTTACAGATGTTAGCAATGTATATATCAATTATGGTACGCCGGAGCAAGAGAAGCTAAGTAGTATTTCTGTAGATCAAGCGCAGGCTTACTTTGATGCAGGACATTTCGCAGAAGGAAGTATGGGGCCAAAGATGGAAGCTGCAATTGACTTTGCTAAACAAGGGAAAACAGCAATCATTTGTTCACTAGAAGAAGCAGATCAGGCATTACTTGGAAAAGCTGGGACTAGAATTGCTGGTTAAAACCAGCAATTCGGCTGTTTTAGTCTCCTTCTTCAGATAATTCCAGGGCTAGGCGCAAATCAAGACTAACTGCTGGGTCATGGACATTTTTGCCCAATAGTTTTTGACATTGTTCAATGCGGTACTTTATCGTATTGCGGTGAACAAAAAGCGCCTTAGCAGTGCGAGTTATCTCGCATTGGAAATCAAGGTAATAGCGAAGTGTTTTGCGCAATTCAATTAAGGCATCTTCTTGAGGGAAGGCTAATTCTTTTAGGATTGTTCGGCAAAAATAATGAATATCCTCAGGGCTCATCTTTTCAAAAAGACTCCGCATCCCTTTTTGGTGATAGAATGTGACAGACGAAGACGAGTTTTGCGATTTACGTTCTTCATAAGCAGTTTTTGCTTCGATAAACGAACTAGCTAAATCATTAATACTTTCATAGACTGTTCCGACCCCAAAGGTAATTTTAAAGGGCAGGCAAGCAGCCAAAGCATCAGCGGTTTCCGTTAAATCAGCCTCCAACTGTTCACATTTATGTTGGACTAAGATAGCAAAATGATTGCTGCCTTTTAGATTGAACAGGCAGGTGTCTTTGATTCGATGAGGAAGCTGTTCGGTAAACCATTGATAAGCCAATTCACTTTCTTCTTTTTGGTATTTGACTTTTGTTGCTTGTGTTATTTCTGTGGGCTGACAGGCAACATAGATCACCCGATAATGCCGGGCTTTAACTAAACCAAAGGTCTTCCCGAGGTCTAACCAATCTTTTTGTTGTTGTTTTGTTGACTGCTGGTATTCAATCATACGAGTTAGAAATTCAGTTTTCAAATCTTCTAAAGATTCTTGGACTTTTTGATTTTTATACAGCATGAAAGAAAGTACTAATGCAGCTTGTTCTATGGCAAACTCAGAAACAGGAAAAGGAATAGCTTCAGGATTCAAGACAACCAAATAATAAGGAAAGTAGCTGGATGTTTCAATCGCAAAATAAGAAATTTGAGATGTTTTTTGATTCAAGTCAGTAATAGGAATAGTACCACTTTTCTCGCCGGTGAAGACTCCTATTTTCTTGGTGAGTTCATGGATATAATACTCTGCAGGCTTAGACATTTTTGTAAAATGTTTGGAATGAGCGATCACCTTTTTAAAAGGATTTAAAAGAATAATTGGTGTATTTACAATTTGACCGAAGTCAGCAATAAAGCGGGCGATACTAACGTCATTAATTAAGGATGAAGAAAAACGTTTTTGAATGTCTAAGGCATAGCTCAACTGTTCGGTCTTGGTATTCCAGAGAACATTTAACAGCTGATGCATTAGTCTTCCCAAGGGGATAGTTGCAGGAATTTCAACAATAGGAAAGCCTAAAGTCTGTGCATAGGCAATCACTTCTATATCAACAGTATCTAAAAAGCGCCCTATTTTGATGCCGAGACCAGATGCATTTTTTGCAACGAGAGAGTCGATTAAAGGGAATAGCTCTTTTTGATTATCTTTATAAACCATTGCAGTGGTCAATATGAATGTCTTCTCTGGAATATAATGAGCAATATCCGGCGTTTCAGTGATTTCAATACTTTCAACTGGTTTTTGGGTACTAGTTTTATCTGTTAATAAGCGTAGTCCTGAAAAACGAGGAATAGCTAATAAGTCAGTTAATTTTTTCATAAGGAGACTCCTTTTGATTGGTTTTTGATCAAAATGCACAAAAAACGTGCAGAAGTTAGCTCTATTGTACAATAATGATGGAAGCGTTGACAAGCGAATATAGAAATGGGGAGAAAAAAATGTATAAAGAATTAGCAATACCACAACGAACGATTATGACACCTGGACCTGTGGAAGCTCATCCTGTAGTTTTAAAAGCGATGACTAGTCGAATTTTAGGTCAGTTTGATCCTATGTTTTTAACAATTATGGATGAAGTAAAGGAAATGATTAAACAGCCTTTTGGTACGAAAAATAAAGAGGCTTTTGCGGTAGATGGAACCTCAAGATCTGGACTGGAGGCAGCACTAATTGCTTTAATTGAGCCGGGAGATAAGGTATTGATTCCTGTCTATGGACGATTTGCTTATCTCTTAGGGGAAATTTGCGAGCGTGCGCAGGCAGAAGTCCGCTATATGGAGAAAGAATGGACGACCCCATTTGTGCCAAATACTGTCATAAAAGAGATTGATGATTTTCAGCCGAAAATTGTGGCGATGGTTCATGGTGAAACAGCAAATGGTCAGATGCAGCCGCTGCAAGAAATAGGGGCTTATTGTCGCCAAAAGGATGTCTTCTTTGTTGTCGATATGGTTGCGACCTATGGCGGGGTTCCTTTATTTGTGGATGAATGGTTTGTTGATCTGGCAATTGCAGGTACTCAGAAATGTCTCAGTGTCCCTTCAGGCTTATCCTTAGTTACATATAATGATCGGGTAGCGGAAGTTGTGAATGCTCGTTATCAGAAAGAACTGGGATTGAGTAAAACTGATCGCAACGAACGACACATTAGCAGTAATTATTTGGATTTAAGTCAGCTGCAAAGATATTGGAGTGAAGAAAGAATCAATCATCATACTGAGGCGACTAGTATGATTTATGGTTTACACGAAGGATTGAGAGTGCTGCTTGAGGAAGGGCTTGAAAATGCCTATGCACGCCATGAAAAAAATGATCGAGCGTTAATTGCAGGACTGAAGGCAATGGGTCTATCTTTTTATGGTGAAGTCGAAACAAAAATGCCAACGGTGACGCCTATTTTGATACCAAATGGAGTCGATGGTGAAGCTGTCAGAGAAGAAATGCTGACTTCTTTTGGTGTAGAGATTGCGAGTTCCTTTGGGGATTTAAAAGGGAAGGTTTGGCGAATCGGGAATATGGGTTATAGCAGTCGTAAAGAAAATATCCTTCATGTTCTTGCAGTTCTGGAAGGTGTCTTATTGTATTACGGTGCTGAAATTCAAGCAGGAAAAGCAGTAACCGCTGCACTTAACTATTATCAAGCGAATTAGCACTTATGCACAATAGAAATTAGTACTTTGTGAAAAATGTCAAATGAAAAATGTTAAAGGAAGACGTAAACTAAAAGCATGTTAAAGCGTTTTCTTGAAGAGGTGCACAAACTTTACAAGAGCTAATGATGGAGGAGAAAATATGGAGATCAACAAAGAACAAACAGGTTTTGCTTACTGGAAACAGATTATCGTCTTATTGTGTTCAGGTTGGGTAACAATCTGGATTTATCGGTCCGCATTATCACCAATTTATCCGCAAATAAATGAGTCACTTGGTGGTAATATCTCGGACACGGCATTAGGATCTATTGCAAGTTTTTATTTTTTAGGGTATGTAATTATGCAGATACCTGCAGGGTTTTTAGTTGATAAGATAGGAAAGAAAAAAGTCTTGATTCCCGGTTTTGTGGTGTTTGCTTTAGCAGCATTTTTGATTTCGCAAGCATCATCAATTACGATGATTTATACAGGGAGTTTTTTAGCTGGGATTGGCTGCGGCTCTTTTTACGGGTCAGCTTACTCACTGACTTCACAAAATATACCTAAAGAGAAGAAAAGCTTCTCAACAGCAATCGTAAATAGCGGTTCAGCTGTTGGATCTGGGTTTGGAATGATTCTATCGAGTTTTTTAGTTATTCAGATGAAAATGCCATGGCAAACAATGATGTATTTGTCTGCATTTCTGATTGTATGTATGACAATTGCTTTTTCCTTAATTATTCGCAGTAACAAAGATGATGTCGCCTTTTTGGAACGGGAAGCGATAGCTGAAGTCAGTGAAGCACCTAAGGAAAAAGTTTCTCTAACAACTTTGTTTTCTTTACGGATGCTGTTCACCTATGTGTTATATTTTGCGACATGCTATGCTTACTATATGACTGTGACTTGGCTGCCGAATTTCCTCGGAACAGAACGAGGATTTGAAGGGGTTGCAATTGGTTTTTCTTCTTCTCTAGTAGCTTTTGCATCTATTCCGGGTGCATTGTTCTTCAGTCGTTTGGCAGATAAATATATGCATAAAAAAGTGACATTTATTGTTATTTTAGAAATACTTGCTGCTTTAATGCTCTTAGTTACGGTTCAAGCAACGAACGCAACTTTCTTGATGATTGCCTTGATTTTATATGGATTTTTAGGAAAGCTGGCAGTTGAACCGATTATCATTTCATGGTTAGGTGAAAATGCACCTAAAGTAGGTGTTGGTACGACTCTAGGTGTCTTTAACTTTTTCGGTATGATGTCTTCGGTTATTGCACCAACACTGACAGGTTCTATTTCTGACGCTACAGGTTCTAAAGTTATGGGCTTTTATATAGCAATCATCCTATTAATTGGCGGAACATTCTTATTCTTATCATTCAATGCGAGGAAAGCAGCAGAATAAAAAGGCAACTCAAAAAAGTCTATGAAAAGCTTTTGATTTAATCATCTATATACTTGGCAGTAAGTGACTATCATTAAGTATTTTGATGACAAAGGGTGTAATAAGCAAGTGTGTTAAAAGACTTGCTTGCAGCAGTGGTGATACTATTGTAAAGTGTTCGCTTCGCTGCCTCAGACAACAATATTGATCTAATGTCAATATCTTGTCCACCCATTCATTGGATGAATAATTACACATTCAAAGATTGTTGTTCGCATACGATCCCACTAGTGTGTTGGCTAAATTAAAACTAAGAGATGCTTTTAATCCAAGAAACGTGCAGCTAGCACGGGAGCAACTCGGCAAAAAACGCCGATTTCATCCCTAACTGGAGTCAAACTAGCCGTAAAAATTATAGAAATAGCTAGTAATTCTCCAGCTGCTTTTGAAGCTGCTCGTTCTTGTTATTGAAGCATACACGTTGATATGTTCTATCAGTGAACATCATTTATAAACGATCTTTTATTATAATTTATAATTTGGTCAGAGCATTAGGTAGAGGCAGAAAAGATAAAAGCAGCTATAAAGCTCTGGGTATTCAAGCTTTATAAGTGTTTTGTAGAATAGGATTTGAATGACTAATAAAAAAGTGGGGAGCTTCACATGAAAAAAAGAAACAGAAAAATCAGTTTAATCAATCAAATAATGATTGCTACTGTTTTAGGGGTACTATGCGGGTTTCTTTTTCAAGGAGCAGTAAGTGATTTGAAAATTGTAGGTGAACTTTTTCTGCGATTAATTCAAATGTCTGTGGTTGTATTGATTATGGGCGCAGTCATTGAAGCAGTTGGTGGATTAGAAGCAAAAGAATTAGGAAAAATTGGGCTTAAGGTATTTCTATGGTTTATGGGCTCAACAATTCTAGCTGCTATTATAGGTATTCTTTTTGGACTTCTCTTCAAACCAGGTGTCGGTCTAACGACTGCAGCTTTACAAGAAGAAGTTGTGGGGATGGCAGATGCAAGCTTGCAAGAAATTATTCTTGGGTTCATTCCCTTGAATATTATTGAAGCAATGGCAGAAGCAAACATGATTCAAGTAATTATTTTTTCTTTACTGTTCGGATTGGCCTTAAGTTTAATTAAAGAAGAAAAAACCAATCAGCTTATTCTGGAGTGGATTATCGCTTTTAACAATGTAATCTTAAAAATGGTTACTTTGATTATGAAGGCAGCTCCAATTGGAATCTTCTGTCTAATCGCTTCGGTGGTTGGTGAAGCAGGGATTCAAGTTTTAGGTACCCTAGTTCGATTTTTAGTAACTTTAGGTATTGCTTCACTCATCTTTTTAGTCATTTGGCTATTGATCACTGCTTGGTATTGTAAAGTAGGAGTTTTTCGTTTGGTAAAAAACATGTGGCGTATGTCCGTGATTTCTTTTACGACAACTTCTTCTGCAGTTTCGCTACCCGTCCAAATTGAAGACAGCCGAGAAAAATTGGGGATTAGTGATCGGATATCCAAGCTGGTTGTTCCATTAGGAATGAGTTTAAACAGCAATGGTTTGGCAATGTTCCTGTCTCTTTCCGTAATTACCTTTACACAGTTTTATAATGTTGAATTAAGCGTCGGCAAGCTTATCCAAATAGTTCTTTTGTCTACTTTGGCTTGTTTAGGAACGATTGTTGTTCCGGGAGGAGGCTTGGTTGCATTAGCCACTGTTATGCCAATGCTGGGATTACCAACAGAAAGCATCGCCTTGTTGGCAGGAATAGACTGGTTTTCCGGAATGTTCCGAACTTTGTTGAATGTGGATGCAGATGTTACTGTGGCAATGATCATTGCTTGTGACGAAAATGAATTAGACTACGCAATATTCAATGGAGAAAAAAGATTTTCAGATGATGCCAAGGAATTTAAGATAGGAGATATATAAAAAAATACTGTAGACTGCCCATCAAAAAAAGATGGGTGGTTTTTTGATGATGTTTGGTTAATTTAAGCAGCTTTGTAATAGCGATAATGAAACTTCATAGGTGTCATTATTTGCATATTTTCATTGATATCGTTCATTGTTATAATATTCGATGCATTGAATAATCATAGTGATAAGCGCTTTACGGTCTGTAAACTCATGGATATAATACTTTTCCCGCTTAAGCCCTCAAACAAGCCTTCTAATTTCTGATTTGAAGTTTTTGTGAGTAGTATACAGCTTGAGCCGGTTTGATAATCACTTTGGGCTGCTCCATTTAAACTGATTTTATGACTAAGATAGCTCTCTACAATTTTTAAGTGCTCTTCTGGCGCGTACTTCATTTGTATCTTTCCCATATAAAATACCCCTATCTAGGGTTTAATTATTTCTTTGTCCTAGATAAGGATAATACACTATAATGTTCTGTTATTATTTCACCCGTCTATTTCGCTGTCTTCTGCGTGCTCTCTTTCTTTTTGGTTTTTCAATGGTGGTTACAAAAAGGATAAAGGCGCCTGTACAGAATACAAAGAATAAAGCACCTGTTTTGAAGCCTTCTGGAAGATAGACCAGTTTAAGGGTATGCTTGCCGGCACTGACAGGAACACTGATAAACGCATTTTTAAATACTTCTATTGGTACTTTTTTTCCATCAATATAAGCTGTCCATCCTTTATCATAAGGGATGGTTGTAAGAACCATTTGATCTTCTTCTGCTGAAAAAGTACCGGTTGCTTTTCGGCCGCTGACTGTTAAATTCACACTATTGTCTTGAATCTCCTTCACAGCAGATTCAAAAGCAGCCGTATCAAGACCAACAACTTTTGGTTCCATAAAACTGACTGCTTCAGTTCCATAAAAACTGACAGTAAATGTGACAGTTGTTGGAACTTCATAGTAGCCGATATTGTAATATTGACCGGTGATATTAATCTGTGATTTCTGGGTGGTGCCGTTGACCATCATTGTAGCAGTGGAACTTTGCAGCTGACCGAAATCTGTTGGAAACAGGCTAAGATAAGCTTGAGTATTAGCAGGAACATTAACGGTCCAGGTAATTTCTTTTGCAACATTGCTTTGTGTTTCACGATACGTTACAGAAGAAGCATTTTCTTCGATTTTTACATTTTGCTGATTTGTAATTGTCGGTGTATAAAATGTGAAAAAGTTCTGCTGTTGTTGAGAAAGAGCATTAATCAGATTTGATTGACTAGTCAGGTTATCCGTTTCTGGCTGCTCTATGTCATAGATTGATTCATTTGCCAGAAAACCTAAAGGCAGAGCATAACTGTTTTCATACAAGCCATATTCTCCAGAACGGGCTGTTTCCGTATAGCCGAATTTTAATGGATTGTCCTTGGATAGATTGTATTGTATACCCATCAGCGCATCCATGAGCAGAGTATTATTTGGATAGCGCGTATTCAAGCTGGTTCCTCTTGAGCGAAATCCAAGTGTATTCAAATAGGCTGATGAATTTCGGTTACGTATGGAAGAAAACAGGCTGATTCCGCTGTAGCCGTAATTAATACTGTCATTTGAAGAAACGGGGTTCAAATTTTCCAGTCGATAAAACGAATCATTTTCCTCTTTTGTCTGATCTACCAGTTTTTTGATATCCGGATAAGGTTCGGTGTACAAGCTTCTGGAAGCATAGTTCCAATCATCCAGCACGCCGTTAATCATGGCGCTTGTGTTAATAAACGCCTCTGCACAGACGACCAGCAGCAACAGAATGGATAAGTAGCGGCCAGGTATTTTCTTCAACTGATAAAACGCAATTCCTGCTGTATAAAGAATCAAAAATAAAACAGTGATAACAAACGTAGTGAGTGAGATATAATCATAACTTCCAGTGGGTGCTGAACCTTCTGCGAGTGCAAAAAGGGCAATAACCAAAATGGCTGTCCCGGTGAAAATTCCCAGATCGTCTGTTTTAAATTTTTCCCAGCCATAGCCGGCCAGTAGGACAATCAGAAATGAAAACAGGAAGCTGTAACGAAATAGGAACATATTTGGTGCGTGCATTCCGTGCCAGAAAAGATTCAGCGGGACAATGTAAAAGCTGGCAATCAGCACAACAAACAAGCTACCAAAAAGCAGTTTATTTTTTAATGGTGTCTGCCGGGTGACAAAGTAAAAAATACAAAACAGCAAAGGAAGAAGCCCTGCGTAAATAAAAGGGATAGAACCATATTTTGTCGTATCATAAACACCGACCATGTTTTTCATGACAATATCCCAGAAGGCTGTTGCTTCTGTTTTAAATTTAGTTACTTCCGTCAGCGTTTCACCATTAAAACGTAAATCAAAAATTGTTGGCAGTATGATAATCATAGACGCTCCGCCGGCAAGTAATGAAGTGATTCCATAAGGCAGAATGGACTGTTTATATTGTTTCCAGTTAGTAAACAACCGAACAATGAAATAAAGGAACGAAAAAATACCAATCATAAAGCCCATATAGAAATTTGAAATAAACAGCAGCAGATAGCTGACAAACAGAAGTGTGATTTTTTTCTGATCCATAACACGGTGGATGCCCCAAATAATCAGCGGCAAATAGACAAATGCATCCAGCCACATGATCAGCTCAGAATG
Source organism: Enterococcus sp. BWT-B8 (assembly GCF_020567625.1). Classification (NCBI taxonomy): domain Bacteria; kingdom Bacillati; phylum Bacillota; class Bacilli; order Lactobacillales; family Enterococcaceae; genus Enterococcus; species Enterococcus sp. BWT-B8. Next base: position 106,714 of record NZ_JAJDJV010000002.1, on the reverse strand, counting down.
AGCTGTGGCAAACGACATCAATGCATATGGGACACTTAGTGTGACATGTGCCCACTTTTTAATGTCAAATGTATGAGAAGCCAGAAACCAGAAAGACAGTCCTGCAGATCCTATTTTTAACAGAGTAATCAGATACAAGGCATCAGGCATATTTTGATTGCTGAAGAAAAAGACAAGCGGAGTAAACAGCCCGCCCAGATAATAAGAAATCAAAGATAAATAGTTCAGCCCTAAAGAGGCATTCCAGGTATAAAAAATACTTTGTTTTCCATGAAGCATGTTGTTGAAGCTCGCATGAAAATTTGAGAACTGAGAAAAAGCATCACTGGCAAGAACACTTCGGCTGCTGCCGGGATAAATACCGATACTTAGATATACAAAGACCATTATAAAAAAAGGGATAAAGAAGCTGGCAGCCATATAACGCCAATTTTCCTTAATAAAATTCTGTAGTTTATTTTTCATTAAAAGACCTCACAGCACAATTAGTATTCGTATCATCTAGTTTAGCATATTCAAATAAAATATAGCTAATAGAAGGAAAATTTCATAAAATATTCAAGAATTTTAAGCTGTATATGAAAATACTAGAATCCAAAGTTAAGTAAATCTTGAGAAACGAAGATCAAGATCCATTTTTTCTTGGCTTTCTGTTTGAAGAGATCAAGTGAAAGAAAATTAACAGCCGCAGAGTCAGTCTATATGTCCACAGCTGTTTGTTTATAATTGATGAGGAAGTTCAATGAGTCAGGTAACAGAGTTTTCATACTGTCAATGCACCTAAAGATTTTATAAGATGCAGGACTAGATAGGCGATGTCATTATTCGATAAATCAAAATCATAGGTTTCAGTAATAAATTTTCGAATATTTTCAGCAATACTGAATGCTTCCCGATGATTTTCCTCTAAAAAAAAATAAAGGTCATTATCTGATGTACTGTAGTCTATTTCTTTTTGTTGGATTTTGAGGGCTAGAAACTTAATATGATGAAGGAAGCTGGTGCGGCTGGATTCAAAAAACTGCGTTGAAACCTTAAGGCGGCAACTAATAATTTCCAGAAGGGAATGAATCAGTTCAATAAAGGACAGAATGTTTTCCGGCTGATTGGAATATTGCCAATTAGTGCGCAATACTGCTTCCAAAAGGCGAAGAAAATCATGATTGGCTAAAGAGCATTCAGAAATTAAATTGATTTCTGCAAAAGCCTCTTTTGTAAACAAATACTCTTCGTTGAATAAAAGTCGGATTATTTTTAGATAAGGCTCAGGGAATTGAAAATGGTTGTCAGCTTTATAATATGTATAAGCGCACAGTTCCCTTTTCAGAATATCACTTCTGTGCAACAAATATTTTTTCTCATAAAGAGTTACTAACCTCTCAATCATAGTTGCCTTCATTCTATCAGATTGTATGTTGGAAGGATTCATCTCAACTTTTTTTAATTGTTTTTGCATAATCGAAACCCCTTTCATATTAAATAGTGTAAACTGTATAGTAACCAGACAGTCAAGAGATGAATTTGAACAGGAGAGTAAATAAATGCAGAAAGAGGAAAAAGGCAATTATTTATCTATCGGAGAATTTGCCAAACGGTCCGGAATAAAAAGGAAAACATTAATTTATTATGATCAGATTGATTTGTTAAAACCAAGAGTTGTCCACAGCAACGGTTATCGCTATTACCATTATCATCAATTGTATACAGTGAATATGATTCATTTTTTTAAGGAAATTGGTATGTCGCTGGAAGAAATCAAAGAATATAATAAAATGAAAGCTGCCAGTCAGATTAGCGATCTGATTCAAAGACAGAGGGAAGAAGCCAGACAGAAACAAATGTTTTACCGTCGAATGGAACAAATGCTTGATTTGCAGCTTCAAACTCTGGAAGAAACGGAAATGTTTGAAGAGAAAAAGATATCTGTAAAGTATTCTGATGAGGTTCCTTTATTTTTCAGCAGTCATGTAAAATGTTTTTATGAAGGGGCAAGATCAAGATTTTCAGTTTCTTTAAATGATTTTTATCAGGAATGTATTGCAGCTGGTTATGAATTTCCTTATCCTTCAGGAATGCTTGTCATGTCAGAAGGAAAACAGGAGATAAGAGCTTCTGAGACCAAATACTATATCAAAATTCCAGAATCTGCTGATTTTCGACCAGAAGGAAATTATTTAACATGTTATTCCAGAGGGGTCTTTGATTACGAAGAAGGGTACAGAAAATTACTTGCTTTTGCTGCAGAACGTAATCTCTCACTTAAAGGAAATCTCTATGTGGATTTTATTCAAAACGAGCTGGTAGCTCCAAATTTTGATGATTTCATTCTTAAAATGATGATAAAGGTAAAATGATGGAAATTTTTTAAAGTCAAAATAGTACATATTAAAATAACAGGCTGTGCTATACTATTTTGAAAAAAGGATGGGATGGTTATGGGAAAGATTCAATTGGTTGCTCCTTCTATGGAGTATGAAGAACAAATCAGAGAGTATAGAAATGAGTTTTTAGCGAATGGCGATAGTATGGATGGGACTTCATTTTTACGTGAATATGAAGATATTCAGGACTGGCTGGACTTTATTGAACGCAATACCCGAGAAGAAACGGTGACAGAAGGTTTAGTACCGGCAACTGAATTTTTAGCCGTTCGAGTGAGTGATAATAAATTGGTCGGAATGATTGACATTCGTCATACATTAAATGATTTTCTGCTGAAATTTGGCGGTCATATCGGGTACAGCGTTCGCAGAAGCGAATGGAATCAGGGCTATGCCAAAGAAATGTTGAAACAAGCGCTGTTTTTTACTCAGAAACTCGGACTGGAAAAGGTTTTGGTAACTTGTAACAAAACGAATATCGCTTCTGCAAAAGTGATTCAGGCGAATGGTGGATTATTGGAAAATGAACTGCTGGAAGACGGTGAACCTGTGCAAAGATATTGGATTGATCTTTAAAAAGAAAAACTGAAAGTTTTTTTACGTGAATGAAAAAAGAGACAAACAAAGAGCTGCTCCCCAAACGATTGAAATTTTGGAAGCAGCTCTTTCCTGATTTTTCATTAATTCAGCCATTGTTCGACTTTTGCATAACCTTGACCCACAGTCTCCAAAGAATGGGTGTCAGAACCATAAATAAAAGGAATGCCCAAAATAGAAGCTTTTTCAAGAATCCATGCCTGTGGATAACTTTGTTGATAACCTGTTTTAATGAAGCCGGCAGTGTTTAAATCAAGCTGATAATTCTCCTTTTTGACTGCTGCCAAAAGCTTGTCGAGAACGGTCAGACTTTTTACCGAATAATCAGTTGCTTCATCAAAGAAATGTTCGAATTTTTGGCATAGAGAGATGTGTCCGAGTCGAGTGGGCTTCCACTTTCCGAGATCTGCCTGCAATGATGCAAGAACCCTTTGATAGTAAAGGGTTTGCGCTTTTTGGAATGATCCGTAAAAGTCACAAATTCCGTCCTGATATTCTTCAAAAGTATAATCGATGCCTCTTAAGCCGTTTTTCCCTGGAAGGAAATGAACAGAGAGGATACCGTCGTCTGTCAAAGGACCATATTCATTTAAAAAGTCGGTCGTCCATGCTTCATACTCGGAGAAATAATCCAGTTCGAAGCCAATGTGGATAACTATTTCAGAAGCATATTTTTTTCTTAATTTTTCCATTTTTTTAAAATAGTTATCCACATCATTTAAAGCCATAGAAGCAGTTGTCCACATTTCCGGTTCGCCGGCAGCAATTTCTGTAATTGAAGGAGGCAGAGGAGCATGTTCTGTTATGCTGTATTCTTTAAAGCCAAGTTGTATGGCTTTTTGAATAAGCTGTTCCGTATCTTCAACTATTCCGTGTGGACAGTATTCTGTATGGGTATGTCCATCGTACTTCATTTTTGCCCTCCGTTCTTAGTGACGGTATTGACCATCTCCGTAAACAATATATTTTGTGGATGTCAGCTCTTCCAGTCCCATTGGACCTCTTGCGTGAAGCTTTTGGGTGCTGATTCCTATTTCTGCTCCGAAGCCAAAGACAAAGCCGTCTGTGAAACGGGTCGAAGCATTGGCATAAACAGCAGCAGCATCTACCTGCTTCAAAAACTGCTGAGTTGCAAAATAGTTGTCACTGACAATACTTTCTGAATGTTTGGTATTGTATTTATTGATGTGCTCAATCGCTTCATCAAGAGAATTTACCACTTTTACAGCAAGAATATAGTCTAAAAACTCGGTTGCCCAGTCTTCTTCAGTTGCCGGCACAGATTGCTTAAAGATAGCGAGTGCTTGTTCATCGGCCCGCAGTTCCACACTATACTCATTCAATGCTTTTTCAATAACTGGTAAAAAGTCTGCAGCAACATCCTTGTGAATTAGTAGTGTCTCCGCTGCATTACAGACGGAAGGACGCTGGCATTTAGCGTTGACAATAATATCTGTGGCCATTTTGAGCTGAGCATCTTTGTCAATGTAGATATGACAGTTGCCTGTCCCAGTTTCAATGACAGGAACTGTAGCTGTTTTCAGGACAGCATTAATGAGACTTGCTCCTCCGCGAGGAATCAATACATCCAGATAGCCGTTTAAAGTCATCAATTTTTGAGCTGTTTTTCTGGAAGTATCATCGACAAATTGAATGGCGAAAGGAGAAAATTTCTGAGCTTCCAAGGCTTTCTGAAGAATATTCACCAGAATTTGATTGGAATGGAACGCTTCTTTTCCTCCTCTGAGGATCACCGCATTACCGGACTTGAAGCACAAGCTGGCGGCATCCGTTGTCACATTAGGTCGTGATTCATAAATGATACCGATAACGCCAAGTGGAACACGTTGTTTGCCAATCATTAATCCATCTTCATTTTTCCACATTTTCTCCACTTCACCAATTGGGTCATCAAGTGCGGCAACCTGACGGATTCCATCTGCCATATCTGAAATACGTTCCTCTGTCAGACGCAGGCGGTCCTGCATGGTTTCAGTAATGCTGTTTTCTTCTGCCTGAGCCAGATCTTTTTGGTTTGCTTCCAAGATAACAGCAGTCTTTTTTTCTATTTGATCTGCCATAAACAGCAATAATTCATTTTTTCGTTTTGTGTCCAGCTGTCCCAGCTGATAGGCTGCCTGTTTTGCCTGTTTTCCAAGTTGAATCAAATCAGTCATTCTTTTTTCTCCTTTCGATAAATAACGTGCCAATTGTTTCTCCTGCTAAAATATCAAAAATTATTTTGGGCTGCTTTCCATTTGCCAAAACCATCATACTGTTGTGCTCAAGTACCCGTTCTGCCGCTTTCAATTTACTGTACATACCGCCTGTGCCGAAACGGCTGCCTTTTCCTCCTGCCTGTTCCAGCAGCGTGTTATTAATCTGATTGATTTCAGAATAGAGTATGGCAGATTTATTTGTTACAGGATTATCAGAAAAGAAGCCGTCAATATCTGAGAGCATTACCAGTGCATCTGCATTAATCAGCTGTGTTACGATGGCAGAGAGCTGATCGTTGTCGCCAAATTTTGTCAGGTGATCCAGTTCATCAATTGCAACGGTGTCATTTTCGTTGATGACTGGAATAATGTTCATATGAAGCAGCTGCTCCATGGTATTCACAACATTTCGTCGACTTTCCGGGAATTCAATCACATCTCTAGTCAATAACAACTGTGCAATCTGCTGACTGTAGGTAGAAAAGCGCCGGTTATAAATATTCATCAGCTCAGCCTGTCCGACAGCTGCAACCGCTTGCTGTTCCGGAATGGTTGGCGGGCGCTGGTCCATATTCAGTTTGTGCAGCCCTACTCCAATCGCTCCAGAAGAAACCAGAATGATTTCTTTCCCCTGATTTTTTAAATCGGTCAGTGTAAATGCCAGCTGATCGATGGCACTTAGATTGATTGTTCCGTTGGGATAGATTAATGTACTGGTTCCCACTTTAATAACGATTCGATTTGCTTTTTTTAATTGTCTGCGCATAATAATCCTCCGCTGTTTTTGATAAACCAGCTGTATTCTGACAACGACTGCGGCTGATAACATTAAGTGAATGATGGGGCCTCTCTGAGTTAATTTTCCGACAGTTTTCTTATGTATTTGCTGTTTATCTTTTAGATGGTAAGAAAGCCGGGACTATAAATTACAGGCCCAGCTTCCAGTTGTCTTCTATTTTACTGCTTTATTGCTGTTTTGTCTCTAGATCATGTAAAAATAGTCCGCTTAATAGTTTTGGTTCGAACCACGTTGATTTTGGCGGCATAATTTTTCCCGCATCTGCAACATTTAAAAGGTCATCCATCGTGGTCGGGTATACGGCAAATGCAGCTGTCCACTGCTTGCTGTCCACCAGTCTTTCAAGCTCAGTCATCCCGCGAATTCCGCCGACAAAGTCGATACGTTTATCGGTACGGACATCCTGAATGTCAAAAATATCAGCAAATACATACTTTTGAAGCAGTGAAACATCCAGTCCATCTACCGGATCCTCTGATAATATCTGAGGTTTGGCTTTCAGTTCATACCACTGCCCATTTAAATAAAGCCCAAAATGTTTTGGCTGAGCAGGTTTCCCTTTATCAGTAGTGCTAACGGTAAAGTTTTCTTCAAGCTGTTCCATAAAATTTTCAGGAATCGGAGCATTCACAATCCGATTGTAATCTAAAATTTCCAGTTCTTCTTTTGGAAAAATGACTGACAGGAAATAATTTACTTCGTCTTCATCGCCAATTTCAGGATGAGCTTCCTTAATTTTCTTCCCAACCTTTACAGCTGATTCTGTCCGATGATGCCCATCTGCAATATACAGTGCCGGTACTTCCGTTTCAAAGGTTGTAACAAATGTTTGAATGACTGCCTCGTCATTGATTACCCAAACTTTATGAGTCACGTCATGAAAGCTGGTGAAGTCGTAAACAGGTGAATGATTCTGCTTCCAGTTGTCCATGGTTTGTTGAATGTTCTGGTGAGCCCGGTAGGTAAGGAAAATCGGGCTGGTATTTGCATCACAGGCTTCGATATGTCTAATTCTGTCTATTTCTTTTTCCGGACGGGTAAATTCATGTTTCTTAATTTTTCCCTCTTCGTACTCCTCAATGGAAGTACAAGTGACGAGACCTGTTTGAGAACGTCCATTCATAATCAATTCATAAAGATATAAGGCAGGCTGTTTTTCTTCAATCAGCCATTGCTCAGATAAAAATTTCCTCAGATTTTCTGCTGCTTTTGCATAAACCTGATCATCGTAAGGAGACAGAGTATCAGGCAAATCAATTTCTGCTTTATCAATATGAAGATAAGAATAGGGATTATCTTTTCCAAGTTCACGTGCTTCTGCAGAATTTAATACGTCGTAAGGCAATGTGGCGATCTGTTCGCCATGTTCTGCAGAAGGACGAATACTCTTAAATGGATGAATTCGGACCATTAATAGCTCACCGCCTCAATATTTTTAATCGTTCTGACTTTTATGATATGCTCTGCCTGTTGAATTTTTTGAGCGGCATCATGAATTTTCTGTTCGTCTGTTTCAGCAATATCAACCAGCGTATAAGCATAGTCATCACGGCTTCGGTTAATCATTGTATCAATGTTAATACCTAAGTCTGCGATTCCTGTTGAAATCTGTCCCAGCATATTTGGTACATTTTTATGAATAATAGTGAAACGGTAAGGTGAATTAAATGCCATTTCCACTGTAGGAAAATTGACAGAACGCTTAATATTTCCAGTCTCAAGGAATTTTTTTAACGTACGGGCTGCCATTTTTGCGCAGTTGATTTCCGCTTCCTCTGTAGAAGCACCCAAGTGCGGCAGCACCATGATTTTTTCGTTAGCCAGCAGTCTTTCATCGGCAAAATCAGTGACGAAATTATTGATCTCGCCTGTGTTAACTGCATCAAGCACAGCCTCTGTATCAACCAGCTCGCCACGTGCAAAATTCAGAAGCACCGCAGTCTTCTTCATTTTTGCCAACTCGTCTTTTCCAATTAGATGATGGGTATTTTCAGTTAACGGTACATGAATGGTGATGAAATCACAATTATTGAAAATTTCATCCATATTCTGAGCACGTTTCACCCGACGTGAAATACTCCAGGCAGTGTCTACAGAAACAAAAGGATCATAGCCGGTAACATCCATTCCCAGACGATAAGCATCATTTGCAACCATAGCGCCAATAGCACCAAGTCCGATGACGCCCAGTTTTTTACCCTCCAGCTCTGTTCCTGCAAATTGTTTTTTCTCGGCTTCTGCCTGACTTTCGATATCCGGACCTGAAAGCGTCTGAACCCAATTTGCGCCTTTGAGAACAGGGCGAACAGACAGCAGCAGGCAGGCAATAACCAGTTCTTTTACTGCATTAGCATTGGCGCCAGGTGTATTGAATACAACGATACCGTTTTCAGTACATTTTTGTACAGGAATGTTGTTTGTACCGGCACCGGCTCTAGCGACACCGAGAATAGAGTTCGGAAAATCGTAATTATGAAGTTTCTGGCTGCGCAGGATTACTCCAGCAGGTTGCTCTGTTTGATTGACTGTAAACAGAGGGTCTTCAAAACGAGCTAATCCTTCCGGGGCGATGGCATTGAATGTTTTAATATCGAACATCTTAGTTGTTTCCTCCATTTTCTGCTTCAAATTTTTTCATAAATGCTGTGAGAGCTTCTACACCTTTTTTTGGAAAAGCGTTGTACAGACTGGCACGCATGCCTCCTACGGAACGGTGTCCTTTTAGGTTTTCAAATCCTTCAGTGACTGCTTCCTGATTGAATTTTTTATCTAAATCATCACTTCCGGTAATAAACGGAATATTATTGATAGATCGATCTTTCGGATTTACAGGGGAAGAAAACAAGGCAGAAGCATCAATTTCATTATATAAAAGAGCTGCCTTTTCTTTGTTTCGTTTCTCCATTTGTGAAACGCCGCCGTTTTCTTTGATCCATTCAAAGACCAGCTTTGCCATATAAATTGCATAGGTCGGCGGTGTATTGTACAGGGAATCATTTTTGGACTGAATATTATAGTCCAGCATGGCACTCAAAACCTCGGACTGACCAATCAGATCTTCTCTGACAATGACCACGGTTAAGCCGGCAGGTCCGATGTTTTTCTGTGCTCCTGCGTAGATTAGTCCGAAGTCGGCAACATTGTAGTCAATGGACAAAATGTTGGAAGACATATCCGCAACAATCGGCACATCACCAGTATCGGGCAACCTATAATAGGCAGTCCCTTCAATGGTGTTGTTTGTTGTGATATGAACATAGGCTGCATCCTGCGGCACATCTTCTTTTTTGATCTCAGGTATATAAGAAAAGTTTTTATCTTCGCTTGAAGCAATGACTTCAACGTTCACATTTCCAATTTTTTTTGCTTCACTTATCGCTTTTTTAGACCATGAACCGGTATTAACATAGATCGCTTTTTTATTTTGAGCAAGATTTAGCGGAACCATTGTAAACTGCAGACTGGCTCCTCCCTGTAAAAACAGAACTTTGTAGTTGTCAGGGATATTCATCAATTCTCTTAACAGTGCTTCTGCCTGCTGAATAATGGTCTCAAACAAGGAGGAACGATGGCTCAACTCCATAACGGACATTCCGCTGTTTTGATAGTTTACCAATTCGGATTGTGCTTTTTCCAAAACACTTTTTGGTAAAACTGCTGGGCCTGCTGAAAAATTATAAATTGTTTTCATACATTTCTCTCCTTCTTCTTACCGTTTGGACGATAATAAATGTGAAAATCATTATAACAGAAAGCTAACATTAAAAAAAGATTAAAAACGATTGTTTTTTTGTAATTTTCGAAAAATGTTCGGTTAAATACTGAAAACAATCTGAAAATGCAATAAAACCAATTTCTGTATGCTAATGTATAGGATTCATTTTTAGAGAAAAGCTAGTCATAATGGTGAAAAATAGAGGCAGTTCATTCGAATTAAGGTGAGTAATTTTTTTATCAGTCCTTTTATTATCTGAACTTGAAACAGATAATAAAGTCTTTGAATTATTCAATATCTCAACAGAATAAATGTAAATTTATCTAGAAAAGCGGTTGATTTTACAGAAGTTAAAGTTTCGTTTCAGAAAAATCCTTAATTCCAAAAAAAATCATCACAATTTTTTCACAAATAGAATCTATACTGGGAAGTGTTAGAAAGACAAAATAATTTTTAAGTGTATAACTCCTAAATTAAACAGCTGACGACCGGTGGGTTGTCAGCTGTGTGTGTTTTAAGCTGGAAGACCGCCTGTTCGCGTAATGAACGGACGGTCTCTTTCTATTTCTCATCACTATTATTATTTTGATTTTGTGCAGCCAGCAAATCACGAATTTCCTGTAGATAGTCTTCTGCTGTAGGAGAATCGATTTCTTCTTTATTCTGTCTATTCATTTTATTTGCTGCTTTAACAATCAGGAATAGTACAAAAGCTGTGATAACAAAGGTAATAATGGCACTAATGACATCACCAATATAAAAAGGTACACCTCTAATTTTAAAGATCATGGAACCGAAGGCATCATCTGCACTGCTCTTGCCGGTTATTAATAAGATAATTAAATTGACAATAGGGGTAATCAGCCCCTCAACGATCTTAGTGACAATAGCAGTAAATGCACTCCCTATCACAACCCCAACAGCTAAATCAAGAACACTGCCTCTCATCATAAATTCTTTGAATTCTTTGAACATTCTATCTCCTCCTCTGTGACATTAGTATACCCAAGTTTAGAAAATTTTTAAATGAATAAAGTCTGGAGCCTTCAAAGAGCCGGAAGCTATGCTATAATTGAGAGTAGACACAGGAAGTTAAAAAAGTATTTAATTCCCTTGTTATTCTTGAATTTAGGATAGAATTTGATTAAGATAAAACAACAAAAGAAAGGTCTGAAATAATGACAGTTAAACTAGCTAAAGGTGTGAACCTTCATGTTCTTCCAACTGAAAAATATAAAACGATACGCATTTTTATGCGTTTTAATACAAAATTAGATCGTAAAACCATTACTAAACGTACATTGTTGTCCAGTTTGATGGAAACAAACAGTCTCAATTACCCAGATCAGACTCTGATGAGTGAAAAGCTGGCCGAATTATATGGAGCCGGCTTTGGATTGAACGTAAATAAAAAAGGAAATCTGCACTGGCTGAATCTTTCCATGAGTATCGTCAATGATAAATATCTAAATGATACAGATGTATTGGGAGAGGCTGTTTCCTTTATTAAAGAAATTGTGTTTTTTCCACATATTATTGAAGATCATTTTGATCAGGAAACATTCGACAGGGAAAAAGAGAATACCGCTGCTTATTTGAAGAGTGTGAATGAAGACAAACAAACCTATGCGGCATTGTCACTGCAGAATCTTTACTTCAGTGACTCAGAAGATCAGCGAATTCCGAGCTTTGGAACACTGGAAGATCTTGAAAAAGAAACTGCGCAAAGTATGGCTGCCTATTATAGTCAAATGATTCGTGAGGATCAGGTGGATATTTTTGTTCTTGGTGATGTGGAAGAGAAACAGATTCATCAATTGTTTTCAGCACTGCCTTTTACTGACCGAGAAGAAGGGATAGGTGAAATTTACTATCATCATTCCATTAGCAATGTTATTAAAGAACGTTCAGATCAGGAAGAGTTGGCACAATCCAAATTGAATATCGGTTATGATACGAATATTTTTTACGGAGATCAGGATTATTTTTCCCTGCAGATTTTTAACGGTGTTTTTGGCGGATTTCCGCATTCCAAACTGTTTATGAATGTTCGGGAAAAAGAAAATTTGGCCTACTATGCATCCAGCAGTTTAGACACCTTTCGTGGGATGCTGACTGTTCAGACAGGGATAGATGGCAGAAATCGCGAGAAGGTATTGCGTCTGGTGGCGACGGAGCTGGAAAATATGCGTCGAGGACAGATCACGGAAGAAGAACTATCTCAAACAAAAGCTATGCTGAAAAATCAGTACCTGCTTTCACTGGACAACGGGGCTGCAGTTTTGGAATCGGCCTACATGGATTTCCTTCTGCCTGAAACACAATTATCAGCGGAAGAGTGGATTCGTCGGATGGAGGCTGTCACGATTAAAGACATACAGAAGATTGCTGAAGGAATAAGCATGCAGGCAATTTTCTTTTTGGAAGGGGAGCAGAAGAATGGATAAAAAAGTCTATCCGCAGATTAACGAAGTTCTTTATACAGAACGTCTGGATAACGGCTTAACGGTATATTTGCTGCCTAAAAATGACTATCATAAAACATATGGACTGTTTACGACGAATTATGGTTCGATTGACAATGAATTTGTTCCTCTCGGAGAAAATAAATTCACTCGTGTTCCTGATGGTATCGCTCATTTTCTGGAGCATAAGATGTTTGAGAAAGAAACCGGGGATGTCTTTCAGGACTTTGGCAGACAGGGAGCTTCTGCTAACGCATTCACAAGCTTTACTAAAACCAGCTACCTATTTTCAACAACAGATCAGGTGAAAAAGAATTTGGAAACACTGCTTGATTTTGTTCAGGAGCCTTATTTTACTGAAGAAACAGTAGAAAAAGAAAAAGGAATTATCGGACAGGAAATTCAAATGTATCAGGATGATCCAAACTGGCGGTTGTTTTTTGGTATTCTTGGCAATCTTTATCCCAAGCATCCGCTGCATATTGATATTGCAGGAACTGTTGAAAGCATCGATAAAATTACGGCGGAAGATTTGTATACATGCTATCATACCTTCTATCATCCTAGTAACATGACACTGTTTATTGTAGGGAAAATGAATCCGGATGAAATGATGTCCTTTATCAGAGCAAATCAGGGAAAAAAGAGCTTTGCGAAAGCTGTGCCGATCAAGCGCCATTTTCCTCAGGAAACAGCTGCGGACATTGTTCGGGAAAGCTCCATTGAAATGCCGATACAGCGTACAAAAATACTGGTAGGTTTAAAAGGGCTGGAAGATCTTCCAACAGACGGTCTGCAGTTGATAAAGTATAAAACATCTGTGAATCTGCTGCTTCAGCTGCTGTTTGGAAATACATCAAAAAATTATCTTTCTCTTTATAATGAAGGTCTGCTTGATGACAGCTTCAGCTATGAATTTAATTTGGATAGAAGCTTTCATTTCGCTGACATTGGCGGAGACAGCGATCGTCCGGATGAACTGGCTGAAGCGATTGAAAAGATTTTACTGACTTATGGAGAAAGTGCTGAATTAACGGAAGAGAATCTGAATCTTTTAAAGAAAAAAATGATCGGAAAATACTTCCAGTCACTGAATTCACTGGAGTATATTGCCAACCAGTTTTCTCAGTCTTTGTTTGGTGATGTAACACTATTTGATATGCTATCTGTGATTGACCAAATTCAGCTGTCAGATATTAAAGAAGCGGCAGAGACTTTTATCAGAGAAGATGGGCTAAGCAGATTTTACATATATCCTAAGGAGCAGTAACTTTTTAATTGCAAAAGGATTGTAAAATATAAAAAATCGGAGCGATACTGATGAAAAATGTATTGATTATGGGTGCAAGCGGAGGCATTGGAGCAGCTGTTGCAAAGAAACTGGCGGCAGAAGGCTGGTCTCTGTGTTGTCACTACAATAAAAATAAAAAAAATAGAAAATTTGATTGAAAACTTTCAAAATTGTTATCCTCAGCAAGATTTTTTTGTGTTATCCTTAGATATGTTGGATGAGCAGCAGCTGCCGTCTTTTTTTAACGGTCTGTTTCAAGTGGATGCCATTGTTTTTGCAGGTGGATTTACCTGTTATGGTCTATTAACAGATCCGGCAGAGACGGAAATTTCGAGCTTGCTGAACATTCATTTAAAAGTACCCATTTTGATTTGCCGAAAGCTGCAGAATAAATTGAGCCAAAGCGGTCACGGACGAATTGTGTTTATAGGTTCTGTCTATGGTCAGTTAGGCAGCAGTATGGAAGCTGTTTACAAGCTGTGTTAAGGGTGAGCAGGAAGCGTTTGTCCAAGCTTACAGCAAGGAAATTACAAGTCTGGAATTACTGTGAATGCAGTAGCTCCCGACGCAGTGGAGCCAGCAATGAATCAACAATGGACAGATGAAGAAATAAAAGAAATAGAAGAGAATATAGCATTGGAGAGAATGGCCCGGCCGGAAGAAATTGCTGGAGCTGCAGCATTTTTACTCTCTGATCAAGCTGATTATATAACTAGAGCGACTATTCCTGTCAACGGCGGATGGTATTGAGGAATTTAGAAAGACTGGAGAAGATGAACGAGTGGCCAGCGTTAACATAGGACAAAAATTAAGAGAAGCACGACTACAAATGAATATGTCGTTAGATGAGCTGCAGCAAATTACCAAGATTCAAAAGCGCTATCTAATGGAAATTGAAGAAAATAATTTCGATTCTATGCCCGGAACTTTTTATGTCCGTGCGTTTATTCGTCAATATGCCAGTGCTGTAAACCTTGATGGTGAAGAGCTCATTAATCATTTTGATGGCAAGGATCTTCCAGAAGAAACTGAAGCTGCGACGGAATATCAGACACTGGAAGAATCGAGATTGCAAATTTACGAAGAAGAGCATGATAATCGTCTGCTTAAGAGTTTGCCGGCAATTATTCTGTCGCTATTTGGGTTGGCAATTGCCATTGTTGTTTTTTATATTATGTGGCAGGATCAAAAAGCAAATCCGATTATTGAACCGCCTGCTTCCAGCATTGTGGTGGAACGATCTTCAGAGGAAAGCTCGTCTGTTGAAAGTACCAGTACGGAGCCGCCGGAAAGTAGTTCATCTGAACCGGAGCAGAGCTCAACAACAGAAAGCTCTAAAGAGAAGCAGGCAGTTGTAACCTATCAGAATGAAGCAAACAGAATTGTGAATATGACTGCGACAGATGTACCTAAGCCAGGTAAATTTTCATTTACAGCTACTACAGGTAATTGCTGGGTTGGGGTGATTATTAATGGCGCCTATATGTTCCAGTCAACAATTCCAGCCGGACAGACACAGGAATATGAGATTCCTGCGGATGTAACCAGTCTGACAATTGCATTGGGTGCTTCAGAGTACATTGATATGAAGCTGAATGGACAATCAATCCTATTTAATCCTAACAATACCGGAATCGGTGAAAGAAATATTATTTTGACTCTTGCGTATCAGCAATAAGAAATTTAATCATGGAGAGGTTGTTCCAAAAGCATTCAGCTCCGAGAACCAAGGGCAGAAACGCTCACTACTTGTAAGCTATAAACTGTAACGAGTGTTTATGCAAGAAAACATCAAATAGTAGGATGGTATGCGAAGCGACTCTCTGATGAATGTGCAGAGATTGAAACACTGGAACACACTTATTTGTTTTAGGGGGGACTGTGACAGAAGTGTTCTGTCTCAAGAAATAAGTCGAACTATACGAAAATAGCTACTCATATTTTCAGTATAGTTCGACTTATTTCCGAATAAACGGTGTTCCAGTCTTTGTATGATTCGAGCATTCGAAGAAGCGTAGGAGCAAGTTCCTCCATGCTTCGAGGATCGAAACGAAGTCCTTCAATTCTTAATGGCTCTGCCGTTTAGAAAGTGATGAGATCGAAACGAAGTGTAGTGTAGTGAGCACCGCAGACGCAGAAAAATGTATACAGCTTAACGTTTTGTCTCGAGAATCGTTAGACTCGTAGAGACAGCAGTTCTTCTACGCTCCGCATACTGTTCTACTATCATAGGATAAAAAGGGTTTATCGTGACAGTGAAGAGTGAATAACGTAAAATAGAAATGGAAAGTGAGGGGAAAAATTTGAATTTGCCAAATAAATTAACAGTACTTAGAATCTGTATGATTCCAGTATTTATTTTAGTCGTCAGTCTGCCATTAGATTGGGGAACACTGACAGTCGGAGATACGACTCTTGAAATCACACAATTGACAGCTGCAATTATTTTTGCTGTTGCCAGCGTAACAGACTGGTTGGACGGAAAGATTGCCAGAGCTCGGGGATTAGTAACGAATTTTGGGAAATTTGCAGATCCTTTGGCTGATAAAATGCTGGTTATGACCGCGTTTATTGTCTTGGTTGGACAGGGCAAAGCAGCTGCATGGATTGTTGCAGTTATTGTCTGCCGGGAACTTGCAGTAACAGGACTTCGTTTGCTTTTAGTTGAAGATGGTGAAGTGATGGCTGCAGCTTGGCCGGGAAAAGTAAAAACAGCTACACAAATGGTTGCCATTATTCTGTTGTTTATCAACAATATTCCATTTAATCTGATTGGAATTCCGGTAGATGTACTTATGCTTTATCTATGTCTGATATTTACTATCTATTCCGGAGTTGACTATTTTATAAAGAATTCAAAAGTGTTTAAAGGATCAATGTAGGAAAATATGCAATAAAAAAGAAGTGTTCGTCTGATTAGAGACGGAGCACTTCTTTTTTTAATCTCTTATTGTTTTAAAATGGCAGCCATTGTCCGGCAACAAAGGTGAATGTTGCAGCAGCTACAGCAATCAGCAGGCAAGTAACTCCAAGTATAAAAGCTGTTTGTTTTCTAGCTGTTGCCCGTTTGCGTGTTTGTTTTAATTTGCTGCTCTTCGTTTGAGAATATATCAACAACAGAATGGATAGAATGAGAAAGACTATACTGATTGCATACTCTTTCCATCTTTGCCTTATTTTACCAACAAAAGAGGTTGGAGAGGCAGCATTCTTTCCCTCCTTATCAGCACCAGTGTCAGCTGCGTCTGTATCAGTGTTTTCAGTTTTCTTTTCCTGATAAGAGATACTTGGCGCAGGCAAACTTGGAGAAACCTTCTCCAGCTGGTTTGACAAAAGCAGCTGCTGATTGTCAGAAAGTATAAATTCGGGCTGTGTCCCTTTTCGCAGCAGTCCATAAAAATCCTGTTCTAAAATAATTTCTTTATTATTAACGGTCTGAGTGCCAGCGGGTAGAACTATTTTATATTCAAAGTTGTTGAAGCCATAGTCAAACAAAGCATTCCCAAATATATGCCGATAGTTTTCACTTTCAGGATCTTCCCAGCTGCCAACGCCAAGAACCACTTCAATCAGCCGCATATCCCCTCTTTTTGCTGTTGCCGCATAGTTAAATGCAGCTTCCGGGCTTGCCCCTGTTTTTAACCCGTCTTCCCCTTCATAACCATAACTGCTGCCGGGAATAGAACGGTTTGAGTTTTCCAAAACTTCTGCGTACTCTGTATTTTCCATAACTGTTACTTGAAATTTATTTGTATATTCCAGAACCTCTGGGTGGTCTTTTAATAAATGATAGAACATCAAAGCAAGGTCTCTTGCAGTGGATGTATTATCTGCCTCAGGATCAATTCCTTCTGGGACATAGTAACCGTTAAATGCACTGGCGGCAGCTCCACTTGGGTTATAAAAGGTAGTGTTGGTCATTCCTAGTGTTGTGGCTTTTTCGTTCATCATTGTGATGAATGCTGCGGCATCGTTGCTTGTTATCAAGTTGGCGAGCATCACAGTTGCAGCATTGGATGAAGCCAGCGTTGTCATGTAGAGCAGGTCAGTAACTGGATAGGCTACTCCTGCGACAATTGTTGTGTTGCTTAGTTCATAAATTTGTGAAATTGCGGCATCACTTTCTGTTGCTGTCACTTGGGTATCCAAAGTCAGTTTGCCTTCTTTAATTGCATCAAGCACCAGATAGACAGTCATCATCTTGGCAATACTTGCAGGATACCAAGCTAAATCTGCCTGATCTGCCCAAATAACTTGCCCGGAATTTGCTTCAATCACAATGGAGGCAGCAGGACGATAAACATCATCCACTGTATACCCGGCATTGCGGGCGATAGACATAATATCCTCAGCAATACTCTCTTGCTGAGTGGTGGTGGTTTCTGTTTCTGGAGCAGTTCCATCTTCAGCAAAGCTGACTAGGGGAAACAGCGCCGTAATTGATAGAATAAATAAACTAGATAATACCATCAAATGACTCAATTTACTTTTATGCATAATAACTCCTTTTCTTATTTGAAACCAGCTCATCATTAATACTTAAAAATGAACTGCTTCTATTTTTCAGGTCCGATGACCGTTATTTCTAAGCGATAGAATCGCTAAAAACTAAAGGCACTCCTTTTCTTATTTGAAACCAGTTCATCATTAATACTTGAAAATGAACTGCTTCTATTTTTCAGGTCCGATGACCGTTATTTCTAAGCGATAGAATCGCCAAAAACTAAAGGCACTCCTTTTCCTATTTGAAACCAGCTCATCATTAATACTTGAAAATGAACTGCTTCTATTTTTCAGGTCCGATGACCGTTATTTCTAAGCGATAGAATCGCTAAAAACTAAAGGCACTCCTTTTCCTATTTGAAACCAGCTCATCATTAATACTTGAAAATGAACTGTTTTTATTTTGCAGAATCGTGAGGTCCTACATTCTTTTTTTACTCTAAAAAGTATTTTTATTGGGCTAAACTCCTATGATTTATTGTTCTGCTTGTCATGCTATTTCATTTTATATTCGTCAAAACACAAAATTTTTTAAATCGTACTGTAAGGAAGTCTATACCATTATAATGCATTCCAGTCTTATAAAACCAGTTATTTTAGAAAAAAATGAACGATCAACTGATTAAATTTTCTAAATACATCGCAGATAAAAAGACTGTCTTCTATTTACTCTAATAAGTTGAAGAGGATGGATGTATCTTCTAAAAACTTCTTTTCACTTCCCTTAAAGGAAACAGCTATAACTAGAGACTGATTATTTCACTGCTTCTGCTTATCTGAACATCTATAGTTCTATTTTAAATGAAAATAGAAGAAAATTGGGTACTTTTTTGCAATTAATCTAATTAAGGTACAAAAAATTTGTAGAAGCCGGAAGCAAAAAGTTTTAACTTACTAAAAGTAAGTGATATAATTAAGTTAAGTTAGAGATATTAGGAGGCGGTCTCATGATGGCACAAACATTTACAATTAACAATGCAGCCCATATAGGAACTGTTGGGCTGAAAGTAGCCAATCTATCAAAGCAAGTGGCTTTTTATACAGAGATTATCGGTTTGGATATACTGGGAAAAGATGATGACAGTGCAGTATTGGGTATTAAAGGCAATAGTACAGAATTGCTGAAGTTAAAAGAAGTACAGAATCCCAATATGAAAGCAAAAAAGGCTGGTCTATATCACACAGCTTTTCTTCTGCCGACAAGAAAAGATTTGGGCAATACACTTTTTTCCCTGTTGAAAAACAATACTGCAATTATTGGGGCGTCTGATCATGGTTATAGCGAGGCTGTCTATCTGGAAGATCCGGAAGGTAACGGGATCGAAATTTATAGCGATAAACCGGAAACAGAATGGGATGTTCGCCCAGACGGACAAATTATCGGTATCACAGTCGAAATGGATGCAGAAGGTGTTTTGGCAAGTCGTGATGAAAAAACAGATAAATTCCCTGTAGGTACAAAAATAGGGCACATTCATCTTTCTGTTTCAGATCTGGAGCAAACTGAAAATTTCTATATGAACACATTAGGCATGGGGTTGAAAGATCACTTTGGTCAATATGCCAGCTTTTTTGCAGCAGGAAGCTATCATCACCACATTGGAACAAATGTCTGGACAGGAAGAGGATTGCCAGCTCCTGATGAAAAAGATCTTGGACTCGATTTCTTTACGATACTTGTTCCGGATAAAGCCGCTTTGACTAAGGTAAAAAGGAATGTGGAAAAGAATGGAGAAATAATCATCAGTGAGACGGAAGCTTCTATTTTGCTGCCGGACCCAAGCGGAATTAACGTACGAATTGAAATAGAGTAACAAGCAGGTAAAAGTATGTAATTCAGGAACTGTTATCCAAGAGAGGGCAGTTCCTTTTTCATAATCTAAAGAAGCGTCTATCTAATTTATTTATTTTCATAATTAAGATATGCTAATTGAAAAATAAATTTATTTTCAGAAATAAATTTTACAAGTTAAATAATAATGTAAATAACTGCAGGTCGAATACTCTGGATTTTATAAAGAATAATAGGGTGCAAAAAGAGTAATTCCTTTTTTTCTGCTATACTTTAGTGGAGGAGGTGTGTCATCGTGAATGTACTAAAACTGGTTCCTTCTGATAAGTATGATATTGCTTCAGCTATTCAGGTCAGCACTTTGCCATTACCTTTCTATAAAGAACATTCTGCTGCGCATCAGCAGTTTTTGGAACAGTTGGAAATAATGGAGGCAGATCATTATGTCGTGCTGAAAAACAGTCAGCCTGTGCTGTTTGCGACAATATCAGGAGAAAGTATTGTCAACTTAATGACGAGAGATATTTCCTGGATGAATTGGAAACTGATTTTCGATGGATTGGAACTCATCGGTAAAACAAGGTTTCAATCTGAAATACGAATGACATTTGCGCAGCCGTTATCACATATGGAACAAGCTGTATTGGAGAAGCATGAGTATATTTTTACTGATGACGGGACAGCAAGCAGGAAACTTCATTACCATACGGCACTGGTTTTGGGTGGCGGTGGAGCAAGAGGCGCGTATCAGATCGGGGTCTGGCAGGCACTAAAAGAACTTGAAATTCCATTTGAGCTGATTACCGGAACATCAGTCGGTGCATTAAACGGGGCTTTGATTATTCAGGATGATTTTGAACGGGCCAAAGAAATGTGGGAAAAAATTGAGACTAAGAAAATCCTTTCTTTTCCAATGAAGGTGTTATCGAAAAATACATTGTCTGAATTATTGGGACAAATCGCTTCCTTCACTTTGGCAGCCATACAATCAAAGGGAGTTTCAACTCAACCTTTACAGCAGTTGCTGGATGATACTTTTTCAGAAGAAAAGCTCAAATCGGCAAAACAGGAATTTTATATAGTAACAACAGAGCTGCCTGGTGTGACCGAGCGGGTAATTCATTTCAATTCTTGTAAGAATAACCAGCAGAAACAATGGCTTTTGGCATCATCTTCTTTTTTTCCGGCAATGGCTGCTGCAGTGATTGATGAAAAATTTTATATTGATGGCGGTTATAGAAATAATGTTCCGATAGATGTTGCTTTTCAAAATGGAGCTACAGAATATATTGTAGCAGATGTAAAGGGACCGGGCTTTTCAAAACGAACGGAACTGCCGGACTCGCAACCGAAAATTGTGCTGAAAACCCCATGGACATTGGGGAATGTGCTGTTGTTTGATGGGATACGTTCAAAGGTAAATATCCAGCTGGGCTATTTGGAAACCATGAAAGCATTTCAAAAATATAGCGGTTATTGGTATACTTTTGATGAAGATTTAAAAAAAGCAGTCTCCATTCAGAAAAGCTTTTTCCGCTATATAAAAAAGAATTATTCACTGTCTTTGTGGAAAAACGGGGAATCCCGAAAGAGAATCTATCAGAAATTGCGTAGATATTATAAAGACAGGGTGTATGAGGAAAATATCAGTCTTGTTTTACTGGAGCTTCTTGGAAAACAAAGAGATATTCCTCCAAATAAGCTTTATACAGTTACTGAATTTATTCAACTGCTGGAAAAAGACGGAGAAGAAAGCCTGCCGGAAAATTCTTTTGACGGGATGATTTCTGTTCAGGAATGGCTGGGAAGATATTATGATGAATTTTTTCTTTTATCGGATAAGAGACAATTTCAGTTGATGACAAATTTTTTAAATGTAGAAGCTGAAGAGAAACAACGGCGTTTGTCAGTCTTGTTTGAACGACTGCCGGCTATGGTGCTGGAAGTATTGATGAACGAATATATACAAAAAGGGAGAAGATAACTATTGGCTGAATTTTCATATGAAATCGTAGAAGAAATTGCAGTACTTTCCGAAAATGCGAAAGGCTGGCGGAAAGAACTGAACTTGGTGAGCTGGAATGAACGTCCGCCTAAATTTGATCTGCGTGACTGGGCGCCTGGTCATGAAAAGATGGGTAAGGGCATTACACTGACAAATGAGGAATTTGAAACCTTGCGTGAAACACTGAAATCCATGTAGAAAGGACACCCTGTCAATGAAAAGTATGACTGGATTTGGGAAAGAAAAAACAGAATGTGAACACTATGAAATTGATGTAGAAATAAAAACCGTTAATCACCGTTTTTTGGATATGCAGCTTAGAATGCCGAAAGAGGCCAATTCTTTTGAACTGGCAATCCGACAAAAAATTAAAGAACGGCTTCAAAGAGGACGGGTAGAAGTCTTTATCAATCTGAAAAAAATAGGGGAAGGCAGTAAAGCAGTTCATGTTCACTGGTCATTAATCCATCAGCTGCTGCAGGAAATTAAAGAAGAAATATACACTCAATACGGAGAAAATACATTTGATCCGTCAGCAAGTCTGAATCAGCTGTTGAATAATTCCGACTATGTTGAAATAGTCGAAGGAAAAGAAACAGATGCAGAGCTTGAGTCTTGTTTACTGGTTGCTGTTGAAGCAGCTATTAATAAAGTGGACAGCAGCCGATATCAAGAAGGTGAAAAGATTAAACAAATTTTGTTTGAGTATTCAAATGATTTTTCCAATCTGGTTGCTCGGCTTGGAGAGTTTACAGAATTATATGAATCTGATTATCGTGATAAATTTGAACAAAAGCTGCGTGACTGGCTGGAAACATCTGTGGATGAAACCAGACTTCTGACTGAGATGGCTATCCTTCTGGAAAAAGGAGATATTCATGAAGAGCTGGACCGGCTGGCAATTCATATTAATAAATTAGAAGAATTGTTAGAGCAGGAAGAGCCTGTTGGAAGGGAACTGGATTTTCTTATTCAGGAGATCAACAGGGAAGTAAATACGATTGGTTCAAAATCCAGTCCGATAGAAATCAAAAATTATGTGGTACAGTTGAAAACAATTTTGGAAAAGATCCGTGAACAGATTCAAAATATCGAATAGGAGTGAGGGTGTGACAAAGCTTCTCCATGCGACGAGTAATCGCAGGAGCACATGCATGAACTTAACTGTGACGAGTAACCGTAGGAGCACGTGTATGAACTTAACTGCGACGAGTAATCGCAGGAGCACGTGTATGAACTTAACTGCGACGAGTAATCGCAGGAGCACGTGTATGAACTTAACTGCGACGAGTAACCGCAGGAGCACGTGCACGAACTTAACTGCGACGAGTAATCGCAGGAGCATCAAGAACCAGTCAGGTATTATCTACTCTGACAGGTCAATCGTAGTGATTTATGACAATAAGGCGGAATATCCGAAAATTGTCAAAGAACACTATTCATAGAATGAATAACTGAGAATAGATACACTCCGCTGCGCTTCGATCATATCAACTGATTTGGTTTTAGGGGACTCAGACATACTTATGTTACAGTCCTTTTCCTTTAACGCTATAATTAAAGAGCAGAATGATAATGAGGTGAGAAGAATGACAAAATATTATGATATAACATTTCATGAATTGAGCGGAAAGTCAGTAATTAAAAGAGAGGTTCTGACTGAGAAAGAACCCTTTGAAGCATGGCAGGATGCCTGTGTTTCTTATACAGATCAGGTGTTGAATATTCAAGTCAATGAGGATAAGTTTATAACGATGGACCGACGTTACATCGTTCGAGTGGATGCAGAGGAAGTTGACGGACCCGCTGAAAAACAAATGAAACGCCGCGATGAATTGATGGGTGTGGTCAATATATTGTCCAATATGGGGATTTAGTTTGAGGAAGAAATGGCTGGAACAGCTGTGAGCCGAGCAGGTCAAACAGTGCTTCAGCTGTTTTAAACTGAGTTTCATTTCTTTGAATAAACTTTCTCATTTAGTTGGAAATTTTTTCACTCAGTGCTTCAGCAGGTACCGGAATTTGTACATAGTTGTTTAGCACGGATTCTATTTTTTTCATGTATATTTCGATGGAATGGTTATGGGTGGAATGCGTGGTTTGTATGAAAGAAATGATTTTCTTAGAAAACCTTAATAAGAAAGCCTTGAAAATTGTTGAAAAAAAGTGCATTATAGAAATAATGACAAAGAAACCATTTGAAAGGAAGTCATCATGACAGAGCGTGGGTTACTAATAGTATTGTCTGGACCTTCTGGTGTTGGCAAAGGCACGGTTCGAAAAGCAATTTTTGAAAGTGAAGAACATGATTTTCAGTATTCTGTTTCCATGACAACTCGGGCAATGCGTGAGGGAGAAGTGGAAGGTGTGGACTACTATTTCCGTACGAGGGAAGAGTTTGAAGCAATGATTGAAGCCGGAGAGATGCTGGAATATGCGGAATATGTTGGTAATTATTATGGCACACCGCTCTCCTATGTAAACCAGACATTGGATGAAGGGAAAGATGTCTTTCTTGAAATTGAAGTGCAGGGAGCTAAACAGGTAAGAGATAAAGTTGGCAAAGCCGGTGTGTTCATTTTTTTAACGCCTCCAGACTTGGCTGAATTGAAATCCCGTATTGTCAATCGCGGTACAGATGATCTGTCTGTAATTGAGAAACGAATGCAGGTCGCAAGAGAAGAGATTGAAATGATGGCATTGTATGACTATGCTGTAGTAAATGATGAAGTATCACTTGCTGTGGAACGAATCAAACGGATTATTGCAAGTGAACACTTCAGAGTAGACCGAGTGATCGGCAAATATATTAATATGTTAAAGGAGATGTAGCCAAAATGATGCTAAAACCGTCTATTGATTCATTATTGGAAGAAGTTCCGTCGAAATACTCTTTGGTTATTCTGGCAAGTAAACGTGCTCATGAATTGGAAGCCGGAGCGCAGCCGACCATTGAAAGCTTTGAATCTGTAAAAAGTGTTGGTCGTGCATTGGAAGAAATTGATGCTGCAATGGTTATCAATGATCCAAATCCTGAAGAAAAACGCGAGCGTATCCGTGCAGCGAAAGAAGAGCAGCGAATGGCGAAAGATCAGGAACAGAGAGAACTGGAAGAGCGCATTCGGGAAGAAAGCAAGTTATAAAATAGAACTAGTTGGCTGGGGCAATTACTGACTCCCAGCCGTTTTTTTTATTTAAACTAATTCAGTGAGAATACCTAGGACATGTCTGAAAATTCAAGCGGCGAATAGTTTGATGATTTTTATCGAACTCATCGTCATAAATACCCGCTTATGAACCACATAAGCTGTGTTTTCTTCCTTGATTTCAACAAAAATCACTGAAAAATTCGAATGCCATTAACTTTTCAGACACGCCCTAAAACTAATTGGAATTAGGCTGCAGCTGCATAAAGCACTGTGTCTTTTTATTAAGAAACGGCGGAGCAGCAAGACAAAAGTCGGATTCTTTAGTACAATAAGCAAAGAGATTTTCAGTACATAGAAAGGAAGGATCAGAATGAAGAACGCTGCACAAATAATTGTAGACATTCCGGCGATGCAGACAGATCAGCCGTTTACCTATCTGATTCCTTCAAACTTAAGCAGTCAGATAGTTGTGGGCATGAGAGTGGAGGTTCCCTTTGGTCGGGGAGATCGTCATGTTCAGGGCTTTATAGTTGGTCTTGGACAGCTTTCTGATGAACAGCTCTCTGAGTATGAATGGAAAGAGATTATTTCAATCCTCGATTTAAAGCCCGTTTTGGATGAAGAAATGCTGGAACTGGCAGAATATATGAAAACTAAAACATTTTCCTTTAAAATTACATGTTTACAGACGATGCTGCCAAGTGTTATGCGTGCAGCCTATCATAAATATATTTATCTGACTGATGAAATTGCGGAAGAACTTCAAGATGAGCTGTTTTATGGTCTTGATGAAATTCCATGGGAAGAAGCAGTTGAGAGAAACATTCTGCCGAAACTGATGCAGCTGCGTGCAGAGCAAAAAGTTGATATTCGCTATGAAGTCCAAACGAAAAATAAAGTAAAAACAGTTCGGTATATTCAGGCAGCGATGGATTTTGAACGGCTTCAAGAGGAAAAGGAAGCATTGCGCAAAGGAGCCAAAAAAAAAGAAGAGCTGTTATATTATTTACAAAGCCTGGGACAGGAGCGGACAGTCGCTGTAAAAGAAATGAAGGATCTGGGATTCAGCACGGCTGTATTAAACGATGCGCAGAAAAAAGGCTGGCTGCGGTTTATAGAAAAAGAAACTTACAGAGATCCCTTTGCTGACCGGGAATTTGAAAAGACAGAAGCACTGCTGTTGAATGAAGAACAGCGGACAGCAGTAGAAGAAATCACGTATTCCATGAAAACAGAATCATCTGATACATATTTACTGGAAGGAATCACCGGAAGCGGGAAGACGGAAGTTTACCTTCAGGTGATTGCTGAAGTGCTTGAACAGAAGAAAACAGCGATTATGCTGGTACCGGAGATTTCATTAACACCTCAAATGGTTCAGAGATTTAAAAGTCGTTTTGGGGAACAAGTAGCAGTGCTGCACAGTGGATTGTCTCATGGTGAACGTTATGATGAATGGCGGAAAATTGAGCGGGGAGAAGCACAGGTAGTGGTTGGTGCGCGTTCGGCAATATTTGCCCCGTTATCTGATCTAGGGGTCATCATCATTGATGAAGAACATGAAGCCAGCTATAAACAGGAAGAAACGCCCAGATATCACGCCAGAGATTTAGCTATTTGGCGGGGAGCATATCATCATTGTCCTGTCATCCTGGGAAGTGCCACTCCTTCACTTGAATCCAGAGCTCGTGCACAGAAAAAAGTCTATAGGCATTTGCTGTTGACCCAACGTGCAAACAGTGCAGCGTCACTGCCTCAGATTGATGTGATTGATATGCGCTCAGAGGTCAGACAAAAGAATATTTCAACCTTTTCTCAGCTGCTTCAGAATAAGCTTCAAGAGAGATTGGAGCGTAAAGAACAAAGTGTGCTGCTGCTCAATCGGAGAGGATATTCATCCTTTGTTATGTGCAGGGACTGCGGCTTTGTTGTGCCTTGTCCAAACTGTGATATCTCACTGACGCTGCACATGGATACAAAAACAATGAAATGCCATTACTGTGGACATGAGGAAGGGATTCCCCATCAATGTCCAAACTGCAGCAGTGATAAAATCCGCTACTATGGTACGGGTACGCAGAAAGTAGAAGAAGAACTGCAGCAGCTTTTACCCGGGGCACGAATTTTGAGAATGGATGTTGATACGACGCGTCGTAAAGGAGCACATGAACGGATTCTTTCTGCTTTTGAGAATCAGGAGGCGGACATACTACTTGGTACGCAGATGATTGCAAAAGGGTTAGACTTCCCTAATGTCACACTGGTAGGGGTTTTAAATGCAGATACCGCGTTGAATCTGCCTGATTTTCGTTCAAGTGAACGAACGTTTCAACTTCTTACACAGGTCAGCGGCAGAGCAGGGCGGGCAGAAAAACCCGGTGAAGTAGTGATTCAGTCCTTTAATCCGGACCACTATGCGATTCAGCTGGCAAGAATCCAGAATTATGAAGCCTTTTATCAAAAGGAAATGCAGATTCGTCATCGAGGCGATTATCCGCCGTTTTATTTTACAGTTCAGATTACAGCCAGCCATCCGGAAGAAAATGTTGCTGCCAAGCAAATGTTTTCGATTATGAAAGAGCTTCAGGAAGGACTTTCAGATCAAAGTCTTTTGTTGGGGCCGACACCTAAAGCAATTATGAGGATAAATAATCGCTATTACTATCAAATGATTATCAAATATAAAAAAGAGGCTCGGCTTCAGGAGCTGCTGGAGAAAATCTTAACGGATACGCAGGCAGGAGCAGCCAAAGGGTTGAAAGTATCGATTGATGCAGAGCCGATGAATTTTATTTAAGTTTTCATAAGAAGTGCAAAAGCAGGAAATATTCAATTAATGACGAAATAGATGTTAGAAAAGAGGAAAGCGAATGCGTTATCCAATCGTGCTTTACCCTGATAACAAGTTGACCGCAAAAGCAAAACCAGTGACACTGATTACAGATGAGATTATACAGCTGTTAGATGATATGTATGACACCATGACAGCCCATGACGGCATCGGGATTGCAGCTCCGCAGATAGGAAAGAACCTTCAACTTGCAGTCATTGAAATCGATGAAGAAACTGGACGTTTTGAGCTGATCAATCCTGAAATTATTGAAAGAAACGGGGTAGATATTGATGTGGAAGGCTGTCTCAGTATCCCCAATAGATATGGGACTGTTGAACGTTCTGAAGAGATAACGGTTCGTTACTTTGATCGGGAAGGCGAAGAAATTGAAGTGACTGCCTATGGTTATTTGGCGCGTGCATTTCAGCATGAAATTGATCATTTGAATGGGAAAGTGTTCATTGATAAGATCATTGAAGAAATTGCTCCAGAAGATCTGGATGCATATATGGAGGAGAAGTTGGATGACTAAAATTATTTTTATGGGAACGCCCACATTTTCAGTTCCCATTTTAGAAGGTCTTTTAGAAGCCGGGTATGAAGTAGCAGCAGTAGTAACACAACCAGATCGTCCTGTCGGAAGAAAAAGAATTTTGACAGCTCCTCCTGTAAAAGAGGCAGCATTAAAGCACGGTCTGAAGGTACTGCAGCCGGAAAAAATATCTGGCTCCGAGGAAATGGAAACAGTAATTGCTCTTAAGCCGGATATTATTGTAACCGCAGCATTTGGTCAGTTCTTGCCGGAACGCCTGCTGCAGGCACCTGTATTGGGGGCGGTGAATGTACATGCATCCCTTTTACCAAAATATCGCGGTGGTGCACCTGTCCACTATTCCATTATAAATGGGGAAAAAGAAACAGGTGTAACCATTATGGAAATGATCAAAAAAATGGATGCAGGAGGGATCTATGCTCAACGAAGTATTCCTATTTCGACACAGGATGATGTAGGAACAATGTTTGACAAGTTGAGTGTTGTAGGAAAAGAACTGCTTTTGGAAGTATTGCCTGAAATCCTGTCTGGAGCGCTTAAGCCTGTTCCTCAGGACGAGTCACAGGCAACATTCTCTCCGAATATTACCAGAGAGCAGGAAAAAATCGACTGGCAAAAAACTGCGGAACAGATTGATTGTCAGGTCAGAGGAATGAGACCTTGGCCGACTGCTTTCACGACCTATCAGGGAATAAACTGGAAATTATGGGAGGTTTCTCCGTTATTGGAAACTACTGAAGCAGAACCAAGGACGATTATTAAACGAACTAAAAAAGAGTTGTGGATTGCCTGCGGGGAAGGTACAGTTCTTTCTTTGAATAGTCTTCAACCTTCCGGAAAAGGCAGACTGTCTATTCAAGAATTTTTAAACGGCTCAGGTCAGACAGTGAAAGAAATGGAGAAGGTGGACTAGATGGGAAAGAAAATCTCGGCGAAGATCAGACACTCTGTCCGTTATGCTGCGCTGGAAACAATTGAACGTGTTGATACAGGCGGTGCGTACTCCAATCTGCTGTTAAGTGAAATGATTGAAAAATCAAAGCTTTCTGCTCAGGACGGCCGCTTGTTTACTGAACTGGTATATGGTACACTCAGCAGAAAATTATTGTTGGAGTATTATTTGTCTCCATTCATAAAAAAAGCAAAAAAAGTAGATAACTGGGTAAAAAATCTGCTGATTCTTTCGATTTATCAATCTGTTTATCTGGATAAAGTTCCGGATCATGCGATTATCAATGAAGCAGTTGAGATTGCCAAAGAAAGAGGCAACAGCGGTATCGGCAAGTTTGTAAACGGTGTTCTGCGAACGATTCAAAGAGAAGGTCTTCCAGAAGTGGAAAAAATCAGCGATCCTATGGAACGGCTCTCTGCAGAGATCAGTATGCCTTTGTGGCTGACAGAAAAATTAGTGAGTCAAATTGGAATAGACGAAACAAAAAAGCTGGGTTTGTCATTGTTTGAACGAAGTCATGCCAGTGCACGGGTGGATGTACAGCGTTTGGATCGCACCACAGTGATTGAAGAATTATCTGAAGATGGAATTGAAGCTGTTCCAAGTGAGATTTCGCCTTATGGAATTGTCGCAGAAAAAGGATTTTTGGCTGGCAGTCAGTTGTTTAAAGCCGGAGAAATTACTATTCAGGATGAAAGCTCCATGCTGGCAGCCCCAGCATTACAGGTGGAAGCACAGCATCGGGTTTTGGATGCCTGTGCAGCTCCGGGGGGTAAAACAACTCACATTGCCGCTTTTCTAGATGCAGCAAAAGGCGGGAAAGTTACGGCACTGGATATTCATCCCCATAAAATAAAGCTGATTAAAGAAAATGCAGCAAGATTGGGACTGACTGGACTGGTAGAAACGAAAGAGCTGGATGCCAGAAAAGTAAATGAACACTTTCCGGCAGAAACGTTTGATCGTATTTTAGTAGATGCGCCATGCTCAGGACTTGGACTAATGAGAAGAAAACCGGATATTAAATACCATAAGACCGCTGGGGATTTTGAACAGCTGCCGAAAATTCAGTTGGAAATCCTTGAAAATACTGCGCAGACCTTAAAGCAATGGGGTATAATGGTCTATAGCACATGCACGATCGCGAAAGAAGAGAATCAGGAAGTGGTGGCAGCATTTTTATCGAAGCATCCCGAGTTTAAAAAAATTGATGTGCAGGTTAGTGAGATTCTTGAAACTTCAATAGAAGATCAAATGCTGACAATTTATCCGCACCAGTTTTTAACAGACGGTTTCTTTATTTGCTGCATGCAGAAAGTTTCTTAAATGAGGTGGAACAAGTGAAAATCAATTTTCAAACAGATATTGGGCGTAAACGAAATACAAATCAGGATTATGCAGGCGTATTTGAGAATAAAGCCGGCATTTCGCTGGCACTTCTTGCTGACGGAATGGGTGGGCATCAGGCCGGTGATGTTGCCAGTCAGATGGCAGTCAATTACCTGGGAGAACGGTGGACAGAAAACGATATTGATTCAGCTGATAAAGCCGCACAATGGCTGATTCAAATGATTCAGGAAGAAAATGAAAAAATCTATGAAAAAGGCCAGTCTGTTCCGGAATATTCAGGAATGGGCACAACAATCGTCAGTGCAGTTTTACTGGGTGAGACATTTGTTTTGGCTAATATCGGAGACAGCCGCGCATATTTAGTACGGAATCAGCAGATGATGCAGTTGACTGAGGACCATTCTCTTGTCAATGAATTGGTGAAGTCCGGAGAAATTACGCAGGAAATGGCGTTCAATCATCCTCGAAAAAATGTACTGACCCGTTCGCTGGGAATGCCGAAAACCGTTGAAGTGGATGTTGCCAACCATGGCAGTGCAGAAGGCGATTACCTGCTGCTGTGTTCGGATGGTCTGACAAACATGGTTTCTGAAGAAATGATCTTAACTGTTCTTATTTCTGGAATTTCGCTGGAAGAAAAAGTGGCAATGCTGATTTCTTTGGCAAATGAAGCAGGAGGCGTTGATAATATCACCGTTCTCGTAATACACTTTGACAAGAGTGAGGAGGAGTAACCGATGATAGAAATCGGCAGAAAATTAAACGGCCGCTATCAGATTATCGGTAATATCGGCAGCGGCGGAATGGCCAATGTCTTTTTAGCCCATGATTTGATTTTGGATCGGGATGTTGCAGTGAAAGTCCTGCGGTTTGACTTCCAAAATGATCAAGCGGCCATTCGGCGTTTTCAAAGAGAAGCATTGGCTGCATCCGAGTTGGTTCATCCTAATATTGTCAGTGTATATGATGTCGACGAGGAAGATGGACTGCAGTATCTGGTAATGGAATATGTTAAAGGAATGGACCTTAAACGATACATCCATACCTATTATCCAATTATGTATGCGCAAGTTGTTGATATTATGGAACAAATTTTATCAGCTGTTTCCCTTGCACATGAACACCGCATTATTCACCGGGATCTGAAGCCGCAAAATATTTTGATTGATGAAAATGGTGTTGTTAAAATTACAGATTTTGGTATTGCAATTGCGCTGTCTGAGACATCAATTACTCAAACCAATACAATGCTGGGCTCTGTTCATTACCTTTCTCCAGAACAGGCCAGAGGCAGCATGGCGACAAACCAGTCAGATATTTATGCAGTAGGTGTTATTTTGTATGAAATGCTGACAGGAACTGTTCCGTTTGATGGAGAATCAGCGGTAACTATTGCTTTGAAACACTTTCAGGAGGAAATGCCGTCTGTTCGCTCATTTGACTCCAATGTTCCTCAATCGCTGGAAAATATCGTTTTGCATGCGACAGCCAAGGATCCTGCCGACCGCTATAAATCAGCGGAGGAAATGTCAAGAGACCTTTATACTGTCTTGAATGTGGACCGGCTAAATGAGTCCAGATGGGAACCAACAGCATTGAACGGCGAAACAATGGTTTTGACCCCTTTGGATGAAACTCAGGCGGCAGAAGCTCTTGCTGCTTCAGAAACTCTGGGAGATGAAACAGAAGGAGCCTCTGTTGAAGAAAAACCGGAAGAGAAAACAAAGCCGAAAAAGAGACGAAAGAAATTTATTATAATTTTCTTTGTTCTGTTATTTATAGCGTTGGCAGTCGGAGCTGTTCTATTTTTTGCCGGTGGAGGCAAGAACGAGGTGATGGTTCCTGATGTTAGAAACAAAACACAGGAAGAGGCTCGAAAAGAGCTGGAAGCCGCAGATCTTGAAGTAACAGATGAAGTAAAAAAACTTCCGGATGATGAGATTGAAGAAGGAAAAGTGGTTAAGACAGATCCTGCTGCAGGTGCCAGCGTGAAGAAGAAGAAGTCTGTTGTTCTTTATATTAGTACCGGCAACAAAAAAATCAAGATAGATGATTACACAGACTGGACACAAAAAGATGCGATTGAAGCGATGAAGAAGCTGGGCTTCCTTGAGAGCAATATAAAAATTGAAAAAGAAAATAGTCTGGAAGTCGATGCAGATAAAGTTATCCGTCAGACACCGGAAGAGGGAACAGAAGTTGATCCTAAGAATGATCAGGTGACTCTGGTAGTCAGTACCGGCCCGAAAAATGTTTCTTTGGATAATTATGTTGACTATTCTTACGAGAATGCAGTAGCCGCTTTACTGGCTTTGGGTATTAAAGAAGAAAATATTTTATATGAAGAAGAAGCAAGTGATACAGTAACAGAAGGCTATGTTATCCGCCAAAATCCGGGAGCCGGAACTTCTTTTGATCCGGTGAATGATGAAATCACACTGACAGTCAGCAGCGGATCGGATAATACGACACTGATCAATTATAAAGACTACAGCTATGACAATGCTGTAAATGCACTGGTTGCTTTAGGGGTGAGTCAGGATCGTATTTCTAAAGAAGAAAAATCCAGCAGTACTGTAGCCAAGGGCAATGTGATTTCTCAAAGCCCGGGAGCTGGTTCAACGTTTAACCCGAAGACAGGAAAAATCACTTTGGTAGTCAGCTCCGGTGCTGAAATGGTGGAAGTACCTGATGTAGTGAGGATGTCACGATCAGAAGCTAAGTCTGAGCTGGAGAAAAAAGGATTTAAGGTATCTGAACAGGTGGAAACTTCGAATGAAACAAAAGATTCAGTAATCAGAACAAATCCGTCCTCCGGTACAAGTCTTGAAAAAGGAGAAACGGTTACGATCTATTATTCCAGCGGACCGACACAGAATGAATCTCCTTCATCAGAAGATTCCGAAGGTGAATAGAAAGACCACAGCTGTTTGTTTTTACAAGTAAACTTAAATGCAGCATCGGAGCATGTCAGAAATTGGCGGTTCCGGTGCTTTTTCAATTATCAGAGGGGGAGAACAGCAATCAATTTAGGTGAAAGGATTTTTTTATCAAAGAGGTAAGAGTGCAGCGACTTTCCGAAAAAACGGCTCTTTCGGGTTGTTTTATATGTTTAAAGAGTTTCAATTATAATTGCTTATTCAAAATTTTTAATGAATGATATGTTCAATTCGGTAAAAAACATGGACAGTCCTTGCATCTTCTCGATTTTTCTTGTATATTCGGATTGGTTAGGAGGGATACATTGAACGGTCAAATTAGAAAAGCATTGAGCGGGTTTTATTATGTTTATGCAGAAGGTGAAACATTTCAAACAAGAGCCAGAGGGAATTTTCGCAATCGAAACATTACTCCCATGGTTGGAGACGATGTAATTTTTGAAAGCGATAACTTGACAGATGGTTACCTGCTGGAGATTTTACCGAGAAAAAATGAATTAGTTCGTCCGTCAGTTGCCAATGTCGACATTGGTGTTGTCGTGATGAGTGTAGTAGAACCGAATTTTTCCTATAACCTGTTGGATCGCTTTTTAGTGACATTGGAATACAAGGAGATCGAACCGGTCATTTATTTAACAAAAATCGATTTGTTTAGTGAAGAAGAAAAAGAACTGCTGAAGGAAATCAAAAAGGTGTATCAGCCATCCTATCCTATTATTTTTGGAGACGATTCTATCGATGATCAGGCATCGATTCGAGAACTGGAGCAATATTTTCCGGACCGTCTGACCGTTTTTATGGGGCAGTCCGGTGCAGGGAAATCCACCTTATTAAACAAAATTTCACCGGAGCTTCAATTGGCAACTGGAGAGATTTCCGAATCTCTTGGGCGCGGGAAGCATACAACTAGACATGTGGAGCTTATTCCTCTGTACGAAGGTCTGGTTGCAGATACTCCTGGGTTTAGTTCGATTGATTTTCTTGAAATGAATGCAGTCGAATTACCCAAACAGTTTCCTGAATTTGTAAAAGCTGCGCCCCATTGTAAGTTTCGAGAGTGCATGCACAGAAAAGAACCTGGCTGCGAGGTCAAAAAGCAAGTTGAAACAGGAGAAATTGCTCAGACAAGGTATGATAATTATTTGCAGTTTCTTTCAGAAATTGAAGACCGCCGACCCATTTACAAGAAGAAAAAAGGAAACTGATTTATTTAATGGAGACGGTCTTATTAAAAATAATAGCAAGTAGCTGAAGAAGAAATCCACTCATCCTTCATGGATTGAAAGAGCGGGCGGATATCAATAAAATCAAAGGAGATACATACTATGAAAATAGCCCCATCAATTTTGAGCGCAGATTTTGCAAATTTGGAAAGAGATATTCAGTTAGTAGAGAAGCTGGGTGCCGATTATATCCATGTGGATGTAATGGACGGACAATTTGTTCCGAATATTACGCTGGGTCCAAATGTTGTTTCAGCGATTCGTCCGACAACTAAGCTGCCTTTAGATGTACATTTGATGATTCAGCAGCCGGAAAACTATATTAAGGCATTCGCAGAAGCAGGTGCAGATATTATTACTGTACACCAAGAATCCACGCCGCATATTCACCGGGCAATGCAGATGATTAAACAGGCTGATGTCAAAGCCGGCGTAGTAGTTAATCCAGGTACACCTCTTTCCGCTATTGAAGAGGTATTGGATTTAGCAGACCTTGTTTTAATTATGACTGTAAATCCGGGCTTTGGCGGACAAAGCTTTATTGAAAGCCAGCTGAGTAAGATTGCTCAGTTAAAAGAGTGGAGAGAAACAAAGGGGTATACTTATGAGATTGAAGTAGATGGAGGGATTGTTCCTGAAACAGCTCAAAAATGTAAAGATGCAGGTGCAGACGTATTTGTAGCAGGTTCTTATATTTATAGTGCAGAGGATCCAAAAGAGCGGATTGATGCATTACGGGCTGTGTTGAATCAATGAATTTATTAATCGTTGCTGGCGGCTCAAATGAAGAATGGCCGGCGATTCATTCTTCTGAATTTGATTATTTTGCCGGTGTTGACCGTGGAAGTCTGTTTATCTTGGAACAGGGCTGGCCTTTGGATTTAGCTGTAGGTGATTTTGATTCTTTGAGTGCCAATGAAAAAGCTTATGTAGAAAAGGAAGCAGTCGAGGTTATCACGTCCAAGCCTGAAAAAGACGATACAGATACGCAGCTGGCTCTTGATCAGGTTTTTAAACGGTTTCCGAAAGCAACAGTGACAATTATTGGTGCAACGGGCGGACGTTTAGATCATTTTCTCGCGAATCTCTGGCTGCCGCTGGAGGAGCGTTTTCGTTCATATACTCAACAAATTGGTTTAAGGGATCGACAGAATAGCATCCGATATTTTTTGCCGGGAGAATATACAGTTGGAAGAGAAGTCGGAATGAATTATCTGGCTTACTGCTGTCTGACACCAGTGAATGATCTGACACTTAAGGACAGTAAGTATCTGCTGAATCAGCATCAGGTTCCAGTTCCAACTTCATATGCAAGTAATGAATTTGTTGGACAGACAGCATCTTTCTCCTTTACCTCTGGAGTGATTGCAGTCATCCAAAGCAGGGACTAAACTTTGTTTAAAAAAAGTGTACCGAGAGTACATCAAAACAGAAATAATTGAATAAGCAAACAGAGCAGCTGGTCAAATAAAATCCAGCTGTTCTTTTATTATCTATTTTGTTCAATACATTCGCTTGAGTTTCAATTATGATAGAAGGAAAATGAGAAGGACTGTGGAACAAAGAATTACGACGTTTGATAGCAGGCGGTCAATCTAAGTCTATCAGTTTAAGGGGATTAAACAAAAATTTTCCAATCACTTTCATGAGCTCTATGTACTGAGCTTTGAAAGTAGGTGAGTTTTTCTTTCCTGCAGATGGCAAGAGTATGTGGCTGTAAGGGTCAATTTTCTTCTGATTAATCCATATGACAATCACTATTGTGAGCAGATCAGTGATGAGCTGATGGATTACAGAAGAATTCATGCTGCACCGAATATAATGCAGCAATTGACGAAACAAGTTACCGGAGAAAAGGAGCTTCTCTTCTTCTCTCAGACTGCGGTCTCGGACTATCAGGGATTGGGTTTGCTGTCAGAGCTTTATTCGTTGATAAATAATGCAGGAGATTATCTAAAAAAGGTGGAGCAGCCTTATTAGTCTCTGAATGAGATTTTAATGGATTATTCAAGTTATAAGGCAGAAACACACAGGAGACAATCACTGTATTGAGCTGATACTTAGTGAGTTGAGTCATAAGAATCAGTTCATGCTGATACAGCATTTTACAAAGCTGAAGGGGGACATTTTTTGTCAATATCTGTCAGTATATTGGGAGTTTTTTTTCTTTCTGAAAGATATTCTGAATCATAGGCGTAGCTAGTGGTTTTCAAAATATACAATAAAAAAATCCTGTTTTCTCATGTAAGAAAACAGGATTTTGATTTGTATATATTCTATTAAACACGCTCGATTTTACCAGATTTCAAAGCACGAGTTGACACCCAAACTTTTTTTGGTTTACCGTCTACAAGTACACGAACTTTTTGCAGATTTGGTTTAACAGTACGCTTTGTCGCATTCAGAGCATGAGAACGGTTGTTTCCGCTGCTTGTTTTACGACCAGTGAAATAACATACTTTTGCCATTGTGAATTTCCTCCTTTGCTTTGATCTTGGAGCGATGGTTTTCTGCTCATACCTGATTAATTTATCATATTTGGAAGGGATTAGCAAGAAAATTTTAAGAATTATAAAAAATCCGCTCTTTTTTACGTTCAGGAATTCCTAAACGTTTATATGGGAGAAAAAGAAAGGAAATAGACAGTTTAAGAGAATATCACCTGATACTGAAAGAATTAGCTAGAATATAAGTAACCTATTTATTTGATTGCTTTAGTGTAATCATAAATGAGAAGAAGGTGATGATAAGAATGAATGTGGAGAAAGAGGTGTTGGAGGAAGTAACAGAAGATAGAGATAATTTATTGACACTTATTAAAAAGGGACAGCATAGGCTTCCGATGATTCCCTATGAAACATTGGAAATGATCCAAGAGGCAAATGGAAAGAAATTACCTTTACTTAGACTTTTTGATTGTTTAGAAGAGCAGGAACCTTGATGAGCTACTATAATCAAAAAATCAGCGACTTGGATTCAGGGAAAAATCTAGAAAATATGACGGGTTATTTCTGGAATTTGATCAATTCAGTTTCCGGTCTGTTTCAGAAATTTTATTTTAAGATCAATATTAGTTATGTTGTTGTTTTGACTGTTATTCTGGCAAATATTTCTAGTTAGCTGGCATTGGCCTTACTATTTTGGAGTAGTGTCTACACATTGTATTTACAGAAAAATATACAAACAATTCGAAATAATGAGTATGGAGATGCGATTCGATCAGTAGACATCAATGATATTATTTTCTTTGAGTTTTCCATTTCTTCTCATAAAGTAATTATGCACTTGGAAAATGGAGAAGAAGAGTTCTATGGTGCTTTAAAAGATATTGAAGATCAATACGAAGATTTTTACCGTTGCCATAAATCATTTCTGATCAATAAAAATCATGTAGAGAAGATTCAGAAAAAAGAACGTATCGTTGAAATGAGTAATGGAGAGAGTTGTCTGGTTTCAGTTCGTGCAATGAAAAATTTATAATCAAAAGATGAGCTGTGGATGTCAAAATGAATCTCGGCTTTTTTTATTTAGGGCGGAGCGTCTTGGAGCAAGGAAATCTCAGCTCATGATAAAAAC
The DNA here is from genome assembly GCF_020567625.1 of Enterococcus sp. BWT-B8. Classification (NCBI taxonomy): domain Bacteria; kingdom Bacillati; phylum Bacillota; class Bacilli; order Lactobacillales; family Enterococcaceae; genus Enterococcus; species Enterococcus sp. BWT-B8. Next base: position 68,372 of record NZ_JAJDJV010000002.1, on the reverse strand, counting down.
AGTCATTTATTAAGAAGTGTACAAAATTCATCGGCTACTTTGATTTCCTTTCTTTTCATTAATCCTCAGCTATGATAGAATATTAAGGAAGAAAATAGGGCAAATCTGCTCTTTAAGGAGGCTTTCATCAATGGCTGTAAAAATCAAAACGTCAGCAGGTACCATTGAGATTACCAATGAAGTCATTGCCACTGTAGTCGGCGGCGCTGCTACAGATATTTACGGAATCGTCGGCATGGCTAGCAAGAAGCAAATTAAAGATAATCTGAATGAGATTTTACGTAGAGAAAATTATTCAAAAGGTGTGGTGGTACGTCAAGAAGAGAATGGCGTAGCAGTAGATGTTTATACAATTGTCAGCTATGGAACAAAAATTTCTGAAGTTTCCCGTAATGTTCAGGAAAAAGTAATGTATAATCTTGAAACATTACTTGGTGTGACTGCAAATTCTGTCAATGTATTTGTACAAGGTGTTCGTGTGCTGCCTGATTAGAAGGACAGTCCGCTGTTGAAAAAGAGCAGGGCTCTGAATGAATCAGCAGTGATCTAAAGGAGGATATTTTAGGTGAATGTAACAGAAATCAGCGCAGGTCAGTTTCAGGAAATGGTCCAGGCCGGCGCCTCTCGTCTGCATGTAAATGCAGAGTATGTCAACTCGTTGAATGTTTTCCCTGTACCCGATGGGGATACAGGAACAAATATGAATTTATCCATGACCAGCGGAGCAAAAGCAGTAGCAGATTCTCGATCTGAAAAGGTGGGAGAGTTGGCAACAGCGTTGTCTAAAGGTTTATTAATGGGTGCCAGAGGAAATTCCGGCGTTATTCTTTCACAATTGTTCAGAGGTTTCTCCAAGCATATTCCTGATGTTGTGACACTAAATGCTGCAGACTTGGCAGCGGCATTTACTCACGGAGTGGAAACGGCTTATAAAGCAGTGATGAAGCCGGTAGAAGGAACCATTTTAACTGTTTCCCGTGAAGCGGCCCGTTCAGGTGAACGCAAAGCAAAAGAAACAGATGATTGTATTGAAGTAATGGAAGCTGTTGTAAAAGGAGCAAAACGTGCGTTGGCTAAAACACCTGATCTTCTTCCTGTCTTGAAAGAAGTCGGTGTGGTGGACAGCGGCGGTCAAGGGCTTCTGTTTATTTATGAAGGCTTTTTAGAGTCGCTATCTGGGAAATATGATCCGGAAGCAGTGTATGAGCCAACACCTGCTGAAATGGATGAAATGGTGAATGCTGAGCACCATCGAAGTGTGCAGGGACAAATGGCCACTGAAGACATTCACTTTGGCTACTGTACAGAAATCATGGTTCAAATCGGCGAAGGTCCGACCGTGGACAGCGACTTTGATTATGAAACATTCCGAAACTATCTAAATGAACTGGGTGATTCTCTGCTTGTCGTAAATGATGATGAGATTATCAAAGTTCACGTGCATACTGAACATCCTGGTGAAGTGATGAATTATGGACAGAAATTCGGTTCACTGGTTAAAGTAAAAGTGGATAATATGCGTTTGCAGCATGAAACCATTTTAGAGCATGATCAACAGGGTGTTGCAGCTCCTGCCAAGAAAGAACGTGTACCCTATGCAGTCATTGCGATTGCTGCTGGAAAAGGCGTGCAGGAGCTATTCAGAAGCTTGGGTGTCAGCTATATTATCAGCGGTGGGCAAACAATGAATCCGAGTACGGAAGATATTCTGAAAGCAGTCAAAGAGGTTAACGCAGATCAGGTTATCATTTTACCAAATAACAAAAATATCTTTATGGCAGCAGATCAGGCAGCAGAAGTAGCTGAGGTTCCTGTAGCAGTAGTGCCGTCTAAAACAATTTCACAGGGAATGACAGCGATGCTTGCATTCAATGATCAGCAGAAGCTGGAGGAAAATAAAGCCAGCATGACAGACATGTTGGAAAGTGTTGTCAGCGGTCAGGTGACAACAGCTGTTCGTGATACAACGATTGATAATGTGGAAATTAAAAAAGATGATTATCTTGGAATGATTGACGGAAAAATCGTCATTTCTGAACCAGATATGTTTAAGGCATCTTTAGATACATTGAATCGTATGATAGACGAAGACACAGAGATCATCACAATTATTGTCGGTGAAGACGGTACATTGGCAGAGGCGGAGAAACTGTCTGAAGCAATTACCTCTGAACATGAAGACTTGGAAACTGAGATTCATGAAGGCGATCAGCCGGTGTATCCGTATCTGTTTTCTGCTGAATAAATCAGCAGCAGGTAAAAGAAATAATTGTTGAAAGAACGGTTCTTTTAACTGACGCCATTTTATAAGAGTCTGAACAGTATTCTAACTGAATATTCGTCGGACTCTTTTCTTTAGATAGATTTATTATTTATTGCGTACATGTATATATGGACAGAAATATGGATAGGTAACTCAAAAGAATCTATGAAAAACTGACTGATCAAATAATCATCGCATTTTATAAAATGTCTCAAATATAAATCATTTCGGCGATAAAAGATGCAGAAAAAGCGCATCAGAACGACTATCGCAGTTTAAGGCTGCTTATTGTAAAGTGTTTATTTCGTTATCTGTGATAACATAATTAAATGGTTGCAAGTGGGGAGAACACAGGTTATGAATCCTTGCATATCAAGGATTTGAAGGATTTAGGTGAATATATTTCGAATTGTCCACGGTTGAAGGGAGGGAAATAAATGAAAAAATTGACGGACCCTTTATATACACTTTCCGGCGTGGGGCCAAAAAGGGCAGAGGCGTTTGGAGAACTGGGTATTGACACAGTAAAAGATTTACTGACCTATTATCCCTTCCGGTATGAGGATATTCAGGAAAAGGAAATAGAGGATATCCAGGATCAGGAAAAAGTTACATTAAAAGGAACAGTTGTTTCTGAGGCTGTTCTTAACAGATTTGGTTATAAAAAAAGCAGACTTAATTTTAGAATTATGCAAGGACATGCGGTCATCAATGTGTCTTTTTTTAATCAGCCTTATTTAAAGGATAAGGTTGTTTTATCTGAAGATATAGCGGTCTATGGAAAATGGGATGCAAAAAGAAAGTCCTTAAACGGAATGAAAATTCTGGGAGCCAAAAATGATGGCGAGGAATTCGCTCCTATTTATCATGTCAATAAACGGGTCCGACAAAGCAGTCTGGTTCAGCTGATCCGTACAGGATTTGAAGAATATGGTTGTTTGGTAGAGGAAAACCTGCCGCAGGAGCTTCTGGAAAAATATCGCCTGATGGATCGTCCGACGGCGATGTTTGCCATGCATTTTCCTAAAAACCCGGAGGAAAGCCATCAGGCAAAACGCAGAGTTGTTTTTGAGGAATTTTTGCTTTTTCAGCTGAAAATACAAGGGCTGAAAAGACAGGAAAAAGCTGAAAAGAATGGGATAGCCATTCAGTACGATGTACAGAGATTGAAGGGATTCACCAAGAAACTGCCATTCGAGCTTACTCAGGCACAGAAGAAAGTCACTAATGAGATCTGTCGGGATCTTATGAGCCCGCAGCATATGCAGCGTCTGCTGCAGGGCGATGTTGGGAGCGGGAAGACAGTTGTGGCAGCAATTGCTTTGTATGCAGTAATGACTGCAGGATTTCAGGGCGCATTGATGGTGCCTACAGAAATACTGGCTCAGCAGCACATGGAAAGTTTGCAGCTGCTGTTCGATCCTCTGGAAGTACAAACAGCTCTTCTGACCGGATCAACGAAAGCTAAAGAACGTCGAGAAATATTGGAACAACTGGCCTCGGGTGAAATTGATGTGGTTATAGGAACCCATGCACTGATTCAGGAAGATGTTGTGTTTAAGCGGCTTGGACTTGTAATCACAGATGAGCAGCATCGCTTTGGTGTGAACCAGCGAAGGATTTTGAGAGAGAAGGGGCAGCATCCTGATGTACTTTTCATGACAGCTACACCCATTCCCAGAACATTGGCGATTACTGCTTTTGGAGAAATGGATGTATCCATTATTGATGAAATGCCAGCCGGAAGAATTCCAATAGAGACACGATGGATTCGACCGCCGCAGCTTGATACCGTATTGGAATGGATGCAGAAGGAGCTTGCACGAGGACATCAAGCCTATGTCATTTGTCCGCTGATTGAAGAATCAGAAGCACTGGATGTCAAGAATGCGACAGAAATTTTTGAGCATATGCAGGATGTTTTCAGTCCAGCTTACCAAGTGGGGCTGCTTCATGGAAAGATGAAAAATCTGGAAAAAGATGAGATTATGCAGCGCTTTAAAGAGAATGAGCTGCAGCTGCTGGTTTCTACGACTGTTATTGAGGTGGGTGTCAATGTTCCAAATGCAACAATTATGCTGATTATGGATGCAGATCGATTTGGTCTGGCTCAGCTGCACCAGCTTCGGGGACGTGTCGGTCGAGGCTCTGAGGCATCTTATTGTATATTAGTTGCCAATCCTAAAAATGAAATGGGGATTGAGCGAATGAAGATCATGACAGAGACTAATAATGGGTTTATTCTGAGCGAAAAAGACTTGGAGCTTCGAGGCTCGGGAGAGGTTTTTGGTGTTCGACAATCCGGACTTCCTGAATTTGTTGTTGGAGATATTATTACAGACTTCAATGTTCTGGAAGTTGCTCGGGAAGAGGCTTCCACAATTTGGAAGAAGAAGCAATGGTGGGTTCTCCCTGATTATCAGGGACTGGCGGAAGAAATTCAGCCGGAAGATGGGAAACATCAGTATTTTGATTAAGTAAAATATGCTATACTGATTCTTGTCTGGAAACTTCGGAGAGCTTGTAGGAATTCGATGCGGAGGATATGCACAGCGCTGACAAGTATAAAATTTTCAGAACTTATTCTGGTAGTAGAATAAGTTATACGAAAGTGCAATCAGTACTCCTTGAATGAGAGCAATCCAGTTAATTAAATGGAAAAATAACAAAAATATTATTTAATGGAGTTTCGGTCGTGTCTTAATTAAACGTTGATAAATTAAAATAGGAGGAAACATTTATGAGAATCGCCGTTGATGCCATGGGTGGCGATAATGCCCCTCAAGCTATAGTAAAAGGGGTCGTTCTGGCTAGAAACGATTTTCCGGATATTGAGTTTTTACTTTACGGAAAAGAGGAAGAGATCAGAGAATATATAACAGATGAAAAAAACATAAAGATTATTCATACAGATGAAAAAATAACAAGTAATGATGAGCCGGTAAAGGCTATTCGTCGAAAGAAAAATTCTTCTATGGTTCTCGCTGCTCAGGCAGTAAAAAATGGAGAAGCAGATGCTGTTTTTTCAGCAGGGAATACGGGAGCACTGTTGGCTGCAGGGTTATTCATTGTTGGCCGGATCAAACATGTTGAACGGCCGGGTCTGATGTCAACTATGCCGGTAATTGGTCAAAAGAATGGCGGATTTGATATGCTTGATTTAGGTGCAAATGCAGACAACAAGCCGGAACATCTTGTCCAATACGCAATCTTAGGTTCTTTTTATGCGAATCGAGTACGTGGAATTAACAAACCTAGAGTGGGCTTGTTGAATAATGGAACAGAAGAAAATAAAGGCAGCGAACTTACGAAGAAAACATTTGAGCTGCTGTCGGAAAATAAAACAGTGAACTTCATTGGGAACGTAGAAGCAAGAGAGCTGCTGAATGGACCTGCGGATGTTGTTGTAACAGATGGCTTTACTGGAAATGCAGTATTGAAATCCATTGAGGGAACGGCTATGAACATGATGTCATTGTTGAAATCCTCTATTTTAGCTGAAGGGTTCAAAGGTAAAATCGGTGCTGCCATGCTAAAAAATGCATTAAAGGGTATGAAATCAGAAATGGATTACTCAAAACATGGGGGGGCCGTACTATTCGGACTGAAAGCACCTGTTGTAAAAACTCATGGAGCTACTGGTCCTGAAGCAGTTCGTTATACGATTCGCCAGATTCGAACGATGTTGATTACTGATGTAGTGGGTCAATTGGTAGAATACTACGAAGGAAGATAAATGTGAATAGAGCATGAATTTCTTTCGTTTATATATTTTTCTAAAAACATAGGGCTTTTTCTTGAAAATTTAGTGCTGGAGTTCTCAGAAACAGCCTCAATAATTACTCTGATCTTTCTCATTTCTTCAATAAAAAACATAGCATTTTTGCCTGTTTGTTGCAGCTTGTCTGTAACAAATTTGAAAAAATTGTAGACAAATGACAGATTTCTGAGTAAAATGTACCATAGTGCTTAAGACTTTTGGTGATTAATGTTTTTAAAAGCAGTGGAGGTGAAGACAGTTGACTCGTGAAGAAGTATTAAAAAAAGTAGCGAATATTATCTCAAATCACTTTGAGGTTGATACTGAGAATGTGACTGATCAACTGAACATTAAAGATGACCTGAATGCTGATTCAATCAGCGTGATGGAATTTGTTTTAGAGTTGGAAGACGAATTTGGAACTGAGATTTCTGATGAAGATGCAGAGCAGATTGAAACTGTGGGTGCTGCTGTAGATTATATCGTAAATCATTTATAGTAGACAAAACATAGTAAAAATAAAGGGTGGATTTCTTTGAAAGAAGGGTCTGCTCTTTTTTATTTTGAAATTGAAGATATTTCACGTTGTCAATAATTACTGGGAAAATACATGACATGCTTAAAAATAAATTTTAACAGCTTTGGGCGTGTTAAGTACTTGAGGCGTAATACTATTTATTTCATTGATTTTCTTTATGAACAGAGCCCTGTCTAGTCGGTAAAAGGACTGCGGAATGAAATAATCTTAACTGCTTGAAACTATTTTTAGGATAATAAAACTGAATCTGTGAAAGAAATCTCAGTTTTGTGTCTGTAGGCCTGATGATTTCGAGAAAAGGAGTTCTTTTCTTATATTTGGCGCGACTTGTTCAGGTCAAACCTTTTAAAATCTCTGTAAAAAAAGTATAATGGAGAAGGTCGTAAATAAATCTAAAGGAATGTGGAGAATGAACAATCAGTTAACACTTGAACTGAAAGAACGCTACGGCATTGTTTTCCATGATGTCAATTTATTAGAACAGGCTTTTACGCATTCATCCTATGTGAATGAGCATCGGTATCTAAAACTGTCTGACAATGAACGTTTGGAATTTTTGGGAGATGCAGTGTTGGAACTGTTAGTTTCACGTTATCTGTATCGTCATTTTCCTGATTTATCAGAAGGAAAGCTGACTAAAATGCGGGCAGCAATTGTCAGAGAAGACAGTTTATCAAAATTTGCCAAAGAATGTCATTTTGATCAGTATATCCTTTTAGGAAAAGGGGAAGAAAATTCTAGTGGTCGGGAACGTCCGGCGCTGCTTTGTGATGTGTTTGAAGCATTTTTAGGCGCACTCTATCTGGATCAGCAATTAGAAACAGTCAGAGAATTTGTAGCAAAAGTAATCTTTCCGAAGATTGATGCAGGTGCTTTTTCACATGAGATGGATCATAAGACACGATTGCAGGAGGTTCTGCAGCGCCAAGGTGATGTGTCGATTGATTATCGGCTAGTGAAAGAAGAGGGACCGGCTCACGACCGGGTTTTCTATATAGAAGTATTTTTGAATGAGGAATTGATTGGAACAGGTCAAGGAAAGTCCAAAAAACTGGCAGAACAGGATGCAGCTGAAAAAGCCCTAAAGAAATTTTCATAGACCTGCATCTGTTATAATGCTTGGACGAAAAAGATCAAGTATTGTTGACTTGTTATTGGAATTGTGCTTATCAATAATAAGTAAAGCGAAGCTATGAGTCCAAGGGTGATTCATTAGTTCCCTCACTCTTATTGCTTATGAGCTACTCGGCTTTTACAGCTTTTATATTATCCAGCTTCACGAACCAACCTTTTCGGTAAATAGATGAATTGGAATAAGTCGATTGTAAGCGACTCATCCAATTCCCTAATTTACTCAAAGCCTGATCAGGTTCGTTCAGCTTTTACACTTATCTAGCTTCAAAAGCCAGCTCACTACGGCAATAAGATAAACTGCCTCCTGCGACAAAAAGCATCGCATAGTCAGTTTCCTATATTGCTTATGAGCTGCCTAGCTTTTACAGCTTTTATTATCGGAAGGAGATTTTTTTCTTGTTTTTAAAACGTATTGAGATCGCAGGATTCAAGTCTTTTGCCGATCGAACAGTAATTGAATTTGAAAATGGTGTGACAGCTGTTGTTGGACCTAACGGCAGCGGTAAGAGCAACATTACTGAGGCTGTCCGCTGGGTACTGGGCGAACAGTCTGCCAAGAGTTTGCGTGGAGGCAAGATGCCGGACATTATTTTTGCCGGCTCAGAAGGGCGTAAACCGTTGAATATCGCGGAGGTAACTGTGGTGCTGGATAATAAAGACAATTATCTGCCGCTTGATTTTTCAGAGATCAGTGTCACGCGCCGCTATCGAAGAACTGGCGAGAGTGATTTCTTCATTAATAAACAAGCCTGCCGCCTAAAAGATATTCAGGATTTATTTATGGATTCCGGTTTGGGAAAAGAATCTTTTTCAATTATCTCACAGGGGAAAGTAGAAGCAATTTTCAATAGTAAACCGGAGGACCGCCGCGGGATCTTTGAAGAGGCTGCCGGCGTTTTAAAATATAAACAACGGAAGAAAAAAGCGGAACAGAAATTATTTGAAACAGAAGATAATTTAAATCGTGTACAGGATATTATTTACGAGCTGGAGGATCAGCTCACCCCTCTGGCAGCTCAGAGCGAAGCAGCTAAGCAATTTTTGAAATTGAAAGAGACATTAACAGAAATTGACGTGAGCCTGACTGTATCTGAAATAGAAGTAACCAAGCAGGTGTGGGAAGAGAAGTCGAAAGAACTGCAATCTGTGGAGGCGTTACTTACAGAACTTAGTCAGAAAATTTATCACTCGGAAGATCAGTTGCTTCAATTGAGAAGCCAGAGAAATAAACTGGATGAACAGCTTGATCAGCAGCAGCAGCAGTTACTGAAAATAACAGAAGCTCTGAAGCAGGCGGAAGGTCAGAAACAGGTGCTTATTGAGCGATCCAAGCATACACTGCAGACGACCTCTGAATATCAGGAAAATCTAAAAGAAACAGATGAAAAAATTCAACTGTATCGGACAGAGCTTCAAGAACTGCGAGAAAAGAACAGCTTGAAGCGTCAGGAGCAGGAACAGCTTGCAGTCGAAATAAAAAAAGCAGAGCAGGAAGTTGAAAAATACAGTAAATCTTCAAAAGAACTTTTGGAAGAGCTGCGCAGTGAGTATGTAGAAGTTATGCAGGAACAGGCGAATACAGCCAATGAACTGAAATATCTGGAGCGTCAGTATCAGCAGGAAACGGCAAAAAATCAACAGGCTGTGGAAAAGCATCAGACAATAGAAACACAGCTTGCTTCTGCTCAGCTTGAACAAGAAGAATTGACAGCTTTTTTGAAAGAGACAGAGTCTCAGTTGGAGCAACAGCGAATTGATTATACTGCTGCGAAACATACTTTGGATAAGCAACAGGAGGAACTTGCGGTCTCTCAGAAAAAAATGTATCAGATAATGAATCAGGTACAGCAGGTAAAAGCACGAAGTAAAAGTCTGCAGGAAATTCAGGAGAATTATTCAGGCTTCTATCAGGGAGTCAGAGCGGTTCTAAAACAGAAAAAACAGCTGAGCGGGATTGTGGGCGCAGTTGCTGAACTGATTGAAGTGCCCAAGGACTACACTTTAGCTGTAGAAACTGCACTGGGCGGCGCCGCACAGCATGTGATCGTAGAGAATGAATCAGATGGTCGGGCAGCAATCACATTTTTGAAACAGCAGCATAGTGGTCGAGCAACCTTTTTGCCTTTAACGGCGATTAAGCCCAGACAATTGTCTGCAGCAGTCAGGGAAAAAGTGAAAATAGTAGATGGTTATCTGGGTATAGCCAGCGAACTGGTTCGTTATCCGGAAAAAATCACAACAGTAGTACAAAACATTCTGGGTGTCACAATCATTGCAGCCAACCTGGAGAGCGCTAACCGTTTGGCAAAGACCATCAATTATCAATATCGGGTAGTATCTCTGGATGGAGACGTGATGAATCCTGGCGGTTCAATGACGGGCGGAGCTACAAAAAAAGGAAATCAGGGTAGTCTATTTTCTCAGACTCAAGAGCTTCAGACGCTGACAGACCAGTTAAAGCGATTGGAAACACAGCTGACAGATGATGAAAAACAGGTTCGATTTCTGACTGAACAGGTAAAAGAAACAACAGAGCAATTGGAACAGCTGCGTTCAAAAGGAGAACAAAGCCGTTTGAAGCAGCAGGAGTTGGAAAATAAATGTCTGAATAAAGAAGAAACAGTCAACCGCTTATTGAAAGAAAAAAGACTGTTTGAATATGAAAGTCAGGAGCTTCACCAATTCCTAGAAGAATATCAAAGTAAAAAGCTGGTACTTGAAGAACAGCAGCAGCAGCAGCAGCAGTCAAAAGACCGTCTGGATCAGGAAATGCGACAGATTGATCAAGAAGCCAGTCAGATGGAAACTTATAAAGATAAGGCCCAAGAAGAATTAAATCGAACTCGGGCAGAGCAGGGAGTTATTGCTGAGCAGCTGACACATCTTGAACAGCAGAGTAACAGCAAACAAGATCAGCTGGATGAAATGCTCTTGAAGGAAAGCGGACTAAAGCAGCAGCTGCAGCAGCTAAGCAATCATTCAAGTGATCATCAGGTAACAGAAGAGAGTCTTTCTATTCAGCTGGAACAGATGGCAGAGAAGAGAGCAGAGCTTGAAGAAGCCATCCAGCAGGGAAAGCGTAAACGACACAATCTGCAGGAACAGGTAGACATTCTGGATAACAATCTGGCGGAAGAGCACCGACAACAGAAACAGACCCAGACTGAACAAACTCAGATCGAAGTAATAAAAAATCGAGCAGAAATTAAACTGGACAATTCATTGCAGTATTTGCAGGAAGAATACAACTTAACTTACGAGAAGGCTGTAATGGATTATCAGAAGGAAGTTGAACCGGAGGAAGCAGGAACAGAAGTCAAACGTCTAAAACGAGAGATTGAACGTTTGGGACCGGTTAATATCAATGCAATTGAACAGTATGAACAAGTGAATGAACGGCATGAGTTTCTGACAACACAGCGTGATGATCTGCTGAATGCGAAAGATCAGCTATTTGAAACAATGGATGAAATGGATCAGGAAGTTAAATTACGTTTCAGCGAAGTATTTGAAGCAATTCGCGGGCAGTTTAAAACAGTATTTCCTAATATGTTTGGTGGCGGACGTGCAGAACTGATTTTGACAGATCCGGATGATTTACTGAATACGGGAATTGAGATTGAAGCACAGCCTCCAGGTAAAAAGCTTCAAAGTCTGAGTTTGCTTTCCGGCGGGGAACGAGCGTTAACAGCTATTGCCTTACTGTTTTCAATTATCCGGGTTCGTCCGGTACCATTCTGTATTCTTGATGAGGTGGAAGCTGCATTGGATGATGCGAATGTATCTCGCTTCGGTCACTACCTCAGTGATTTTGAAGATGAAACGCAGTTTATTGTTGTTACACATCGTAAAGGAACAATGGAGGCAGCAGATGTGCTGTATGGTGTTACCATGCAGGAATCCGGTGTATCCAAAATTGTTTCTGTTCGTTTGGATGATGTGAAGGAAGGCGGCGCTATTTCTACCAGTGCATAGATTATAGGAGGAGCGAAATGATAAAATTAATTGCCATAGATTTGGATGGAACCTTGCTGGACAGTCAAAAGCAAATTAGCAAGGAAGATCAGCGTGTACTGAGGCAGGCAAAAAAAGAAGGAATCAAAGTAGTTATTTGTACAGGTCGACCATTAGCTGCAATTCAAGGATACTTGGATGAATTGGATTTGAAAGAACCGGGAGATTATAGTATTACGTTTAATGGCGGATTAGTGCAGAAGAATGATACAGGTGAAATTATTGAAAAAGCACTGATGCCTGTTGAACATATTCATGAACTCTTTGGATTGGCGTCTTCTCTGGATGTACCTATGGATATTTTATCAGAGGGAACGGTGCTGCAGCTGCCGACTTCTCAAAATTATTTATCAATCTATGGACAGCTGAATAATCTTTTAACCTTTAAACGCGCGCAGTTGAATCATTTGTCTGTAGACCAAATTTATAATAAGGCAGTGGTAGCGATTGATGCGGACTATTTAGATGAACAGATAAAGAAGATACCTGCGGATTTTTATGAACGCTATGAGATTATTAAAACACGCAGCAATCTTTTGGAATTCATGCCTAAGGGAATTACAAAAGCTTACGGAATTTCCCTGTTGGCCAAAGACTTGGGCATCAGTCAGGAAGAAGTAATGGGCATCGGTGACGAAGAAAATGATCTGCCGATGATTCAATATGCCGGCATTGGTGTAGCCATGGCCAATGCTGTTCCCCTGGTTAAAGCAGCAGCAGATGTCGTGACAAAAAATAATGATCAAAATGGTGTTGCCCATGCGGTAACAGAGTACGCACTGAAATCTTTGAAAGGGGCAAACTGATGGGATTTTTTGATAAGATAAAAAAGGCCTTTAGGGCAGATAAGGAAGCAGGAAAAGAAGAACTGCTGAATGAAGAACTTCCAACAGAAGAAAATGAATCTGAAAAGCTGGAAGGGCAGGACAACGAACAGCCGCAGGAAGAACTGAGTGCTGTAGATAATGAATCAGACGAGACATCAGCTGAAGATATTAAAATAGGTGAAGTTATTGAATCATCTGAAAATGAACTTGAAGAAGAGATTCAGACGCAACAAAAATACGAAAAAGGGCTGGAAAAAACCAGAAAAACTTTCTCACAGCGTTTCAATGAATTGATGGCCAACTTCCGAAGTGTAGATGAAGACTTTTTTGAAGAGCTGGAAGAAACATTGATTGGCGCTGATGTCGGCTTTGAAACAGCTATCAAAATCACGGAAGAGTTGAGACAGGAAGTGAAGCTGCGCAATGCCAAGAAAACAGCAGAAGTTCAAAATACCATCATTGAAAAAATGGTTAACTTGTACGAAGCAGAAGGAGTGGATGAAAATAATTCACTGAATATTCAGCCTGACGGACTGACAATCATGCTTTTCGTAGGCGTAAACGGTGTTGGAAAGACGACCAGTATTGGTAAGCTCGCACATGAGTTCAAACAAAATGGGAAGAAAGTGATGCTGGCAGCGGCAGATACGTTTAGAGCTGGAGCGATTGATCAGCTCGTTGTGTGGGGAGACCGTGCGGGAGTTGAAGTGGTTCGCGGCAATGCTGGAGGAGACCCGGCAGCAGTGGTATTTGATGCTGTTGAACGGGCAAAAATAGAACAGGCAGATATTTTGCTGGTAGACACTGCCGGACGTCTGCAGAATAAAGTAAATCTGATGAATGAACTGGAAAAAATCAAACGGGTAATTCAACGGGAAATTCCTGATGCGCCACATGAAGTTTTGCTGGTAGTGGATGCGACAACCGGACAAAACGCTATGTCACAGGCAAAACAATTTAAAGAAACCACAGATGTGACAGGACTGGTATTGACAAAGCTGGATGGAACAGCCAAGGGCGGAATTGTCCTGGCTATTCGGAATGAACTCCATTTGCCTGTGAAATTAGTTGGTCTGGGGGAAGGAATCAAGGACCTTGAACCATTCGATGCAAACGACTTTGCACTTGGATTGTTTAAAGGGCTGTTGAAGGAAGAGTAGAAAATAAAAGCGGCTAGAATGAAAATCCAGCTGCTTTTTTTATATCTGACATTAATGGCGGAGCTGCTAAATCATAAAACTTACTTTTAATTTGAAAATGGAAAAAGTAGGAGGTGGACAGCAAAGCTGCTATAAATCCTTTTGTATCAACGGTTAAATTAGCACGGCTTTTAATCTAAACAGACTGTAGCGTGAATAACCATAGGTGAAGTATTTGTACTTCCTACTCGGAAATTTAAACTAACCGAACTAAACTATAGATTCAGTTGGTTTGCCAGATAGCAGAAACTTAATCTGAAAAATACATTATTGAAGTTATCACGTTTAGTAAGTTAATTTTTTCTATAAAAACAAATTAGTTGTCTCTTTTGCGGACTTTTTAACAGAAAATTAGATTGTTATGAAAAATGATATACTGGTTTTTAGTGTAAATTAATGATAAAATAATCAGAGTTAATTTAAGCAATATGTAATGTAAATATACTAATTAATTGTTTTTAAAGTGTAATTTAATCTAAGCAATGTGTATTTAAAAAGGCCTATGTATCTTGATTTTTTCAGGATGCATAGATCTTTTTTTATTTTTTGTAATAAAACATTTACTTCAAAGAGGTTATAGTGTATAATTTTTTGTATGATATCCATGTTATTTAGAAACATTAATCAGTATGGGTGTTTGATTTTTTTAAGGAGGCGAATTATTTGAGATTCAAGTATGTGAATAAGAAAAAGCATATTGAAATTGAACTGTTCTTAAGTCTAGCTACTTTACTTCAATTTATTATGCTTTAAAAAAATTAGGTTCTGTGTAACATAGGAGAATATAAGAATACTACTATTGCCGTAGTAGTATTCTCTACTCTTACGGTTATTGTATCTAATTATTCACTACTTGTATATATTAAATTTTATTTTTAGTGAAGGAGGAGTTTATTTGCGTTTTAAAGTTATCTGCAATGTTTCGGGTCAGTCAATACCCATAGACTACCATCGGAAAGTGATTTCCATGTTAAAACAGGGGTTTCAACAATCTGCACTGGAAAAGTACAAAGAGTTGTTTGAGAATAATACATTAAAGGAATATACGTTTTCAGTCTATTTTGGACAAGCTGATTTTACCAGTAAGGAAATTTTTATTAAGAATGATCAGATTATTTTAAATGTTTCAACGGCAAGTGCAGAACTAGGAATGTATTTGTATAATGGGCTGACCAGTTTAAAAAATAAGAATATCCAGTGGTCTGCACAAAGTATTGTCACAGTTCAAAGTATTGTCACAGTTCATCAGCCATTAATTACAGAGGAGAAAGTTTTGTTGAAAACGCTATCTCCAATCGTTGTAAGGAATCATAATCAAGAAACGAATAAAGACTGGTTCTATTCTTTTGAAGCCCCAGAATTTATAGAGGTATTAAAACGAAATATGATATTCAAATTGGTTCCTGTTTTGGGTGAGTATATTCGCTATGATATTGAAGCGTTGGAGTTAAAGCCTATCCATATGAAAAAGACGGTTGTGCGTTTTTATGAACGGCAAATGGAATGTTCAATCGGACAGTTCAGTTTAAGCGGGAAGCCGCATTTATTGAATTATTTAATGCAATCTGGGCTTGGATCCCTTACCGGTAGCGGCTTTGGTATGTGTGAGGTTATTTGAAGATGGGAGTGGGAAAATGACACAAGAAACCATACAGAAAATTCGTGTTCCTTTAAATGACTGGCAAATAAACAGTGGTATCGTCGGATTTCTAAATATTTTGGGGAATGCGGAAAAACTGGATAAAGTTGATTTCTCGGCACAGGAAATCCGATTTGACCCAGCTATATTGGAAGGCTTTGAAAACGACTATTTCAATTATTTTATTCGGTTATATGAAAAGACTACATCATGGTATAAGATCACATCATTTAAGGAAAAAATAGAAAAATATGAAGCTGAGGATTTCCAAAGTTTTGATGAAAAAGCCTTAGAGGATTTAAATGAGTATATCACTAAAATAGCCAAATACTACATTAAAGCGAACAGTTATAAATCTGTCTATCCGTTGGTTGCGAATGAAACAGATATAGAAACAATAGGTAAAGAGTTGAAAACTATTTCTAAATTAAAAGCTAAAGAAACATTTGAAGCTAGAAGAGGCGAGCTTATAGCCGAAGTGAAGGAACGGTTTCAAGTGATTAAAGCGATTATTGCCTACTTTGAAGATGAGGAAGTAAAACGGCATATCTGTGCAAAAAATGTTTTATACACGGTTATCCGAAATGGTTGGGACGGTGTTTCTGCATTGAATCCGCAAACGAAGGAAAAAGATGTGTATAAAGATTTTTATGCCTATTATGTCGCACCATGCATAGAGTATCTTGAAGCAGAAAAAGGAAAATATAAATTTTCCTGTTCTACGTGCAATGAGCCAATAAAAAATATGGATAATACTTTTAGCTTTTTAGTAGCCACTGGTTTCGACACGAAACGAAAGAACTCTCATGCTTGGAATCATTTAAATGATTTAGCGTTATGTCCTATTTGTAAATTGATCTATGCATGTGTTCCGGCTGGATTTCTCTATGTGTACAGTCAAGGGATATTTGTAAATGCAAACGCTTCTGTAGATGAGCTGCAAAGAATAAGGGAACAATTGGAGATTGAAATGTTCCAATTAAATGAAATAGGACAACGGGAAGTAAATGTGTATGTTGCGTTGATTCGAACCCTGAATGAAGAAAAAAATCGATTGGTGAACCATGAATTAGCAGATATACAAGTGGTTCGCTTTGAAAATGAAAGCTATCGCTTTACTTTACTGCCAAAGCGGATACTTCAGGTGTTAGCTGTTTCACGAAATCATTTGAATGCCTTAATCAAAACGGGGTTTAAAGAAGGCAATGTGCAAGTTAATCTCTACCAAACGGTATTGCAAAAGCTGTTTAACAGTGAAAATCTGTTTACGTTCATTCATAAATTATTGTTATACAAAGCAACCCATGTATTGACTCTCTATTATGGTGTCGTTCATGTTGAAAAAATAATTCAAATCAATCAGGAATTTTTAGGAGGGGTTAAACCGATGGAAAAGCTCAGTCAGGATGAGTTAGGAAAAATCAGAGGTGCCGGCTGGCATTTCAAGCAAGCTTATAAAAACAGTAGGAAAGTTGATGGGATTGTGTATAAGTTGCTCAATGCCTTAAAAATCAATAACCGTGATGGATTTATGGATATATTATTAAATTGCTATTCTTATCAAGGTAGACAGGTACCAAAGTGGTTTATTCAAATATTTGAAGATGAGGAAACCTTTAAAACAATCGGTTATAGCTTTGTCGCAGGGATTATTGGAGAAGAATATAAAGGAGAGAATGAATAATGAAGGCAAAAGGACTGACAATGACAATTATTTTTCAGGCAGAAAGTGCAAACTATGGAGAAAGCTTGGGAAATATTGCTTCACTAAAGAAAATTTCCAGAGATACGGGCGAGCAGTATACGTATATTTCAAGACAGGCATTACGATATAATATTATTGAGCAGCTGGGCGAGCCAGAAGCAACTGTAAGCGCAGAGGGCAGTGGAGACAAAAAGGTAATCCAATTTAAAAATGATACAACAATCCGAGAATTTCCGGAGCTAGACTTCTTTGGTTATTTAAAAACAGAGAAGGGAACCGGTGGGAAGAAACGCTCTGCTAAGGTTCGTTTATCAAATGCAATTTCTTTGGAAACATACAAAGGAGATACTGATTTTTTGACAAATAAAGGATTGGCAGATCGCTTGGAAGAAAACATGAACATTGCACAGTCTGAAATCCATCGTTCTTACTACCGCTATACAATAGCAGTTGATTTGGATCAAATCGGTGTGGATACAGTGGACAGTATTGAGATAGATGCGGGAGAAAAAGCCCGTAGAATTCATAAATTACTAGACACAGTTGCTTTCTTATATCGAGATATTCGCGGTCGACGTGAAGATTTAAAACCATTGTTTGTTATCGGTGGTGTTTATGACATCAAAAATCCTGTGTTTGAAAATGTTGTAGATGTGAAGGAAAATAAAATTTTGGTGAACAAGATCAAAGGTGTCCTGTATCCAAATATCAAAGAAGAAACGAAATGTGGTCTGGTAGAAGAACAATTTGACAATGACAATGAGATTAAATCAGATTTAAGTGCAGGAACAATGCCGGAATTCTTTGAAGCCTTGAAATCGGAAGTGACCAGCTATTATGAAAGCAATTAAACTAAAACTATACCAAAATATGGTGAACTACAAGAAAGCGACTAGTTTCCAGTTGAAAGAAACTTATCCATTACCACCATATAGTACAGTCATTGGGATGGTTCATTCTCTTTGCGGCTTTACTGAATATCAGCCAATGGATATTAGCATTCAGGGGAAATATTTTTCAAAAGTGAATGATTTATATACTCGCTATGAATTTAACAATGGGATGAAATATGATAAAGCCCGTCATCAAATCCAAGTGGGTGATTATGGTGTAGGTCAGGGGATTGCAACAGCAGAATTGTTGGTAGATGTAGAGATGGTTATTCATATAATACCTGAAGATCAAACATTAATCGAGCAAATTGAGCAGGCATTTCTGTTCCCAAAAGAATATCCAAGTTTGGGAAGACGAGAAGATTTGTTAGTAATCGATAGGGTAAAAGTTGTGAATATACAGGAAGAAAAATTAAGTAAAAGATGGACACTTCCGAATGATTATGCGGCGTATGTTCCAGTTTCTTGGATTGAAGAAAAGAAAACAAGTGAGAAGGTAAAGAAAATTGCTGGTGTTCAGCTAAAGGGAACGCGATATTTTCTGACTAAAGATTATGAGTTGTTTAATCATGGTACACTCAAATCACCTAAAGTATTTCGTCGATGGAAAGCTAAAAAAGAAGTAATTTATATGTCAGATGTCTCTCTCTGGAAAAAATCAACAATTACAATTGATGACGATGTAGAGGATGATGTTAATAACAGACATGTTGTATTTGCCAACTAGGAGGAAAGTGAATGAATAACTATTTGGCAAAATCAGATGGAGAAACAATTATAGAACATACTTTGGAGTTGCTGCAAAATTTGAAAAAGCTGCAACAATTATATCCTACTATTCATGTTGATTGGAAATTACTTGAAATTGCTTGTTTGTACCATGATTTGGGGAAAATGAATGCCAAATTTCAAGAAAAAGTCAAAAAGAATCGTTCGACAATTAACGGAGAAGTACCTCACGGACTGTTAAGCGCTAGTCTGCTTCCCGAAGATAGACTGGAGGAGAATTATCCGGTATCAGATATTCAGGCCCTTGCCTATGCTGTGGCTTACCATCATGAAAGAGATTTTTCCAAGATTACGGATGAGCAATATGAAGATGAAGTTGAAGCCTTGGAAGATGAAGTGGTGGAATTTCCATTTCATCTTCTGAAGTTGGAAAAGTATGTCCCAGAAGAATTGAGAGAAGAGTATTTTGAATTGGGCGCACGTCTTACTGCTGCATATGATGCGGAAGCCTATCCGAAATATGTCATGCTTAAAGGTCTACTCAATCGAATCGATCATGCAGCAAGTGCGCATGAACAGGTTGAATACCCGAATGATTTTTTAGAAGAGAGTATGGCTAAATTAGGCTACACTTGGAACCCTTTACAAGAGTATATGCTGAAGCATCAAGAGGAAAATGTTGTTGTCATCGCACAAACTGGTATGGGGAAAACAGAAGCTGGTTTGTTGTGGCTGGGAAATAACAAAGGTTTTTTTACGTTGCCTTTGCGAGCAGCAATCAATGCGATCTATGATAGAGTTTATAAAGGTATCGTAAACGAGGAACAGACTAAGCGAATTGGCTTGCTTCATGCCGAAACATTCAATCAATATTTAAGCTTAGATGAAGAAGAATTAGAGATTGGAATTGGAGAATATGAAAACCGTACAAAACAGTGGGCATTACCGTTGACAATTTGCACAATGGATCAGGTATTTGATTTTGTTTACCGATATGGGGGGTATGAACAGAAACTGGCAACATTATCTTATTCAAAAGTGATTATCGATGAAATTCAAATGTATTCTGCTGATTTACTGGCCTATTTAATTAAGGGCTTGAAGTATATTACAGATTATGGTGGGAAATTTGCTATACTAACAGCAACATTACCGCCATTTATTGTTGATTTACTGAAGGAGAACGATATTGTATTTGAGCTGCCGGAAAAACCATTTATTGATGAAAAATTGCCTTTGCGGCATTCGATTGAAGTCATTCATGATGAAATTACTGTTAATCCAATCCTTTCAAAGTATTCTCAAAATAGAGTATTGGTCATCTGCAACACGATAAAACGAGCAAAAGAAATTTATCAACAGCTGCAGGAGGAGTTGAGCTCTGAGGAAGTTCATCTTCTTCACAGTCAGTTTATAAAACAGGATCGAAGGAATAAAGAAGAGCAGATTTTTAAATTTGGGCAAGTTCCTGATAAGGCAGAAAAGAAAGCTGGAATTTGGGTGGCAACTCAAGTGGTTGAAGCATCACTGGATATTGATTTTGATATTTTACTAACAGAATTGACTGATTTGAACGGACTTTTTCAGCGAATGGGACGCTGTTATCGTAAACGATCATTAGACAACAGCGGTACAAATGTTTTTGTATTTGATGAAAAATGTTCAGGAGTTGGATTCGTTGTCGACAAGAAACTTCATGAACTTTCAAAAGAAGCGTTGAGCGATGCTTATGGTCCTTTATCTGAGGAACAAAAAATGCAGAGGATAAAAGAAACCTACACCACTGAGAGAGTTGCATCATCAGAGTATTATACAAATACAAAAAATTATATAAAGTATTTGGATGTTCTTTATGAAGGTGAAAAGAGTAAGTTAAAAGTCAGAAAAATATTCCGTAATATTCATAATACCAGTGTAATTCCTCAGTCTGTCTATAAAGAAAATCAAGAAAAAATTGATAATTTAGTCGCACTTTTACAGCAGAAAAATAAAAAAGAGACAACAAAAAAAGAGCGAGAACATTTAAAAGCAGCTAAGAAAAAGGCTTGGGCAAAATTGAGTGCTTTTAAAGTGGACTTGCCTGATTATGTTTTAGAATGGAAGATGTTTGCTGCTCCACTTGAAGTCAGCAGATACGAGTCTATTCCAATACTTAAATGCAAGTATGATAAAGAAATTGGTGTAACATTAATTAAGCCGGAAAAAGAAGACTGTTTCTTTTAAGACTAGGGAGGGTCGTTATGAAAATAACAGGTACAATGTTCTCCTATTACTATATCTGTCAGAGAAAACTGTGGCTGTTTGCTAACCATATCCAGTTTGAATCAGAAAATGAAAATGTTCAACTTGGAAAAATATTAGACCAAACCAGCTACTCCAGAGAGGAAAAGCATATTTTAATTGATGAAACAATTCAAGTGGACTTTATTCAAAACTGGCAGATACTTCATGAAGTAAAAAAGAGTACCGCCATGGAAGAAGCTGCTGAATGGCAGGTGAAATACTATCTTTACTATTTAGAACAAAAGGGTGTAGAAATTGAAAAAGGAGTTTTAGATTACCCAAAACTAAAAATCCGTAAAGACGTTTTTCTAACAGAAGAGGATAGAAAAGAAATACCTGAGATTCTTTGCAGTATTCATGAAATTGCTGAATCGTCTATACCGGCTCCTTTGTCTGGAAATAGAATATGTAAAAAGTGTGCGTACTATGAATATTGCTTTATATGAAAAGACAGAGAGGAGTAAGCTATGCCAGAAAGCTATTTTCTATTTTCAAGTGGAAACTTAAGACGCAAGGATAATGTAGTCCGATTAACTGCGGAAGATCAGCGATTCAAGGATATAAAAATAGAAACAACCAGAGATATCTATTTATTCGGAGAAGTGAATACAAATACGAAGTGTTTGAACTATTTGTCAGAGAAGAAAATCCCGGTACATTTATTTAACTACTATGGATATTATACGGGAACCTTCTATCCGAGAGAACAGCATGTTTCCGGAAACTTACTGATCCAGCAAGTAACCCATTACACGGACGAAGAAAAACGATTGCTGATTGCTCAAAAAATCATTGAGGCAGCAAGTCATAATATCCTTAGAAATTTACGCTATTACCTACAACGAGGGAAAGAGCTGGGAGATTATATTGATGAGATAAAATCTTTGCAAAGACAAATTTCTCAAACTCTGAAAGTAGAAGAATTAATGGGAATTGAAGGAAATATACGCAAAGTTTATTATTCAAGCTGGCCAATCATTATTAACCAGAAGATTGAATTTGAAAAGCGAGTAAAGAGACCACCGGATAATATGATTAATGCATTGATTTCTTACGGAAATACATTTATGTATACTGTTTGTTTGAGTGAACTGTATGTTACACAGCTGAATCCAACAATCAGCTATTTGCATAGTGCTGGTAATCGAAGATTTTCTTTGTCATTGGATACTGCGGAAGTCTTCAAGCCGCTGTTGGTTGATCGGCTGATATTTTCTCTACTGAATAAAAATATGATTACTGAGAAAGATTTTGATAAAGAATCAAATTTCTGTTATATGAAGCCTGCAGGGCAGCAAAAGTTTCTCAGAGCCTTTCAAGATCGACTGGAAGAGACGGTTAAGCATCGCTCACTTGGAAGAAATGTCAGTTATCGCCGCCTTGTGCGATTAGAAGGCTATAAACTGATTAAGCATTTGATGGGAGAAAAAGAATACGAAGGGTTTAAAATCTGGTGGTAATTTATGTATGTAATCTTAATTTACGATATTCCGCTTGAAGAAAAAGGGTCAAGGGTATCACGCAATGTATTTAAAATTTGTAAGAAGTACTTATCACATGTACAAAAATCTGTTTTTGAAGGAGAGCTTAGCTTAGGCTTGTTAAAGCAGCTGGAAGCGGAATTGTCAGAATGGATTCGAGAAGACATGGATTCAATTATTGTATTCAAGAGTCGAAATAAGCGATGGCTGGAAAAAGATTTTTGGGGAGTAGAGGATGATCGAACATCAAATTTTTTCTAAATTTCATATCTGTCGACCGTCAATAATGCACAAAACACGGGAGATCGACAGACGTTGAAAATCCTGTTGCTATTGACTTTTCAATAATTTCTTGTTTAAAATAGAAGAAATAAAGGGGAAAAGTAGGAGGTCGACAGAAAAGCTCCTATAAATCCTTCTATATCAACGGTTAAATTAGCACGGCTTTTAATCTAAACAGACTGTAATGTGAATTAAGGTTGGTGAAGATGTTCGTATGATACGTGGTACTTTTAATCTAAACAGACTGTAATGTGAATTAGATGTCTTCGTCGATACTTTCCTCAGTTATGAGGCTTTTAATCTAAACAGACTGTAATGTGAATGCTTTTATCAGGTAGATACTTTCTGTCTGATAATCCTTTTAATCTAAACAGACTGTAATGTGAATGTCGATACAAGCTTCAAGGGGTTCTCTATCTGTAGACTTTTAATCTAAACAGACTGTAATGTGAATAAAGAAGCGTAAAAAAACGCTAAGAAGAACGAACAACTTTTAATCTAAACAGACTGTAATGTGAATGCTGATGTGTCAGAAGCCTTCTCAGACAGCGACTTCTTTTAATCTAAACAGACTGTAATGTGAATTTACCAAACTTAATTTCTTCAGCTGACTTCAACTCGCTTTTAATCTAAACAGACTGTAATGTGAATATTACTGAATATGGTAATGTGAAAGAATTTGATATGCTTTTAATCTAAACAGACTGTAATGTGAATGTCAATCGGATTCGAAAGAATCAGGTGATCTGTTTGACTTTTAATCTAAACAGACTGTAATGTGAATTTTTATAGAGGTGGTTTAAACTTCTATAATACTAAACTTTTAATCTAAACAGACTGTAATGTGAATGTTCGAAATCTCTGCTTAAATACCAAGAGCATTCTTCTTTTAATCTAAACAGACTGTAATGTGAATGCCGATGTCCCCTAAATAGGATTCCGCTGTCTCGTCTTTTAATCTAAACAGACTGTAATGTGAATAGAATAGACATCTTTCCAGTCATCGAACCGACTCAACTTTTAATCTAAACAGACTGTAATGTGAATACGTAAACATTTACTAATGCTTCCTGAGTCTTCACTTTTAATCTAAACAGACTGTAATGTGAATCCTTGAAGATTAGATTCTACGGTTGATACTAGATTTCTTTTAATCTAAACAGACTGTAATGTGAATGTTCGATCTCTTGATCGAATAAATCAGCCAAGCTTTCTTTTAATCTAAACAGACTGTAATGTGAATCTGTTAGTAATATTTGAGTTAAATTGCTTTGATCAACTTTTAATCTAAACAGACTGTAATGTGAATCCACAACAGATCAGTGGTAGACAACTTGCAGACTGGCTTTTAATCTAAACAGACTGTAATGTGAATATCAAAGGGTCTTATAAAAAGGCTTTTAATCTAAACAGACTGTAATGTGAATTGTTTTACTATAGAGTCTTTGTACGGGTCATCTTTTCTTTTAATCTAAACAGACTGTAATGTGAATGCTGATTATACCCTATCGATTCTTTTTTAATGCTTCTAGATGAGCTGTCTGCAGCTGAACTTGGAGAGTACGGGGATAAAATTACCTTTACAGGTATTCTCGTAGATGGTTCCAATGAGAAAAATTTCAATACACCTCTATCTTATCCAGTAATTAAACTGTGAGCTTCATTTTCTTTACAGTTATTTTTTGTGATTTAGATCAATAAGAAATTATTGGAAAAGCTGTTTCTTTAGACAGTTCTATAAGCATCGGTATTTCTATTTGCACCTCAAAGCCCCCTGATTACCATGGTATCTATTCGACCGAACAGAGAGATTCTCCCTATTTTCCTGCTTAATTACTACAATGGACAGTGACGGTAAATTTGTTATTCTCTGTGAAGAAGATTTTTCTTTTGTATTGTTACATGCAGTAACAGGTGATTATTCAACAGTTGAAAAGCTTAACAAGTGTAAGAAGTCCTTTTCAAAAGTAGAAAAAAGAGATGGTTCTCTGCTGACCGAGCAAAGAACCACCTCTTTTAATTTTCCCTTTAACAGCAATTATTTAACTGTAACGATGCCAATTTCTGTATTTTCTGAAACAGCGCCCTTTTTAGCCAAAGTGATGCCGGAGACAGCTTCTCTATTTGTCATGACAACAACGATATCTGTTCCTTTTCCAGCTGCTTTAATCTGGTCCCAATCGACGTCAGCCAGCAATGTGTCAGAAGTGACTCTTTGTCCTTCTCTAACGTGTACAGTAAAAGGTTCGCCGTTTAATTCAACTGTATCCAATCCGATGTGAACGAGTACTTCCAGACCGGTATCTGTTAATATTCCGATGGCATGTTTAGTTTCAAAAATAGTTGTAATTGTTCCTGCAACCGGTGCAAATATTTTCCCGTTTACAGGTTTTACTGCAAAGCCGTCACCCATCATTTTTTGTGAAAATACAGGATCATTTACTTCAGTAATAGCAATAACTTCTCCTTCAGCAGGAGAGAACAGTGTTTCTTCTTTCAGTACAGCAGTTGCAGTAGTTTCTGCAGCTGCTAAATCAGCAGCGAAGCTCTGCGGTACATTACCGGCCATAGCCAGTTCATCTACGTATAGTTCACCTGTTTCTTCATCTGCCGGCTCCACTTTATTAAAAATTCCCTGGCGACGGAAGAGAATAGTCAGAAAGAACGGAAGGACAATGGCAATTGCCATAGAAATAATGAATGGCAGCCAATCTTGAACACGGATAGCAAGTATACCCGGAAGCCCTCCGACGCCAATCGCATTTGCCCGAACGCCCATAAGGGTAGCGAACATCCCCGCCAATCCTGAGCCAATCATTGCTGCAACAAATGGATATACGTATTTTAAGTTAATCCCGAACATCGCCGGCTCTGTGACACCAAGGTAACAGGAAATCATAGATGGGATAGAAATTTGCTCTTCTTTTTTATTGCCGCGGTGCAGGAAGATAATTCCCAAAACCGCTGATCCTTGAGCGATATTTGACAATGCGATCATTGGCCAAAGGTTCGTTGACTGGAAGTCGGCAATCAGCTGTGTATCGATGGCATTACTCATATGGTGAAGTCCTGTAATAACCAAAGGCGCATATAAGAAGCCGAAGACTGCTCCGAACAGCCAGTTAAGGGCAGACGTCAGCCCGGTGTTCACGACATTTGAAATAACGTTACCGATAGCCCAGCCGATGGGTCCCAAGATAACATGGGCTGCCAGAATAGTTGGGACTAAGGCAAAGAGCGGTACGAAAATCATTGAAATAGCTTGCGGGATAACTTTCCGGAAGAAAATTTCCAGATAAGCAAGCATAAATCCTGCCAGCATTGCCGGAATAACCTGTGCCTGATAACCAATCATCTGTACTTGTGCAAAACCAAAGTCCCAAAATGGAATATCGGCAGCAGCAGCACCCGCTACGCCATACGCATTCAAAAGCTGTGGTGAAACCAGTGTAATCCCCAAAACAATTCCCAGTATCTGTGTAGTTCCCATTTTTTTCGCAATACTCCAGGTAATTCCTACAGGAAGAAAATGGAAGATTGCTTCACCGGGAAGCCATAAAAATGAGTTGACACCATTCCAGAATGTGGAAGCTTCAGCAATGGTTTGTCCGCCCAAACCGCTGAATTGAATGCCTTCCAAAACATTTCTGAATCCAAGAATTAATCCCCCAACAATAATTGCTGGAATAATTGGAGTGAAAATCTCAGCTAATACACCTATTGCACGTTGAATCGGATTTAGATTTTGTTTTGCCGCTGCTTTTCCCTGTTCCTTGGAAACACCGTCAATACCTGAAACTGCAGAAAAATCGTTAAAAAATAATGGCACATCGTTTCCAATAATGACTTGAAATTGTCCGGCATTGGTAAACATTCCTTTGACACTTGGAATATTTTCAATTGCTTTTTCATCTGCCAGCGAAGGATCGTTTAAAACGAAACGCATACGAGTGGCACAATGACTGACAGCTGCAATATTTTCTTTCCCGCCAATATCCTTTAATAGCTGTTCAGCATCTGCTGAGTATTTACCCATCAGAAAAACTCCTTCCGTTAACTTGTATACACAAGTTGATTTATTTCGTTTTAATCATAACTGCTTATGCAGGAAAATGCAAGCGTTTTACTTTAAAAGGAATATAGATTTTTTTTTTGGAGGAAATATCCCTTTTCTGTAAGATTTGTGACAGATGAAATAAATAATATTGATAATACTGATATATCAAGGGAAATTGTAGTTGTATAAATGGACTGAAGAGCCTCAAGTACAAAAATAAATAAGATAATAACGCTTGAAAAAGAAAGAATGGAATTGTATAATTGTTGATGAACATGTATAGACAAGTTTCGGAGGGGTATCTTATGAATTATATAGAAATACACAAAGAAAATGAACAGCTGATGGTGTTAGTCGAAGGAAGGCAATTGACATTCTCAGGTCAACTGACGGTAGAAAACGCAGCAAACATTCGTGAAGAATTGAAAGGCGGTATTTTTGATGGGGGTATAATTAATTGGTCTGAAACTGAGTCTTTCATGGAATTTCAAGAAGTAGATAAATTTCGCCTGATATTAGAAGAAACATTGAATAAACCGATTATTTTTGCGTCAGCAGTTAAGGATTCTGTAGAGGCTTCACTGAAAGAGGAAGCAGAATATTGCAGCTGGAATTTAGTCTATCATGATTTTCGTACGGGAAAAGATGAGTATGCTGCCGAATCCTTGTTAACCACTGGAAACGGATTTATTGGGTTAAGGGGCACAGTACCGGAAATGCGAATTACAAAAGATACCTATCCGGCGACATATCTTGCAGGGCTGTATAATACAGCCGAGTCACAGATAGAGGGTCAGATAATTAAAAATGAGGATTTTGTCAATGCGCCAAATCTGCAGTATATTTCGCTGGAAATTGATGGAGAAATAGTGAACTTCACGCAGGAAACAGTGAAATTTTTTAAACGAAGTTTGGATTTGCGAACCGGTTTGTTTGAAGCAGTAAGTATTCTGGAAACCTCTGCCGGAAGTCAGCTAAAAGTCACGGTGAAGCGTGTAGTCAGTATGGCCAATATGCATGAATACAGCTTGTCTTATGAAGTCATGCCCCTTAATTTCAATGGAAAAGTAACAATTACTACTGAAGCAGATGGAACAGTTTTTAACTATAACGTGGCTCGTTACCGCAGCCTGACAAAGCAGCATTTAAAAGTTACTGAGACTGCAGCAGAGGCAATGAGGAGCCGTTTACAGGTAAAAACACTGGAGTCCGCGTTTACAATTGTTCAGGAAGCACAGCTTTTCAGCTCAACAATGGACCTGTCTGAACTGATCTCTGAAACAACGGACGAAAAGGTAATTCAATCAATGTCCGTCGAAATGGTGGAGGGTCAAAAGTACACACTTGAAAAAAGTGTAGCTGTCCATCTTTATAAAAAAGGGGAAGAACAAAAAAGCCATGAGTTTGAGGCTTTCGAAATTCCTGATTTTGAAAGTATGTATAAAGCGTCTTCTAAAGTGTGGAAAGACTATTGGCAGGAAACAGCCATTATGGTTGAAGGGGATATGATGTCTGAAAAAATGCTGCATCTTCACACCTACCATATATTAGTTTCAGGTTCTCCAACAGCTAATCCAACTTTGGATGCTTCAATTACTGCTCGCGGACTGCATGGAGAAGCCTATCGAGGACATATTTTCTGGGATGAACTGTTTATTCTTCCGTTCTATATTATTCATTTTCCGGAAACAGCACAGCAGTTGTTGATGTATCGCTACAATCGTTTGCCTGCCGCCAAAAGCAGTGCTGCCAAAGCCGGTTATCGGGGAGCAATGTTCCCGTGGCAGTCCGGTCTGGATGGAACAGAGCAGTCACAGGAGCTGCATCTAAACCCGATCAGCGGTGAATGGGGAGAAGATCACAGCCGTCTGCAGCGTCATGTATCTTTGGCAATTGCCTATAATGTCTGGCTGTATAATAACAATACTGAAGATAAAGAATTCATGATTCATCATGGTATTGAATTGTTGATGGAAATTGCAAAATTCTGGTTGAGTATTGCAGCGTATAACGACAAAACTGAGCGCTATTCAATTTCTGGAGTGATGGGTCCGGATGAATTCCATGAGGCGTATCCGGGAAGCACTAAGGGTGGATTGACGGATAATGCCTATACTAATATGATGGTCGTTTGGCTGTTTGAAGAAATCGAAGCATTGTATCTGAATTATTCTGCTGATGATTTAGCAACAGCGCAGAAAAAAGCGGAAATGACCAGAGAGGATCTGGCTCAAATGAATCGTATCCGACATGACTTGAATCTGGAAATTAATTCGGAAGGGGTTATTGCTCAATTTGCCGGTTATTTTGATTTGAAAGAAATAGACTGGACTTACTATAAAGAAAAGTATGGAAATATCTATCGAATGGATCGTATTTTAAGTGCGGAAGGATGTTCGGCTGATGAATATAAGGTAGCTAAACAAGCTGATTCGTTGATGATTTTCTATAATTTCCGCAAAGATAAGGTGGATCAGATTTTAGCGGATATGGGCTATCAGCTGCCGGAGGA
This sequence comes from Enterococcus sp. BWT-B8, assembly GCF_020567625.1. Lineage (NCBI taxonomy): Bacteria > Bacillati > Bacillota > Bacilli > Lactobacillales > Enterococcaceae > Enterococcus > Enterococcus sp. BWT-B8. The sequence goes on along the minus strand of NZ_JAJDJV010000002.1, from coordinate 39,056 downwards.
TTATCTTGAGAAGAACTTGAATTATTATCTGGCCAGAACTTCTCATGGCTCAACGTTATCCAGAATAGTGCATTCTCAACTGGCCTCCATTGTTGAGGATAAAGAGCTTGCCTGGAACTTGTATCAGGAGGCGCTGTATTCAGATTATCAGGATATACAGGGTGGAACGACAGCGGAAGGCATTCATGCCGGAGTGATGGCTGCCACATTGTTTATTACACTAACAACTTTTGCCGGGATTGATATTCGTCAAAAGGAAGTTGCAATCCAACCGCAGCTGCCGGAAACATGGGAGAAATTGAAGTTCCGTTTAAATATTCGAGGGGTCCATTATCAACTGGTCATAGATAAAGAGAAGATTCAAATTGAAGCGGATCAGTCGGTAAGAGTCACTATTGAAGGAGAAACTGTTTCTCTGGAAAGTGGGCAATCGCAGCAACTTTTTTATGAAGGAGTCAGTGCCAAATGAGAAGAGGATTCATTTTTGATCTTGACGGGGTCATCACCGATACAGCAAAATACCACTATATAGCCTGGAAGGATTTGGGGGCAACCTTGGGCATTACCATTGACCCAGTATTCAATGAACAGCTGAAGGGAATCAGCAGGATGGACTCACTGGATCGGATTCTAGCTTATGGCGGAAAAGAAACTGTCTATTCCAAAGAAGAGAAAGAGCAGCTGGCGGAAAAGAAAAACAACCACTATGTAGAGTTGTTACAAACGTTATCTCCGGCAGATTTATTGCCGGGAGTGAAGGAGTTTATCAGTCAGGCAAAGGAAAGAAAAATCCCTTGTGCGATTGCTTCAGCTTCGAAAAATGCCCCGGTAATTTTAGAAAAGCTGGGAGTAACCGGATATTTCAGCTATATTGTAGATCCAGATACTCTAAATCGTGGGAAGCCTGATCCGGAGATATTTCTAAAAGCAGCAGCAGCATTAGCTATACAGCCTCAGGAAGCTGTTGGTTTTGAGGATGCTCAGGCAGGCATTGACGGAATCAATGCCGCAGGGATGTATGCGGTGGGTATTGTCGAAAATGAAAAACTTTTAGGCGCTGATCAGCTGGTTTATCGGCTGGATGAATTGGCTATCGATGAGTTGCTGAAGAAATAAGCTGGAGCTAATGATTTCAGACCTTTTACAATGACAAGATTTGGAAAATTCTATCATTGTGAAAGGTTTTTCTTTTTAAATTATTTGGGAAATATTTTTTGAAACGGCTCTCATAGCTGTAATAAAAGGATATACAAGGGTTGCAGTTTAATTTCAGAGACATTATAATAACTATCGACGGAGGTAGGAGATAGTATGAATAAGTTTAATGAGATTTTCCTTGATCTGGAAAAGAAAATTTTGGCAGATGAGTATCCTGCACATTCCCTTTTACCAAGTGAGAATCAGTTAATACAAATTTACGGTGTTTCGAGAGAGACGATTCGTAAAGCGTTGAATTTGTTATTGAATGCCGGATATATTCAAAAAAAACAGGGGAAAGGCTCTATTGTTTTGGACTTGAATCGTTTTGATTTTCCGATTGCCGGTCTGACTAGTTATAAAGAGCTGAAAGAAGCACAGCGAATCCCCAGTGAAACGATTGTTCGTGTGTTGGAAGAGGTTCCTGTGACGGAGAAGTTAAATGAAAAAACCGGCTGGCCGGTGGGAGATCCCGTTTGGAAATTGATTCGACAGCGAAAAATTGATGGTGAAGTAGTTATTTTGGATAAGGATTATTTGTTAAAATCTGTGATTCCGGATTTGCCTGAAGACAGAGCGGAAGATTCAATCTATGACTATTTTGAGAATGATCTGTCACTGGATATTTCCTATGCGCAAAAAGAGATCACTGCTGAACCGGTGACACAGGAAATGCAGGAGCTGATGACACTCCATGGCGACAGTCATGTGGTTGTTGTCCGCAGCCTAGTGTATCTGGAAAATACTAATTGTTTTGAGTATACTGAATCTATTCACCGACTGGATAAATTCCGTTTTATAGAATTTGCCCGACGCAGAAAAGGTTAGAATCTGTCTGAAAATTTTAGTGGCGACTCTGTTCAGAAAACTAGATATGGGCTGGTGTATGGATCGAATTAAAACTAAGTGATTCTTCTAATCCAAGAAATGTGAAGCATATCCAATAGTGTTACATATGAGAATGCTGAATATGCGACGAGCATTTGTCAAAAGTGCAGGAGTAAGTTATGCAAACGAGCCTTAGATATGCGCCACTATAAATTAACAGTGATTGTCATGCATTTAGCATTCTGCTGGATCAAGGGTCAGATGCCGTTTAAAGGTTGAATGTTGACACATTCAAAGCTTGTCGTTCGCATACAGCTATCTCTTTACATATGGAATAAATTTTGACCAATTAATCCCCATCAGAGCTGCGTATACCATCTTACTAGATTATTTATCTTAGTGAGACTGGCAATTCTGCTAACTGACTTTCTACTACAGAAAAATCTTGTATTTACGAGTCTCACACTGCTTAATTCTCGATACAAACGTATTTTCTCAATAATTTTCAGACAGACCCTAGCCAACAAAGAGAGGCGAACTCCGAAACTTTTTTCGGAGTTTTTGTGCTGAATGAGTACAAAGAATTAATTATTTAATTCTATTTAAGGGGTCAGAAAGATTCTCTTTTAGATCAATTTTCTATATAATAGTAAGTAATGTAAAAAGTTATATAGACAGAAAGGCGAAAAGATGAATTTTAAAGAGATACTAAATAAAGACAGCGTTCGTCCTTATGCGCTGACAGCACGTTTTGGCATTGAAAAAGAGAGTCAGAGAGTGACATTGGACGGTCAGCTGGCTCAAACAGATCATCCTTCAGTACTAGGCAATCGTTCCTATCATCCGTATATTCAAACGGATTTCAGTGAAACACAGGTGGAACTGATTACCCCTGTTGCAGATTCGATTACTGAGGTTATGCGTTATCTTGCAGCGATTCATGATGTGACCATTCGTTCGATGAATAGAGAGGAAATGCTGTGGCCAATGAGTATGCCGCCGAAACTTCCGGAAAATGAGCGGGACATCAAAATTGCAAAGCTGGATCAGTATGAAGGGATTCTTTACAGACGCTATTTGGCTAGAGAGTATGGAAAAAGAAAACAAATGGTCAGCGGGATTCACTTTAATTTTGAATATGCAGAAAGCTTAATTTTTCAAATGTATCATGTACAGGAAGAGGCTAAGTCAATTGAAGAGTTTAAAAACATTCTTTATATGAAGGCGTCACGTAATTATCTTCGTTACCGCTGGCTGATTACGTATTTATTTGGTGCCTCGGTTGTTAGTGAGCCGGGGTACTTTACGGCTAAAGAAGAGCATCCCGCAGAGCCGGTAAGAAGTCTGCGTAACAGTTCTTTTGGCTATCGGAATAGGGAGAATGTCCGTGTGTCCTATGAAACGCTGGAAGGGTATATTGATGATATTCAAACGATGGTGGAAAATGGGATTCTGTCCGAAGAGAAGGAGTTTTACGCTCCAGTCCGGTTGAGAGGCGGAAAATCCATGGCAGATTTGCCGCAGACCGGCATTCGTTATATTGAATTGAGGAATATTGATTTAAATCCGTTCGCACCCTTTGGTATCGACGAAGAAATGCTTGAATTTATGCATTTATTTATGCTGTTTTTACTATGGACAGATGAAAAAGAAAGTGCAGATGAATGGGTAGCAACCGGTGAGTTGTTGAATGAACAGGTAGCGCTGGGGCATCCTTTTTCAACAGTGAATATATTGGCTGAGGGTGACAGGCTTTTCTCTGAAATGATTGAAATGGTTACTGAATTAGGAATTTACGGTAAAAAAGAAATGCTGACAACCTATCATGAACAGCTAAGAATGCCTGAAATGACTATTTCAGGTAAAATGTGGACAATCATTGAAGCAAATTCTAACCATGAACTGGGAATTGTTTATGGAAAAGAATACCATTTACTAGCTTTTGAGCGTCCCTATCAGCTTGCCGGGTTCAGAAATATGGAGTTATCCACACAGCTGTTTCTTTTTGATGCAATTCAGAAGGGGCTGGAAATAGATATTCTTGATGAGCAGGAACAGTTCCTGAAATTGAAGCATGGAAAGCATATTGAGTATGTGAAGAATGCGAATATGACCAGTAAAGACAGTTATATTGTTCCCTTGATTATGGAAAATAAAACAGTCACAAAAAAGGTGTTGGAACAGGCTGGCTTTCGTGTGCCAGGCGGGGAGGAGTTTTCTTCAATTGAAGAAGCAGAACGGGCATATTTAAGATATGAGAAGCAGGCATTTGTTGTAAAACCAAAATCGACAAATTATGGGCTTGGGATATCTATCTTTAAAGACGGTGCTTCAGGGAAAGACTATGTGGAAGCCTTGAACATTGCGTTTAAGGAAGACGACTCTGTTCTCGTTGAAGAATTTATGCCGGGAACAGAATATCGATTTTTTGTGTTGGATAATGAAGTAAAAGCTATTTTGCTGCGCATTCCTGCTAATGTTGTGGGAGACGGTGTCCGGTCAATAGAAGAGCTGGTTGCAGAAAAGAACCTTCATCCTTTAAGAGGCAGCAACCATCGGGCGCCTTTAGAGCTGATCCAGCTAGGTGAATTGGAGCGGCTGATGCTGAAGGAACAGAATCTGGTGGTGAATGCTGTACCTGAAAAGGGAAGAGTGGTTTATCTGAGAGAAAATTCTAATATCAGTACTGGCGGCGATTCCATTGATGTGACGGATCAGTTTGATGAAAGTTATAAGAAGCTTGCTGTAGAAGCTGTGGCAGCATTAGGGGCTAAAATATGCGGAATTGATTTAATCATTCCCGATAAATCCATTCCGGCTGATAAAAAAAGCAATACTTATGGAATTATCGAAGCTAATTTCAATCCGGCAATGCATATGCATATATACCCTTATTCTGGAGTGGGTCGTCATTTGACAATGGATGTGTTGAAATTATTGTATCCAGAGTTGTTTGAGTGAATAAGTCAACCTCAAAAAAACAGAAATCTGTTTAAATAGGTCTTCAGTAAAATAGAAGGAGGTCGGTACAAACACTCATGAGGGCTAACGCCCTCACCAAACAGAATGAAAAGAAAAAAACGATCGACCTACACGCTATTTCCTGTCATACTAAAGAGGACAGAAGAGCTTGTAGGTCGATTTTTTTGAATCGCTTCATTATTTGAATTCTGTGTTGTAGCCCCATGTGTTGGCTGATATGAAAGCGACCAGCGACAATGGAAGCATTAGGAAACAGCTCCTTTACTAACGTACGATAGGGACTGTAAAAATCAGTAATGACTAAACAAACGTGTGCATGCTCTTTCCTAGAATAACGGGAAAAGTAAGTGCGTAATGAAAGCAATCCTTACAGAAAAAGCGCTGCTTTTTAAGAGAGAGCAGGGTTTTGCAGTTACTGGCATCATTGAGTAAGAGAGTGACTTTTTTTCAGCCCCATTTGATAATGGTCTGCTTGTTCTTCGCTTGACAGTGAGAGCAGCACTGATGTCGGTAAGTTACAAAAGTATTGAACTGAAAGCAGAGCTGTCCTTTGATGGAAACTTTTCAAAAATAATTCTCTTCGAAAAAAGGTTAGGGTCTGCAATATTAAGGAAATCTTTGATAGGCTCGGATAGAGACATCTTGAAACACTTCTTTAGGTTGGTTTTGGTTGACTTTAATTCTAACGGATTTCAAGATGTCTTTTCTGTTTTTTTCAAAAAGAAAAAGTACAGTGAATGGGACCTCACCAATACTAGATAGTATAGAGCCTTTTTTTGATGTACTGCAATGTAACGAAGGAGTTTTCTTTTGCTTCTTTTGTCAATTTTTCCTAAAAGAAATAGTTGATAAAATCTAAAAAGTGCTTTATTTTTTTTAAAAAGAGAGTATAGTAAGCAATGGATAATTTACAGAAAGAAGATGAAATGATGAAGAAAAAGATTTTAGCAATGACCGTATTAATTGGAGTGAGTGTTTCTATCACAGGCTGTGGAACAGAAAAAACAACCGCTTCACAATCAGAATCAGGCACTGCAGCTGTTACAGAAAGCAGTGAGAAAAAGGAAGCCGAAGAGCACCTTGACTATGATGATCAGGAAAATTGGGAGTTTACAGCAGGAGATATGCAGTCCCCAATCGATATTCCAAGCAGCAAGGCAGAAGCAATGATGCCGGATAAAGGAACAATTGAGCTGGATTATGGAATAGATATCACCAAAGCAGAGAATAACGGTCACAGTATTCAATTTACTGCTGGTGGTGAAGCAGTGATAAATGGTCGTAATTTTGCTCTGACACAATTTCATTTTCATGCAGAAAGTGAACATACAGTTGACGGAGAGCATTATCCTTTAGAAGCACACTTTGTTAACATTGCCCAAGATGGGCGTATTGCTGTAATTGGCGTGTTCTTTAAAGAAGGAGCTGAAAACAAAGGATTTCAGGAAGCTCTTGACGATGTTAATAATGAAAAAACAGATCCTATCACTGATTTGGAGGATATGATTCCGGCAAATAAAAGCTACTACCATTACCTTGGTTCTTTAACTACTCCGCCATTAAATGAAAATGTAGAATGGTATGTAATGAAGAATCCTGTAGAAGTATCAGCAGAGCAGATTGAATCGTTTAAAAAATTGTATTCTCACAACAATAGAAAAACACAGCCGCTGAATGAACGGGTGATACTTGAATATACAGAATAAATAAGACAGCATTATTGAAACAGCTGGTTTCTCTGGGATTTTGTAAGAGGAACTAAGCTGTTTTTTTATTTTTAATGTTGATTAGAGTCTAAATCATCCATCTCTTTGAAGGTAAAAAAAGAAAGTATTAAAACAGATGGGGAACGATGAATACAAGGAAATTAGGCTGCAGGAAGAAAATTATTTGTGAGAGACATACACTTGAAAAGTGGGAAAAAAGCTAAAAGCGGCGTTTTCGTACCAACTGATTTCCTCCCTCGGTCCCATTATATTCTCTATAATTTATGGTACACTAAAAAAGATTTAGCTGATGAGCTGAAGAAAATTTTGTTGGCAGAGCTGCAGATTTAGAAGTAAGCTTGTGATAAGAACAGGCTGAAGAAACAGCTTTGGAAGAAACGTGAAGCTGAGACTATCGGATGCGTTGAGTGGAGGGAAAAGCTTATGAAAAAGATATTTATTGTTGAAGATGAAAGACAGATTGTTGAAACATTGTCTGCTTATCTGAAAAAATGGAACTTTGAGGTACTCGCAGTTGAAAATTTTCAATATGTACTGGCTGAGTTTGAGGCTTTCCAGCCGGATTTGGTAATTTTGGATATTTCATTGCCTTTTTATAATGGTTATCATTGGTGCACAGAAATTCGCAAACAGTCAGCTGTTCCAATCGTTTTCCTGTCTTCTGCCAGTGATAATATGAATATTGTTATGGCAATGAATATGGGTGGGGATGACTTTATTGCAAAACCCTTTGACCTGGAAGTGCTTGTCGCAAAAATTCAGGCAATTATGCGAAGAAATGTTGTGATGGTAGAAGTTCGGACATTGAACTATGGCGACTATATCCTGAATCTTGAGGATTTTGAAGTTTGCTGTAGAGAACAATGTGTTCCCGTGACAATGAATGAGACAAAAATTTTAGATATGCTGTTTCGACAGCCGGAAAAAGTAGTGCCGAAAGAGCTGATTATGGAGAAGCTTTGGGAAAATGAAGCGTTTGTCGACAGCAACACGCTTTCGGTGAACATAGCGCGACTTAGAAAGAAAGTCAGTGATATAGGACTAGATGTATTTATTCAAACGCAAAAGGGGAAAGGGTACTATCTCGGAAAGGAAGAATGACATGAGAGTGTTTATTCGTTATCTGTTGGATCAGAAGATTGCACTTTTGACATACATGGGATTTATTTTAATTTTTGGCGTAACGTTTTTCCTTCATGATATTTCTTTTGAAGCGTATAGTGATGCGCTGCTGTTTTCCTTTTTTCTGCTGGCAGTCATTGCCGCAGTACAATTCTATCGATATTATTCAAAACATCAGCAGCTGGACGGCAGAAAGAAAGCTGTAAAGCTTCATGTGCTGGATAGGAAACGCGGCAGTACATTGCTTGAAGAGGATTATGAAGAAATGCTGCACAGTCTAGATAAAGAATACCGGCAGGAGATTGGGGAATCTAAGCGAGTTAACCACAAGCTGATGGACTATTACAGCTTGTGGAGTCACCAGATTAAAACACCATTGGCTGTTTTGAATTTAAAAATGCAGGAAAATCAGCTGGATCATACAGTGTTAAAACAGGAATTGTTTAAAATTGATCAGTATTTGGACATGATGCTTCAGTATTTGCGTCTAAATCATACAGAGACTGATTTTGTTTTTGAGACGATAGACATTGATCGTCTCATTAAAGAGACGGTAAAAAAGTATGCAACGTTTTTTATTTATCAGAATCTATCGTTTTCTTTTCAGGAGACCAAGCAGTCGGTTATCAGTGATAAAAAGTGGCTGCAGTTTGTAGTGGAGCAGATTTTGATAAATGCAATTAAGTATACCAAACGCGGCGGTATTCGTATTTATGCCAATCCCGAGAATTCAAAGGAGCTTATTATTGCAGATAGCGGTATCGGAATTTTGCCTGAGGATAGACAGCGAATATTTGAAAAAGGGTATACAGGGTATAACGGACATAATCATCAAAAAGCATCGGGACTTGGATTGTATATGAGTGACGAAGTAATGAGAAGTCTGGGTCATACTATCCATATTACGTCGGAGGTTGGTAAAGGGACAAAGGTCTGGCTGGATTTGAGCCAGCATCTCTATCAAATTGAATGAACCTTACAGCATTGTAAGTATGGCAGCTAAAGTGTAAGTAGTCTTTGGCTGCTGTTTTGTTTAATATGGGAAATGAGAAACAGCCGATTACTCAAATGAGGCAGAGGAGGACATACTATGGCAATACTTGAAGTGACACACTTACAAAAAATTTATCAGACCCGCTTTGGCGGAAATCAGGTAACTGCGCTGAAAGATATTTCTTTTCAAGTAGAAGAAGGAGAATACATAGCAATTATGGGGGAATCAGGATCAGGGAAGAGTACCCTGCTTAACATCCTGGCAACATTGGATATACCGACACAAGGATCGGTATTATTGAAGGGAAAAGATATTACAGAAATTCCTGAAGGGAATTTGGCAGCGTTTCGGAGGGAGAACCTCGGCTTTGTTTTTCAAAACTTTAATTTGCTGGATAATTTTTCTGTGAAGGATAATATCTTTTTGCCGTTGGTACTGTCGAAAGCAGCAGTCAGTGAGATGGAGAGACGCTTATTTCCTTTAGCTGAGATTCTGGGAATTGGAGAGCTTCTGGAAAAATATCCCTATGAAATTTCAGGAGGACAGCAGCAGCGGGTGGCAGTAGCAAGGGCATTGATCACGAAGCCGCAGGTTGTTTTAGCAGATGAGCCTACAGGAGCCTTGGATTCTAAAAGTTCAGAAAACCTGCTGACGCTTTTTCAGGAGATTAACCAGCAGAATCAGACGATTTTAATGGTAACCCACAGTGCACTTGCTGCCAGTAGAGCAAATCGAATTCTATTTGTGAAAGACGGCCAGATTTTCCATCAGGTGTACAGAGGGCAGAAGACAAATGAACAATTGCTGGATGAAATATCTAAAACAATGACGACACTGTTGGCGAAGGGGTGATGGAGATGCTGTACCTACGTTTAGCATACAATAATTTAAAGAAGAACCGAACTGTCTATCTTCCTTTTATTCTGGCGACGGTGTTTACAGTTATTTTAAATATTATCATGCAGGTGATGCTTCATAATGAAGGAATGAATACTCTCCCGCAGGCAATGTCTGTAAAAATGATGTTTAGTCTGGGAAGCAAAATCATCATGATTTTTTCGGTGATTTTTACTTTCTACACGCATAGTTTTCTGATTAAACGAAGAAAGAAGGAACTGGGACTCTATAACATTCTGGGAATGGATAAAAAAAATCTGACAGTGATGATGCTGTTTGAAAATTTCTATGTATTTTTACTTGTTATGGTTGGGGGAATAGTCTCAGGAATTATTTTTTCTAAATTAACGTTTTTAATATTAAAAAAGATAACAGCATTTGGGGACGAATTTGACTTTGATTTATCTTTTTCCTCTGTACTAAGAGTTCTGCTGTTGTTTACCGGAATTTTCTTAAGTACCTTTCTTTATGATATGTGGCAGGTAAGGAAAACAAAGCCGATTGAATTGTTGGAGCAGGCGAAATCGGGAGAGAAGGAGCCGAAAGCTAAATGGCTGTTTGCTCTGATAGGGATTATTTGTTTAGGCAGCGGATATGCTATTTCGTTGACTATTCAATCCCCTTTGGAAGCGTTGACGCAATTTTTTATCGCAGTAATTCTGGTCATTATCGGGACATACAGCTTATTTGTAACCGGCAGTATTACTATTTTGAAATTGCTGAAGCGGAACAATTCGTTCTATTATAAACCGTCTAATTTTATTTCTGTTTCAGGAATGATTTTTCGAATGAAGCAAAATGGTGCAGGACTGGCAAGTATTTGTATCCTTTGTACAATGGCGCTGGTAACCATTTCTTCAACAGTTTCTCTTTATGTGGGGCGGGAGGACATCATTCGCAACAGAAATCCATTTCAAAATACAATAGAGACCGCACTGCCTATAGAGGAAGTAAAAGAATCATTGTATGCTGCTGCTGAAGCTCATAACCTTTCTGTGGAGGATTTGCAATATGTTCATTCATCACAGGGAATCATTATGTTCAAGGCTAAGGAAGATACATTTGTTCCGGCTAAAGAAACACTCAGCAACTATAAAGATATGAGAGGATTCCAATTACTTAAACTAAGCGAGTATAACCGCGTGGAAGGAGAGAACATTGAACTAACCGGAAAAGACATTCTGCTATATCCTCTCTACGGAGACTATACGTCACAAGAGTTTAAAATCGGAACGCAGGTCTTTCTTGTGAATGAGGTGTTGGATAATTTCAGTATGGCGCCTAAAACAGAGGACGAAAGCTCAAACTCTTTTCTAATGTTTGTTTCAGACGAAAGATATGACGAGATCCTCGCAAAAATTATTGAAGATTTTCAGGACAGTTCTTATACTGTTACTGCTGATTCAGAGAGTACTATTAGCTTTCAACTGGATGGTTCCTTGGAGCAGCGGCTGAAAATGACAGAGGCTTTAAGAACAGAGTTGAGAGCAAAAGCCGGAGAAGAAGAGGATGTGACTGTTTCTTCTATAGATGAGGACAGAGAAGAGAACCGCATTGTATTAGGGGGATTTCTGTTTATTGGAGTGATTTTTGGGCTGAGCTTTATCATCGCGACAACTCTGATTATCTTCTATAAACAAATTTCAGAAGGAAATGATGATCACGATCGTTTTGAAATTATGCAGAAGGTTGGGCTTAGCCGCAAAGAAGTTCATAAAACAATTCAGTATCAGATCTTGCTGGTTTTCTTCCTGCCAATTACAGTTGCAGTCATTCATCTGACTTTTGCTTTTCCGATGATCAGGAAACTGCTTGTTCTGTTTGGTCTGACGAATACGTCATTACTGCTGTTGACGACGGCAGTCTGTATTGCAGTCTTTGCTCTGAGCTATTTCATTATCTACTGGCGAACTTCTAAGGTTTATTATCGACTGGTAGAACGATGAGAGGCAGATTTAAATTGAGTTCGAAAGAAATCGAGGGGATTTCTTTCGGACTTTTTTGTATGCTAGCTATGGAGGGGGGTGTCATCTCCATTGTCTAATTTTTCATCTTGACATGGGAATATTCCCATAGTCTACAATTATCTTATATAAGACAGAAATGGAGTGTTTACATGAAGATTATCGTTGAAAGCGATTTCAATTCGATGAGTGAAACAGCAAAAAATATTTTATTGGGTCATATGGCAAAAACCGGGCGAGTGAATCTGTCTATTACTGGAGGAAATACACCAGTGAAGGTCTATAAAAAAATGGTTAAGGTGGTCAAAGGAAGTTCCAATTATGATAATGTTCACTACTATAATTTTGATGAGATTCCTGTAGAGGGTCAAAAAGAAGGAATAACTATGAGTGATTTAAGAAGGCTGTACTTAACACCTGCAGGAATTGATGAAAAAAACATCCATCCTTTGACACTTGAAAATTACGAAACACAGGACCGCTCAATAGAAGAAGCTGGCGGATTGGACGCAATGCTGATTGGTTTGGGTAAAGATGGACATTTCTGCGGCAATATGCCGGGAACAACCACCTTTAACACTCTTACGCACAAAGTAACTGTTACAGGAGAAGAGTCTTGGTTTGTTCCGGAGATGATGGAAAAAGGCTTGGAATTTGTAACGATGGGACCAGTCAGTGTCATGCGAGTGAAGCATCTTGTATTGATTGTTAATGGTGCAGAGAAAGCTGAGATGGTTAGTCGAGTACTAACAGGCCCGATAGGAGAAGATCGACCAGCTTCTATTTTGCAGCTGCATCCTAATTTAACTGTTATTCTGGATAAGGAGGCAGCAGGAGCATTGTAAGTGTTAATAAAAGAATCTATTATATAAATAACGAGGTTGTGACAGAAGTGTTCTGTCTCAAGAACCAGGTAGGTAACATGCATCATCTACTCTGACGAGTCAATCGTAGTGATTTATGTCAATAAGTCGGACTATACGAAAATAGCTACTCATATTTTCAGTATAGTTCGACTTATTTCCAGAACTGCTGTCTCTACGAGTCTAACGATTCTCGAGACAAAACATTACGCTGTATCCGTTTTTCTGCGTCTACGGTTCTCACTTCGTTCCGATCCTCGAAGCATGGAGGGGCTTTGGAACACCGTTTATTCGGTTTTAGAGATCTCAGACATACTTATGTCACAGTCCCGTTATTTATGTATATGTTGCTAAGCTCTATTCTTTTTTTGGGAAGAATAGAGCTTTTGCCGGAAATCTTTCCTGACTGCTGCAGCCTATTTAAACAAATTCTTCCAAAAGCTTTTTTTCTGTTCGGCTTCTTTTGTATCCTGTTTGTCGTCAGACTGCGGATATTTCTTTTCAATATCGATTTCTTCTTCATCTACTGCTTCTGAAGCGGCAATAATCAGACCTAATGACTGATTTCCGCTGTTTTCTGCTTCACTCACAATTGTAAAGCGATTTCCCTGTGCTTTAATTAGTTTTATATAGGTAGTTTGTAGGGAGATGTCCATTTTTCCGTTCAATAGGACAGTACCGTCAGAATACTTTTTCAGCTCTGTCAGAAAGTTTTTTCTATCGGTTTGATTTTTCATTTGAGCGATAGTCATCGTGACATAGCAGCGTTCTTTAAAAGTTCCCATGTATTTTTTTTGTTCATCTGGCTTGATCCTGGGTGTGCCGTAAAGGGAACTGTCCAGGTGTTTTTGCAGTTCATCTGTCATAAAAAAGCTCCTTTCGTTTATTACCCGTATTGGACTCTATTATGGAAGCAGAGTACACAAGTCCTCAATAAGCTTTTCTTTTTCGGTTTCTTTCAGTCCTTTTGTCATGGTTATACAAATAGTAAAATGATGAAAATACTTATGTAAAATCTACTCAAACATAGAATCATTCTCTTGAAGTATAGCATAAAAAGTTTATATATTGGGATTTATGTACTACTATCCGAAGTAGGTCAATTGATTACTAAAAATAAGAATATACCGAAAAATAGTTGCTTTTCCAAAAAATATCACATAAACTAGTTGTTAAGAATGAAAATCATTCTCAATTAGAAAAAGGAGCTCATGCATGAAAAAAGTAGGTCTATTTCTGTTTATACTCCTTTTAGCATTGCTATCGATTTTTGTTGGTGTGAAGGATATTTCTTTTACCCAGCTTTTCCAATGGGATTCTGAACAGAAGCTGGTGTTGCTGACCACTCGGATTCCCAGAACAGTCAGTTTAATGATTGCAGGAAGTACGATTAGTGTTTCTGGATTGATTATGCAGCATTTAACGCAGAACAAATTTGTTTCGCCAAGTACAGCGGGAACAATGGATAGTGCACGACTCGGGATACTGGTTGTCATGATTTTCTTCCCCACGGCACCGCTGCTGTTTCGTTCATTAATCGCTTTTTTGTTTGCTTTTGGCGGTACATTGATTTTTCTTTCGCTGACACGGTTCTTACCACCGAAGAATCAGGTGATGATTCCGTTGATTGGTGTGATGTTCGGAAATATCGTCGGTTCGATTGCGACTTTTTTTGCCTATCAGTTTCAATTGGTTCAAAATATGTCTTCCTGGCTGCAGGGAAATTTTTCCACAGTTATGAAGGGCAGCTATGAGCTGATTTATCTAACCCTTCCGTTGTTAGTCATCGTATATTTTTTTGCCTATCGCTTTACGATTGCTGGTATGGGGGAAGACATGTCACATAGTGTTGGTTTGAATTATCGGCAGACACAGCTTCTAGGTTTGAGTATTGTGGCATTGTCAAGTGCAGTTGTTCTGATTATGGTGGGAAGCATTCCTTTTCTGGGTGTTATTATTCCGAATCTGGTATCGATGCGTTATGGAGATCATATGAAGAATACTTTGTGGATTACGGCAGTTGGCGGCAGTATTTTTCTGCTGATTTGTGACGTAGCAGCACGTATTGTTATTGCGCCTTATGAAATCCCAGTTAGTGTCGTTGTTGGTGTTATTGGCAGTCTGATCTTTATCTTCCTTTTATTAAGGAGGAGGACAGCTTGAAAAAAATAGTGAAGTCTCCCATTACGACATTCGTATTATTGGGAATCGGAGTCGTTCTTATCTGTTTCTTTTATTTAACCTATAAAACCTATGGGAACTGGTCGTTTGCGCTTGCCTTACGAGGGAAAAAACTAGCGGCATTTGCTTTGGTGGGTATCGGCTCAGCGTTTGGAACCATCAGCTTTCAGACAATGACACAGAATCATTTTCTGACTCCGAATATTTTAGGTCTGGATTCGTTGTATGTCTTCATTCAAACCACACTGTTTTTCTTTTTAGGAGGGCAGGCAATATTAGGGAAAGAATCATTGCCTCAATTTTTGGGAAATATTCTGTTGATGATGAGTATCAGCGTACTGCTTTCAAAATTTCTGCTTGGCAGAGGGAAAAATGATCTTTTTCTGTTGCTGATGATTGGGATGATTGCCGGAACGTTTTTCAGCAGTATCAGTACCTTTCTTCAAGTAGTGATGGACCCGAATGAATATGATTTGCTGCAGGGGAAACTTTTTGCCAGCTTCGGCAATGTAAATAGTCATTATCTGCTGATTGCAGCTGGTTTAATGGTCATTTTTGCGGGATTTTTGTGGAGTCAAAGTCATTCACTGGATGTTCTTCATCTGGGAAATGATCAGGCAACAAATCTGGGAATTGATATTTCAAGGTTTCAATTGCTGATTTTGATTGCAGTCAGCGGGATTGTGGGTCTTTCGACTGCTTTAGTTGGACCGGTGACTTTTTTAGGATTTATTGTTGCGAATATGAGCTATCAGCTGATGGGCACATATCGTCACAGAGAGCTGTTTATCTGCGGCAGCCTGCTGTCGATCTTCCTGCTGGTATCCGGTCAGTTTTTGGTTGAACAGGTTTTTGCATTAAATACAACACTGAGTATTGTCATTGAATTTGGCGGCGGTGTTTACTTTATCGGGAAAATAATTCATGAAAGGAAGCAGCAGAAATGATTGAAATAAAAAATGTTTCAAAGAAGTATGGCGATACGTTCGTTGTTTCAGAAATTAAATTGCCCGTTGAGGAGCAAAAACTGACGGCTTTTATTGGACCAAATGGAGCGGGCAAAAGTACATTGCTTTCCATGATGAGCCGATTGATTCCGAAAGATACAGGAGAAATTTACCTGGATCATAATGAAGTAAAGACATGGAAACAGAATGAACTGTCTCGAAAACTGTCGATTCTGAAACAGGCAAATAGTATCAATTTAAAGCTTTCAGTCAGAGAGCTGGTCAGTTTCGGGCGTTTTCCTTATTCAAAAGGACGGCTGAACAAAGAAGACCATCTAAAAGTGGATGAAGCAATGGCGCATCTCGGTCTGACTGATCTGGCGGATACGATGATTGATACATTATCCGGCGGTCAGCTGCAGCGAGCATACATTGCTATGGTGATTGCTCAGGATACCAACTATATTTTGCTGGATGAGCCGTTAAATAATTTGGATATGAATTATGCGGTGCAGATGATGCAGATTTTGCGGCGGCTGGTTGATGAGTTTGGGAAAACAGTTATCATCGTACTTCACGATATCAATTTTGCGGCCAGCTATGCAGATGAAATTGTCGCAATGAAAGACGGAAAGTTATTCGCTCACGGTACGACGGAGGAAATGATTCAATCGGAAACGCTCAATCAGTTATATGATATGACTATTCGTATCTGTGAAATAGAGGGAAAACGATTCTGTATGTATTTTAGCTAAGCAACGATTAATAACACTGTTTGATAGAGGGTCTGTGACAAAAGTCTGTTTGAGTCCCCTAAGACTGAATAAACGGCGTTCCAGAAGTAAGCACTAGGCAGGTATTGATCATCACTTATATGACCTAAACTGTGACGAGTGTCTCATGAGGAAACATCTATTTTATATAAAATAGTAATTCTCAATAATTTCGGCTTATTGTCAAAGAAGCTGCTTTTGAAACACTGTGTATCAGGTTTTAAGAGACCGTAATAAAAGAAAATACAAAGTTGGAGGAAACGAAATGAAGAAGAGAATTTTAGCATTTGCAGTATTTTCAGTTGCTGCAGTATTGATATTAGGAGCATGCGGAAATGGCCAGGAATCAGGCTCGACAGATTCTTCAACAGCTGTGAGCAGTGAAAAAGCAACAACCCTTACTGTGAAGGATTCGGACGGCACTGTTGAAGTACCGAAAAATCCAACAAAAGTCGTTGTATTTGATAATGGTTCACTGGATACATTGGATGCGCTGGGTGTCGGTGATATGGTTATTGGTGCACCAACTTCAAGTCTTCCCAAATATCTTGATAAATATGCAGATGTAGAATCTACAGGCGGCATCAAAGAACCTGATTTGGAAAAAATCAATGAACTACAGCCGGAGCTGATTATTATTTCCGGTCGCCAAAGTGATTTCAAAGAGGACCTGAGCAAAATTGCGCCAACGGTCTATCTTTCAGTAGATGCGTCTGATACATGGAATTCAACAAAACAAAATATCAAAACACTTGCAGAGATTTTTGATAAACAGGATGAAGCTGAAAAAGAAATCAGCTCACTGGAAACTGAGAGTGCAGAGTTGAAAGAAAAAGCGGAAGCATCCGGTGAGAAAGCACTGGTTGTTCTGTTGAATGAAGGTCAGTTGTCTGCATATGGTGAAGGATCTCGTTTTGGTATTGTTCATGATACATTTGGTTTTGCCCAGGCAGATGATGCGATCGAAGCTTCTACTCATGGTCAAAGCGTTTCTTATGAATATGTACTGGAAAAAAATCCTGATATTCTGTTTGTTGTGGATCGGACACAGGCGATTGGCGGAGATGAAACAAACAATAATATTACTGAAAATGAACTCATCAAGCAAACAAATGCAGGTAAAAACGGAAAAGTAATCACATTGCAGCCGGATGTCTGGTATCTAAGCGGCGGCGGACTTGAGTCTACGCATTTAATGATCGAAGATGTCACGAAAGCATTTGACTAATCCATTAAAATTTTTAATGAAATAATGGTTTAAAATGAATTGACTGTTAAAAAATTATCTGTTAATATTCTCAGTAACATGTTATCTATAGAAATGTGATGAGAAGGAAAGTATTTTTCAGACAGCTTAAAGAGAGTCTCGACTGGTGGAAAGAGATAGTGATGCTGAGGAAGAAAATGGCCTTTGAACAGATTGGTTGAATATTTAAGCCAATACAGGAGTGCCTGTTACAGCACCTCAGTATGTTTGTACTGATAGAGTGGACTTTTTTACAGTCAATGAAGGTGGTACCGCGATAGCTTAAGCTCTCGTCCTTTTTACAAGGATGAGGGCTTTTTTGTTACATTTTTGGATGAAAATACGATTCGCATCGCAGCAGGGAACAGAATTTTAAGTATGGGTAGCATAGTTAATGAAGGAGGAAATAAGTATGAAAAAACGAGTGATTGCAACAGGGTTGGCTGCTTTAGCACTACTATTGAGTGCGTGCGGCGGAACAGCATCAGAATCAACAAAAGCGACAGATAAGGAAGCAAGCAGTGTGGAACAGAAAATTAAAATCAGTTCTCCTGCTCCGATTTCAACACTGGATACAACGCAGGCAATGGACAAAAATACATTTACAATGATTCAGCATCTGTTTGAAGGACTTTATCGTTTTGATGATGACAGCACACCAATTCCAGGATTGGCGGAAAAACTAGATATTAGTGAGGATGGTCTGATTTATACATTTACACTGAGAGACGATATTAAGTGGAGCAACGGGGAACCAATTACTGCTGAAGATTTTGAGTACTCCTGGAAACGTCTGGTCACTCCTGAAACAATCGGACCTAATGCGTATTTGCTGGATAACGTGAAGAACAGCAAAGCGATTCGTACAGGTGAAAAATCGGTTGATGAAATGGGTATTGAAGCGAAGGACAATCAATTTATTGTGACCTTGGATCAGGCACAGCCGTCATTCCTTTCAGTGGTCTCCATTGGTTGGCTGGCACCTCAAAATGAAGCATACGTTACAGAACAGGGCGAAGATTATGGGATTGACAGTGAGCATCTGATTTACAGCGGACCGTTTACAATTGCCGACTGGACAATTTCTTCTGATACCTGGACACTGAAAAAGAATCCTGAGTATTATGCAGCTGACGAAGTGAGGCTGGAAGAAGTAGATGTTACAACCGTTAAGGAAGAAAATACAGGGATTAATCTGTATCAGACCGGTGAGCTGGATCTAACCAGAATCAGTGGACAGTATGTTGCACAGTACAGCGATGATCCGGGCTATATCAGCTATTCAGATGTGGCCAATTATTTTCTTGATTTTAACAAAAAAGAAGGTACGCCTTTAGCGAATCTGCACTTGAGAAAAGCAATTGCACAGGCGATTGATAAAGAAGCACTGACAACCAATGTGTTAAATGACGGTTCAAAACCGTTAAATGGGTTAATCCCGGCGAACCTTTACACAAATCCGGATACTTCAGAAGATTTCAGAGCTTACAGCGGTGATCATCTGGTTTATGATGTAGAGAAAGCAAGAGAAGAATGGAAAAAGGCTCAGTCTGATCTTGGTAAAACAGTGAAATTAACATTACTGGCATCCGATGATGAACAGGGTAAGAAAATTTCTGAATATGTTCAAAGTCAGCTGCAGGAAAATCTTGAGGGCTTGGAAGTTACGATTTCTGCACAGCCCAAAAATAATGTTACTCAATCCCGTAAAGACAAAGAGTACGAATTGTCTCTGTCAGGCTGGATTGCCGGCAGCAGTGATCTGGATTCGTATTTCAACTTGTATGAAGGCAGCTCTGCATACAATTACGGAGGATATAAAGATGCTGAGTATGACAAACTGGTGAATCAGGCGAAAACGACAGATGCTAATTCTCCAAATGTACAATTTGAGGATTATAAAAAAGCAGAAGATATTTTACTGGATGAAGATGCAGCGCAGGTTCCTATTTACCAAAGCGCCTCCAACTATCTGATCAATCCAACAGTGAAGGGGATCAGTTATCATTTATATGGAGATTATTTTAATCTGCGCACAGCCTACATTGAAGAATAGAAAATAATAAGCAGAGCATGTCTGGAAATTTCGTTTTTGGAGTTTTCAGACATGTTCTGATGAACGGAGGAAAACAGTGAGTCAATTAGTGGATCGTTTTATCAGATATGTAAAAGTAAATACACGTTCCGATGCAGCCAGTCAGACGATTCCGACAACACCGGGTCAGATCGAGCTGGCAAGGGTGATTGAAAAGGAACTGTCAGAGCTGGGCTTATCAGATATCCATTATAATGAGAAGAATGGTTTCTTGACTGCACGACTGCCTAAAAATACAACGACAGATATTCCGGCAATTGGGTTTATTGCGCATTTGGATACGGCAGATTTTGAAGCAGAGGGGATTACACCTCAGATTTTTCCTGAGTATGATGGTCAGGATGTGTTGTTGAACAGAGAATTGGGTCTTACAATGAAGGTGGAAGAATTCCCCAATTTAAAAGACTACAAGGGACAGACATTGATTACGACCGATGGTACAACACTGCTGGGTGCTGATGACAAGGCAGGAGTTGCGGAAATCATAGAAGCTGTGATCTATCTGCTTGAGCATCCTGAGATCAGTCGTGGAGATGTCTGGATTGCATTTGGTCCGGACGAAGAAATCGGCAGAGGGGCTGACCGCTTCGAGGTGGCTGCTTTCCCGGCAACGTTTGCTTATACGGTGGACAGCGGGAGAGTCGGCAGCTTTGAGTATGAAACATTTAATGCCGCTCAAGCTGTGATTGAAATTGAAGGAACCAGTGTGCATCCGGGAACAGCATACGGTCTTATGGTTAACGCAATTAAAGTTGGAGAACAGATCGATGCATTGCTGCCGGCTGATGAAGTACCTGAAAAAACAAGGGGTTATGAAGGATTTTACCTGTTGAATCGCTTCTCAGGAACCTTGGATCATGCAGAGCTGACCTATATTATTCGTGATCATGACAAGGAGAAATTTGCTGCACGGAAACAATTTCTTCAGGAAAGAGTCGAAGAAGTGAATGGGCAGCTGGATCGTCCAAGATGTACTATTACGTTTGTCGATCAGTACTACAACATGAAGGAGATTATTGAAAAGGACATGCGGCCTGTCGAGCTGGCTGTGAAAGCAATGAATAATCTGGGGATCAAACCGCTGATTGCTCCATTTCGCGGTGGAACGGACGGCTCGAAAATCTCTTATTTGGGCTTGCCTACGCCTAATTTATTTGCCGGAGGAGAAAATTTTCATGGACAGTATGAGTTTATCACAGCGGAGGCGATGGAGGCTGCTGTGAAAACAATTGTGGAAATCATCAAAGAGAATGCAGCAGGTGGGGTACACAGTTAATCTGTGGTCTTTCTAAAACCTGTTGTATCTGAGGTTTTTCCTGATTCATCTGTTTAATGGAAAAATGTTGACACAGCAGATAAATGAGAATATAATGAGGAACAATAGTGAAGCTTTGAGAAAGAGGAGTAGCAATATCCGGTACTTTACAGCGAGCTGATGGTGGTGAAAATCAGCAGGGAAGGAATTGTGAATGGACTTTCGAGCGAAATGTTGAACCAGAGTAGGCATTTCCGGGGACTCCCGTTACAGAGAAAGGTCGTTGATAGACGACTGATAGAGAGGAAAGAATGATTCTTTCAATATTGAGGTGGCACCGTGACTTTTCACCCTCAAACCATAGCTTTTTTATGGTTTGGGGGTTTTTTGTTTTTTTCGGGTCGTTCACAGGATTGATAAAATTCTTTTCAGTGAGGTGGTACCGTGGATGAATATTATTCGCCCTCAGAAAACAGCAGGTTTGTTTTCTGAGGGCTTTTTGCATTGTTCGGTACAGATACTGTGAAACCTTTGAAGCGATTGAATATCCCAGGAAGCATTCAGTTTGGATCGAATAGATGAACGGAAAGAAGGAGGAAAAAGAAGATGCAGAAAACTAAAAAATTACAGGCGGATCATTTAACAGCTGTTTCAGCGTTTCTACGAATTCAGGGAAAGAATAAGTGTATGCTGGAAAGTATTCCCAGAGATAAAGAGCAGGGGCGGCACACGATTATTGCGTGGAATCCGGTTAAAGAAATGACGGTCAGCGGTCAGCAATTTTCCATTACTGGTAGTTCTCCATATCAGGTGACGGACCCGCTGAAAGAATTAGAGAAGTACATTCTGATATCAGAGGATGAAGATGAAAAGCTTCCGTTCCACGGCGGTGGCTTGGGCTATGTCGGCTACGATGTCGTTACCAATTATGAGGAGTTGGGGCGAATTCCCACGGATGAACTAGGACTTCCAGATGTTCATTTTTATCTGTTTGATTCTTTTCTGATCTTTGATCATTTGAATGAGTGTCTGTGTCTAGTTGAGTCAGATAGTTACTCTCAAAGAACACCTGAGCAACTGGAGGCGGCACTTGAACAAATAGTGAAAGACCTGCAACTTCCGAGTGAGGCAGAAACGAAAGAAGTTCAATTACAGAAGATGAGCTATACTAGTAATTTTACAAAAGAGGCCTTTCAAGAGACGGTCAAAAAAGTCAAAGGATACATTACAAAAGGAGATATGTTTCAGATGGTTCCTTCTCAGCGGCTGACAGCAATGTGTCACAATGAACCCTTTGATTATTATCGGCGGCTGCGAGTTGAAAACCCCTCCTCGTATCTTTACTTTATTGATTTTGGGGAAACCTTTATTATCGGCTCTTCACCGGAACGGCTGGTCAGCGCCAGGAATGGTACAGCTACAACGAATCCGATTGCCGGAACACGCAAAAGAGGCGACACCGTCGAAGAAGACAAACGATTGGAAATGGAGCTTCTTCAAGATGAGAAGGAGCGGGCAGAGCATTTAATGCTGATTGATCTGGGCAGAAATGATATCGGCAAGATCAGCGAACAGGGAACGGTGGAAGTCCCTCTTTATATGACGGTTGAAAAATACCGGTTTGTGATGCATATCGTATCCGTAGTCACTGGAAAAATGAAGCAGGGTGTGACAGCGATGGATGCTTTGAAAGCGACACTGCCGGCTGGAACAGTCAGCGGGGCACCGAAGATCCGGGCTATGAAAAGGATTTATGAATTAGAGCCTGTCAAAAGAGGAATCTATGCCGGGGCAGTCGGTTATCTATCTAAAAATGATCAGGCTGATTTTGCCATAGCGATTCGAACTATGGTGATCCATAAGAGAAAGGCCTATGTACAAGCAGGAGCCGGAATTGTGTATGATTCGGAGCCGGAAAAAGAATATGAAGAAACACTGCAAAAAGCTAAAGCATTATTGGAGGTGGGCAAGTGATTTTACTGATTGACAACTATGACTCATTTACATACAACCTCGTTCAGTTGGCAGGGCAGTCGGCTGAGATAAAAATTCTCAGGAATGATCATCCAACCTTGATGGAAGAGGCAGCTCTTGCTGACGGTATTATTATTTCCCCGGGGCCGGGAACACCGGAGGAGGCTGGCGAAAGTGTCGCTGTAATTCAGCGTTTTTATAAAGAAAAACCGATCTTGGGTATTTGTTTGGGGCATCAGGCGATTGGCTTTGCTTTTGGTGAAACCATCCAGCAGGCTCAGGAAATCTATCATGGAAAAGCTTCTATAGTAAATCAAGAGGGCGGGCAGCTGTTTCGTGGATTATCCGACTCGTTTGAAGTGATTCGCTACCATTCGCTGGTTATCAAGCAGCAAATGGTTTCAGAAGCGTTTGAAATCACTGCTTATTCAGAGGAAGATGGAGAAATTATGGGCATTGAGCATAGAAAATATCCGGTGTTCGGACTTCAATTTCATCCGGAGTCGATAGGAACAAAAGAAGGCAGTCTCATGGTACAAAAATTTATTCAATTATGTGGAGGAAACGAAAATGAACGAATTATTTGAAAAAATATATCAGAAACAGCATTTAACAAAGAGTGAGATGAAAACTGTTGCAGAGGAAATTTTTGAAGGACGATTGACAGACAGCCAACTGGCGGCATTTTTAACTGCCTTGAAGTGTAAAGGTGAAACAGCAGAAGAAATGGCTGGGATCGCTGAAACAATTCAAAGCAAAGCACGTAAAATTCAAAGTCAGAAAGAAAATGTGATGGATAACTGCGGAACTGGCGGTGATCAGTCAGGGAGTTTTAATATCAGCACGACAGCTGCTTTCGTACTGGCTGCCGGAGGAGTAACCGTGGCGAAGCACGGCAATCGAAGTATTTCCAGTTGTTCGGGCAGTGCAGATATTTTTGAATGTCTGGGTGTGGATATTGCTCTTTCGTCGGAGAAAATTAGTTTTTTATTGGATGAAGTGGGACTGGCTTTCTTATTTGCACCGAATATGCATCCGAATATGCGCTATGTGATGAAGGTTCGTAAAGAGCTTGGAACACCAACTATTTTGAATTTAATCGGTCCATTAACAAATCCAGTGGCACTTGAGACACAGCTGATGGGAACGTATCGACTGGACCTGCTCGAAGAAACAGCAAAAACATTGGGTTCTCTGGGAAGAAAGCGGGCAGTGGTAGTGAATGGCGGCGGGCGGCTGGATGAAGCCTCATTGGCTGGGACCACTCATTATGCGCTGCTGGAAAATGGTCAGATTCAGCTTCGGAGAATTGAACCGGAGGAACTGGGGTTCAAGCGTGTTCCACTTGAAGGAATACAAGGCGGGGATGCTCAGAAAAATACAGAAATTCTATATAGGGTCTTGAAAAATCAGTCCAGTGCCTATCTGGATACAGTGATTCTAAATGCTGGACTGGGCTTTTTCAGCAATGGGAAAACAGGAACAATTGAAAAAGGAATCGAATTGGCAAAACAATGCATTCAGTCTGGTGCGGCAATGGACAAGCTGCAGGAATTTATTCGTGTACAGAAGGAGGTCGCATAAATATGGATTTTTTGGAAAAGATTTTGCTGGAAAAAGAGAAAGAAGTTTCCGGGATGGAGCTGGAAAATTTGCAGCCTCTTAGAGTGACAGAGTCGTTTGGTGCACGAGTCAAAAACCACCCGGAGCATATACATGTGATTGGCGAAATCAAACGGGCATCTCCATCTAAAGGTACAATCAATCTGAATGTAGATAGTGTGAAGCAGGCAAAAGACTATGAAAAAGCAGGAGTTTCAGCGATTTCTGTTCTGACGGATGAGGTATTTTTTAAGGGCTCAATTGATATATTGAGGGAAGTTGCCGAGGCAGTGAGCGTTCCTGTTCTCTGCAAGGATTTTATTATTGATGAAAAGCAGCTGATTCGAGCGAGAAATGCCGGAGCGACGATGGTGCTGTTGATTGTGGCAGCTTTAACGGAAGAGCATCTGAAGCAATTACTTGAAAAGGCACAGAAGTTGGGTCTGGAAGTGCTGGTGGAAGTACATAATTTGGAGGAGCTGGCGATTGCTGAAAAACTTGGGGTACCATTGATCGGTGTGAATAATCGGAATTTAAAAACCTTTGAGGTGTCTGTTGGGACCAGTATTGAGCTTGGAAAAAAGCAGACAACAAAAGCAGTTTATATCAGTGAATCCGGTTTTGAAACAGGTGAACAAGTAGAAAAAATCGCTCAGCATTATCAAGGGATTTTAGTTGGAGAAACATTAATGAAGGCAGCTGACTCTCAGGAGAAGGTCAGAGAACTGCAGGTGATAAGATGAAAGTAAAAATCTGCGGATTGAAAACAAAGGAAGCAGTGATGGCAGCAGTAGATGGAGGAGCAGATTATATCGGATTTGTATTTGCTGAAAGTAAGCGACGGGTCTCGGCTGAACAGGTGCGGCAGATAACAATGGGTGTGCCGCACAGGGTTCGAAAAGTCGGCGTTTTTGTTTCTCCGAAAATAGAAGAGGTAGAGGAAACAATTAAAACTGCCGGATTGGATATAATGCAAATTCATGGAGAGTATCCAGAAGGAACGTTTTCTGTTCCCTGTATTTTGGCGGGCTCTGTCGGCAGAGAAACAGAGCCGCAAGTCTTCGAGCAAATGTGTCGTGGCGATTACCTGCTGTTTGATGCACCGACAAAACAATATGCGGGGGGCAACGGTGAAACTTTTAACTGGGAAGAATTGGACCTTGCATTATTTTCAGATAAGAAGGTTTTTATTGCCGGCGGTCTGACAAGTGAGAATGTTCAGCAGGCAAAAGCCTATTTTAGTCCTTACGCGGTCGATGTTTCCAGCGGTGTGGAGACGGACGGGAAAAAGGATATAGCAAAAATTAGAGAATTTTTGAAAAAAGCGAAGGAGGATGCACTATGTATCAACAACCGGTAAAAGGATTTTATGGAAATTACGGCGGCCAGTTTGTGCCGGAAACGTTAATGTATGCAATGAATGAGCTGGAGGAAGTTTACGAAGCTTCAAAGAAAGATGAGGCGTTTCAGAAGGAGCTGGACTATTACTTAAAGCAGTATGTGGGCAGAGAGAATCCGCTCTATTATGCACAGCGGCTGACGGAGCATGTTGGGGGAGCCAAAATCTATTTAAAGCGTGAGGATCTAAATCATACGGGAGCGCATAAAATTAATAATACGATCGGGCAGATTTTGCTGGCGAAAAAGATGGGGAAAAATAGGATTGTGGCAGAGACCGGTGCCGGACAGCATGGGGTGGCGACTGCAACGGTTGCGGCATTGTTCGGTATGGAGTGTACGGTGTTTATGGGGGCAGTGGATGCAGCTCGTCAGTCATTAAATGTGTTTAGGATGGAGCTTCTGGGAACTAAAGTGGAGAGTGTAACCTCTGGAAGTAAGACGCTGAAGGATGCGGTGAATGAAGCGCTTCGCTACTGGGTGGCAAATGTGGAGGATACGCATTATGTGATGGGCTCGGTTCTGGGACCGCATCCGTTTCCGGAGATTGTCCGAGATTATCAAAGCGTGATTGGTCAGGAGGCCCGACGCCAGATTCTAGATGCGGAAGGAAAATTGCCGGATGCAGTGGTTGCTTGTGTCGGGGGCGGAAGTAATGCAATGGGGATTTTCTATCCGTTTATCGATGATGAGGTTCGGCTGATCGGTGTTGAAGCAGCTGGTCTGGGGCTGGAAACCGGCGCACATGCAGCGACGATTACAAGGGGACGGACAGGTATTCTTCATGGTGCGATGATGAAGCTTTTGCAGGATGAAGCTGGGCAGGTTCAAGAGGCTTTTTCAATTTCAGCTGGACTTGATTATCCGGGTCTGGGACCGGAGCATTGTTATCTTGATGAATCTGGTCGGGCAGAATATGCTTTTGCAACTGATGAAGAAGCGTTGGAGGCTTTCCATTTGCTTTGTCGTACCGAAGGAATTATTCCAGCACTGGAAAGCTCTCATGCAATCAGCCATGCGGTAAAGGTTGCGAAAGAACTTGGACCGGATAAGCAAATTATCGTCTGTCTGTCTGGACGGGGTGATAAGGATGTTCAGCAGATCAAGGAACTGATGGAGAAAGGGGCGGAACAATGAAAACGTTGACTAAAGTATTGAAAGAAAAGCAGGAGAACAATCAGACGATTGTCGTTCCCTATATAATGGCAGGCGCACAGGGACTGGAAAACCTGGCTGGGGAAATCAAAATGCTGGAGAAAGCAGGAGCCAGTGCAATTGAGCTGGGTATCCCATTTTCTGATCCGGTCGCAGATGGTCCGGTAATCCAGGAGGCAGGACTGGAAGCGTTGAGGCGGCAAGTAACGCTGCGGGACATTTTGCAGCTGCTTAAAACGGTTGAAACAGAGATTCCTTTAGTCATTATGAGTTATTTTAATCCATTGTATTCATTAGGATTGGAACAATTTGTTGAAGAGCTAAAGGAAACGCCTGTCAAAGGACTGATTATTCCTGATCTGCCATTTGAACATAGCGATTATCTGACGCCTTTACTGACAGACACTGACATTTCGCTGATTCCTCTGGTAGCCTTGACAACGCCGAGGGACCGCATTAAGTTGCTGACCGATGAAGGAGAAGGATTTATCTATGCTGTGGCAGTAAATGGTGTGACAGGAGTCGGCCGGAATTATCAGGAAGAGCTGGATGAGCATTTGGCCTATATTCAAAGTGTCAGCGATAAGCCGGTTCTGGCGGGTTTTGGTGTTTCTTCTGCAGAACATGTCCAACGCTTTAGAAAAAGCTGTGCGGGCGTGATTGTCGGCAGTAAAATTGTTAAGCTGCTGCAGGAAGGAAAACAGGCAGAAGTCTCTGCCTTTGTTGAAGAGCTTTCGACAGTTTAGGCTTACTTCGAATAAGTAAGGCAGAAGTATTAGTCGGTTCTTTTGTATAGAAATGAAACTATTTTGATTTTAATGAAAGACTAAATATTATTTTAATTACAGGGAAAGGTTTTCCACTCTGAAATCTAAGCATTATAATACATTTAGTTAAACAACAGGATAGTGATCGTTTGAGACAAGCTAAACCTAACCTAATTACGCTGATTTTTCTGAAATCAGTGCAATTAGGTTTTTATTTTTTTGAAGGAAGACATAGGCATACTTCATTGCCGGTTGTTGACAAAACAGTTGAGGTAGTTCAAAAGAATCTATGAAAAGAACCAGCTAAAGAACTGGTGCACTTGATAACGAACCTCCATCATTGAGCGTTCTGACGTTAAAAAGTGCAGGAAGAAAGCGTATCAGAACAGCAGCTTTAGCTCAATGATGCTCATTATAAAGTGTTCGCTTCACCCACTAAGATAACAGGGGAGAGAGACAAAAAGTGCCGAAAACCCCAGTAACATCAGGGAGTTGGTTCATTTTAGTTAGTAACTTTTGAACTACCACAGTTGAAGAGGGGAAAAAAATGAAATTGAAAAAATATTTTATAAGGATGGCAGCAGCAGCTTTATTTTTAACAGGGTATTCAGGAATAACCGATAAGGCAACGAAAGCAACAGATGCGAATGATATGACACAGATGGAGAATGAGTGAGAAAGCGAAGTAATCCTGGGAGTTAGGAGGGGATAAAGTGAATAAAGTATCTATCCCAAGTTAAAGCGAAAATCTAACTTTTTGGCTAGGAGTTACTACAGAATAACCAGCTGTTTTTATCGAAGATTTATTCTAAAAGAAATAGAATTTGGTTTTGTTGTAGATATGAATTTTTAAAAGGAAATTATTTTCTTTTTATATGTTAAAAATTACTGTTTTTAAACTGCCGATTCTCAGGTATAATAATATACAAATAACTATAAATTATTTGGAGGTTAATAAAATAATGGATAAGTTTATTTATGACAAAAAAGGATTTTACGATGAAGTGAAATCCTTAGTTTATAATCCAGATTTAAAAGAAAAATATTTATTATTGACTGGAACGGATCAAATGGGGAAAACATATACTCTCGAACACTTAAAAAATAATCTTCTAAAAAATAATTTTACTATTTATTTGTCTTTGGATAATAATGATATATCCAATCATTTACTATTAAGAAATTCGATTATTAGAGGTATTGAAGAAGCAACAAAAAATCAGAAAATCAAAAAAAGAGTAGAAATTATTCCTATACTAACTGAATTTATAAAAGGATTGAATATTAGTTTAGAAATCCCTGGCGCTCCAGTTGGAGTTGAGTACTCTCCTGAAAAGCTACTCAATCAGTTAGAGGAATCTTTTAAAAGTTATAAAAAAGAAATCCAAGATCTTCCTGGACCGGAAAAAATGTATCTCGAAAAATTAACGGTTATAATAGAAAAAATCTCTAAAATAAGTGATGAAATGATATATATACTTATTGATGATTGCCAATTCATGGATGATGAGATACGAAGTTTTCTAAGCTTGTTACTTGCGAAAAATATTCAACTGGCGTTATTTATTACCTATGATCATAGTACTGGGGATAGAAAAAATATTGATTGGGTTTTGAAAAAACTGATCCAAAAAGGAAATGCCATTAACCTTAAACCATTCTCTAAAGAAATAATTTCTCAATATATTCAAAAGAAATTGCCGGATAAAGACATCCCAATAGATGATACGACAGAACAAGTTTATCAACTAACATCAGGAGTTCCTGGCTATGTTTCCTTATTGACTAATGATATTGATGCGATTTATGATCTCGATAAAGATAGTACTTTTAAGTTTGTGATGATGAATCAATTTGAAAGTTTTTCTTCAACTGAACAGAGGCTTATTGAAATGATACATCTCAGTAATGATAAACTTCCATTTCCTCTTTTCAGTAATATTGAAGAATTTAATGATTACTCTTTTGAAGAGGCACTTGAAGCTTTGGTTAAAAAAAACATTATTAAAGAAACAGAAAGATTTTATAAATTAAATTTCCCTGCAATGGTTCCGTACATTTCAAAAGTAAAAGAAAGAAGACTGAACAAGCAGTTATATGAAGCTTATCTTTTAAGTAAGAACGAGTTGAACAATGAAATGATTTTTTTGAAGGCTTGTACAGATTTAACTAAAAAGTTAAACTTGGATGAAGAGTATGTCAAATTTTCTCTTAAATTTGCTGCTTTATCGAGAGAAAACTATGATTATTTTGGTGCAATTAAGATAGTCGACAATTGTTTAGTTTATGATAAAACAGATAAAATAAAAAAATTACACTTGAAATTAGAATTGATTGAAAATCTATATCTAGCATCTGAAATGGATAGAATCAAATTCCTATATGAAACCATGAGCGAAGAAGAAATGGGAGTACTGAGTAATAATAACTACAAACATCATTTAATCACGATAGCAAAAGCTTATTATTATCTAAATGAATCTCAAAGATCAATTGAACTATTATCGCCCATTACATTCGAAAACGAGGTAGACAAACTAGAAAAGGCTAAAATTCTTTGTTCATCCTATGATTTAGAGGGATGCTACTTAGAATCAAGAGAAATATATTTTAATTTTTTAAATGATCCCAATTTTGATGAAGAAGCAAAAAAAATGTTGTGTGTTTCCATTCAAATGATTGAAAATGATTTTGATAGATGTGTAGAAATATTAGAAAGTAGCATTAATTATTTTCTAAATCATCCTAAAAAGAGTTTTAGAGTATCTAGATATTTGGCTACTGCGTATAATAATATTGGAATAGAATATCTAATGAATGGAGATTTCATTAATAGTAAGCCAGTTTTTGAAAAATCTATTAAAATTTTTGAACAAAACCACCTATTAGAGATACATTTCCCTTTGAATAATTTAGGACTATGGTATCTGCTAAAGGGAGATGAGGAAGGGGCATTGACTACCTTTGAAAAAGCATTAAGTTTTGCTATCTCACCATTGCAATATTGTTACATTTATCAAAATATGTCTATTGCTTCAAATTTGGCTAATGATGTAGTAAATACTGAAAAATATATTAAAATGGCGATAAAATATGCTAAAAGTTGTCCTGACCCTATTGTTCAAAATTATTTGAAATTTAATATAGCTTTTCTTAGCTATCCGCAAGAAAAAATAGTAGATAAGATGGCTTATCTTTCAAAAGACCAATTAGATTGTTTAAATAGAAAAAGAGCAAAATATAATAATGAGCCATTTCTGGAAAGAAACAACTCAAATAGACGGTCTTTATTTGCTTCCCAAACCTTTGAACCATGTGAATTAATGTTTTACAATTAGTCATACGGTATGATACGATTTTTAAAATCTTTCAAAAATAAACTATCGGAATTACTCGGTTGTGGTAAGACTCCATAATGGCAGACAGGAACCTTCACACCTGTACTTTCAGGTATTAGAATGTATCTGGGAATCCACCAACCGCCAATTTCTCCTATTAGTTTATCCAATAATTGTTTTCCTAGTAGAGGATGTGTTCGGAAATGTTGAACACCTTTAACTTTAAAACAGTGAAATAAGTAATAAGGAATAACTCTATTACTAGCGCAACAAGTTAATAGGGATCTTAATGTAGTGATATCGTCATTTATTCCTTTTAAAAGTACAGATTGATTCAGAATAGGAATCCCAGTTTTTTGTATTTTTCTTATTGATGAGATACATTCATTTGTAAATTCCTCTGGGTGGTTAAACTGCGTAGATATAACAAGCTTTTTGTATTTTTCAAGAGTAATGCATAACTTATCAGTTATTCTTGATGGATGCATTGTGAATGCGCGTGTTCCTAGTCGGATTATTTTTATATGATCAATTTCAGATAAGCTATTTATCATATACTCTAAGTTTGTATCAGTAATAGTTAATGCATCTCCTCCAGTCAACAAGACTTCTTCAATTTGAGGGGATCTACGAATGTCTTTTACAGTAAAATCGAAATCTGTTTTTGAAAATGGAATATTCTTTTTCCAATTTTCCTTCCTACTACAAAATCGACAATGAGCAAAACACGTGGATGATGTATATATAATACATCTATTTGGGTATTTTTGATAAGTATTTTTACTCACTTCTATTTCATCAGAAAAAAATGCTCCAACCCCATCTTTATCAACTAATTCTAGAGAGTCAGGTAAAAATTGTTTTGCTATACCTGAACTACTTTTTTGCTCAATAATTTTTGATAAATAGCTAGATATTTTCACTGGGAATATCTCATTTATCTCTTCTATTTTTTCAAGTGTATCGTTACTATTGTCTGAATATTTTTTTATTAAATCATGTTCTTTGTTAGTCAACATACTAAAAACCTCCAAATAATTTATAGTTATTTGGAGGTTTTTATGTTCATTGAATTTCGGTAATTGTAGGTATCCAGCACATGTCGTTTTCGTTTTAGCGATACTTCTGTATAAATCTGAGTGGTTACGATGCTGGAGTGCCCCAGCAGCTCCTGTACTTCTCTTATGTTGGCACCATTGTTTAATAGTTCGGTTGCAAAAGTGTGTCGCAGATAATGAGGTGTTGCGGTACTTTCGATATTTGCCAGCCTTAAGTATTTTGAAAAAATATCTTCAATGCCATAGATAGAAAGCTGCTTTCCATATTTATTGACGAAAAGACTGTTGTCTTTAGGATGGAACCTGTCTCTGATTTTTAAATAGGCTGCGATGGCTTCTGCTGCTTCGTTGCTGGAAAGGTAGATTAACCGCTCTTTTCGATTTTTTCCATGGATTAAAAGTGAGTGATCAGATTGATCGTAATCATTTAGCTGGATATTGCTGGCTTCGCTGATGCGAATACCTGTTGAAATCAGCAGTTCTAAGAGTGCAGTATCCCGTATGCAGTTCCCTTTTTGATAAGAGCTGACTGTCGGGTTATGTATTCGCTCATACATTGTTGATAAAAGATGATTGATTTCTGTAATTTTTAGAGTTTTTGGCATCTTTTTTGGAATAGGATAACTTAAACGTGCTCCTTCAAACTGCTGGTTTTTCACAACTACTTGATTATTTAATAAATATCTATAGAACATGCGGTAAGTGATTAATTTCCTTTTTAAGGAGGTTGCTTTTAGTTTTTTCTCATGATTGAGCTCATTGATAAAGGGGAGGATACCGTCCGTCAATTTGATATTTTGCAGGGTACAGTAGTCATTTAAAAGATAAAGATCTGATTTATATGCTTTGATTGTTCGTGAAGACAGATTGTGATATGTTCCTTTGTATGTTAAAAATTTTGAAATCCATTGTTCCATAAAAAAACCTCCATAACTTTTTATTGATAAGTATAATCAAAAGTCATGGAGAAATACTGTATATGAAATGTGTCTTACCTTTATTTTTCAAATTAAAGGGGAAGGGTAGCATAATTTTAATTGTTTTGTCTAGGTTATGCCGCTTGGATATACTCTGTTAGAGCTTCCAATAAAGCCTCAGCTACCTGCTGTTGATAGCTTTCTGTCATAAAGGTCCACTGATCGTAGTCATTGTTCATGTAACCCAGCTCTAAAAGCAGTGATGGACGGGTATTTTCACGTAGAACCTGATAATTTCCGACTTCAACGCCGCGATTTTCCAGTGGAAGTGTAGAAGCTAAGGCGTCATTTACTATTTCTGCCAGTTCTTTATAGGTATTGTAATAGTAGTAGGTTGTAGTTCCAGAAGCATCATTCATATATTCCGTTGAATCATAGTGAAGACTGATAAAAAAATCAGCCTGATTATCAATACTGTCCGCACAAATATCATCCAGTGATTCGGTAATATCTGAATCTCTAGTCAAAATGACCGTAAATCCGGCTGTCTCAAGTGTTTCCTGAATCGCCTGAGCGGTAGAAAGGGTAACGTCTTTTTCATAATAATACTCATCGTTACTAAGCGCACCAGTATCCTCACCACCGTGGCCGGGATTCAGAACAACAACGGCATCTTCCAGAGAAGTAGGTGTGACTGGTACATCTATTGAACATTTTTCGCTGTATAAGCTGGAAACATAGCCTTCATATTCATTGTTGACAATCACGTGATACCAGCCGTTTTCAGTATCCAAGTATTCCATATACTCGCCTCGAGTAACTAGAGCAATTTCTTCACTGCTGCTGTCGGGCTGGCTGTATAATGGACTATCCTCAGGTCCCATCTGCACAGCGGTGATCATCGTTTGATTAGCAGAAGTTTTGGCAGCGGCCAGTTGAGTTTGTGTTACCTCAAAAGCTGTTTCCTGACTGGCAGCGCTGCCTTTTATTATCGGGGACTGTAATCTCAGATAGTAGAAAGCAGAACTGACACTCAATAAAACTACTAGTAAGAATAAGATATTTAGGTATTTTTTCTTCATCGATGGAACCTCTTCATTCTGTGGGATAAATTAAAGATACTTGGTTAAGCTTAAAGATGACTTAAAATAATGGAGAACAACGCTTGAGGTTTAGCACTCATTTCGCTAAAGTAGACATAAAACAAATGAAAGTTGGGAAGATGAAATGGAAGCGACATTAGAGTATAAATTGATTTTAGCTGAAAATCAGCAGTTGGAAAGTAAACGGTTATTGTTGCGCCCGCTTTCCATGAGCGATGCGGGAGATATGCATGAATATGCGTCAGACGAAGAAAATACCAAGTATGTTTTTCCTACCCATAGAGATTTTACAGAAACAAAAGTAGTCATTGCAAATTATTTTATTGCTGATCCATTAGGCAAGTATGCGATTGAGTTGAAGAAAAATAGAAAAATGATCGGCTCAATTGATCTGCGGGTAGATATGCTGAACAAGAATGCGGAAATTGGTTATACATTAAATAAAAAGTTCTGGGGACAGGGACTGGTGCCGGAAGCTTGTATTCTTTTAATGGCATTTGGTTTTGAAAAACTGCAGCTTCAACGAATCTTTGCTAAATATGATGAAACAAATCACAACTCAGGGCGAGTGTTGGATAAAATCGGGATGAAAAAAGAAGGACGATTACCAAAATCCAGAATTGATAAAGATAAAATAGTGACGGATATTATTAAAGGATTAACAATTGAAGACTGGGAAAAGAACAAAGAATCAGGGAAATATTGATAGTAATAAATTGAAAATAGCTGTTTAAATGACAAAAAATATTTGTGGTTTTCAGCTCAGGAAGCCTGCTGACATTAAGAAAAGGACTGTTATAATAATAAAAGAAAAGTAAGCAATGTCGGAATAATCGGAGATGTAAAAATTCTGTTGATAGATGGATCATTAGTTTCTTTTTAGAAAAGTCAGAATAGATAGGAAAACTTGTAAAACAGTGAAAATTGGGCAAAAAATCATTGAAAAAAGGTGAGAAAACTGCATAAATTCATTGACATTGCAGGGAATAGAAGGTATTATGTTAAATGGTATTGTTTGCCCCACAAGAGCCCCGGAAACTCAAGTGTATGTCAAACATCGAAACGAAAATTGGAGGAAAGAAACGTGCGTACAACATATATGGCCAAAGCTGGCGAAGTAGAACGTAAATGGTATGTAGTAGACGCAACTGATGTTCCTATGGGACGCCTTTCAACAGTTGTAGCATCTATACTACGTGGAAAAAATAAACCAACATTCACACCACATGTGGATACTGGAGATTTTGTAATTGTCATCAATGCTGACAAAATTAAATTAACTGGTAATAAAGCTTCTGATAAAATTTACTATCGTCACAGCCAATACCCAGGCGGTTTGAAATCTGTTACTGCTGGAGAACTGCGTGAGAAAAATTCTCGTCGCTTGATCGAAAATTCAGTAAAAGGCATGCTTCCTAAAAACACTTTAGGCCGCAAGCAACTTACTAAGTTACACGTATACGGCGAAGCTGAGCATCCACATGCTGCACAACAACCAGAAGTATTAGATATTACAAACCTAATTTAAGGAGGGAAATTCATTGGCACAAGTTCAATATATCGGCACTGGCCGTCGTAAAAATGCAGTTGCCCGCGTACGTTTAGTACCAGGAACTGGTAAAATTACTGTAAACAAAAAAGATGTTGAAGAATATATTCCACACGCTGACTTGCGTGAAGTAATCAATCAGCCATTCGGCGTTACTGAAACAAAAGGCGCTTACGATGTAATCGTAAACGTAAACGGTGGAGGATACGCTGGACAATCAGGTGCGATCCGTCACGGAATCGCTCGTGCATTGTTGGAGGTAGATCCTGACTTCCGTTCAGCTCTGAAACGCGCTGGGTTACTTACTCGTGACGCACGTATGGTTGAACGTAAGAAACCAGGTCTTAAGAAAGCTCGTAAAGCTTCACAATTCTCAAAACGTTAATATTCGCTTTATATCAACGATTTGGACGTTTCGCAACTTAGTTTGTGAAGCGTCTTTTTTCATTGTTGACACCATTTAGGGCAGTATCCTTTTGAATTAACTTACGATAGGCTATTTCCCCAACAGGCATTTTAATGACATTCGGTGTGTTCACATAAGTTTTTGTGATTGTAGTATCGCTATGGGTTAGGGCTTTTGAAATCAGTTCTAAAGAAGTGCCGGACTGTCTAGCTAAGGTTGCCCCAGTATGTCTTAATTTATGAGGTGTAGCATGAGCTAACTGTTGATGTCTACGCTTAACGGAATTGATACGATAATTGAGATAATCAATGTGAACAGGAACGTTGACATTGTCTTTTCTAAAAGAAATTTTAATTGAGTCTTTTGGAGAGCTACAATGTTTTGTAGATAAAAATTTTGAAGAATGTAAATTAGTAAGTTACCATTCTGGACTTTTTAAACTTCGGGATCTTATATCAGAAAGTGAAAATCTTCCTAGTATAGCTCTTAAAGGTCTAGATATTTTTGGGAGAGGATTAATAAGGATAGATAATAATTCTTTAGAGACAAACTCCTTTTCAAATGATATCGAAAAGCTTCTTAAAGAGGCTCGTATAAGAGAAGAAGTAAGGGGTCATGGACTTACTAAAAAAAAGCGCATAAAAAATATATCAATGAAGAATTTACAGAGAAAATTGTAAGTATTTATGGGACTTTATCGGATTCAATACCTGGTAAAGATGAAACTATTGCTAATCTATCTCAATATATTGAAAGTAGTTTAGCTTTTTCTGGTAATCAGGATGCAAAAATATTTAATGAGGTTATTGAAGTTGCTGACAAAGTAATCCAATCATTATTATCAATAGTCATTTTTATGAATTATAACAATCTAGATAATAGAATGAATACTTACAAATTAAATTTGATTATAGACTCACTAGGAGAACCCTTCAAGAGTTATAAATTCAAATATTTAAGTGATGTTATCTTAAATATTTGAAAATTTTCATAGCTCCATCTCTCTCACTATATTTTTTACCATCTTTTTAACTTTCTGGTTGTATATTTTTAATCCATCAAATAGAGAAGAACGTAAAGGCGAGTACCGGCAAAGAACATTCTCTATCTTGTATAGGTTAGTAATAAAGTTGAATACTATCAAGAAAAAATTATCCATTTTTTGAGGTTTTATCATGTTGCTGTTTATGGATACTGACTATTTTAATATGGACAATTTGATTTTTGGTATTATTTTTGATATGATGGTTGTGCGAAGCGATATTAATTTTTACAATGGAACACAAAAACCACTCTACTGCGAATAGAGTGGTTTTCTTTTACAATCGTTGCGACTTCGAATGTGTGGGTTAGAAGCAACTTGCTTTTAGTCTTTGTCTTTCTCATCTAACCAGTGAGAAATTAGTTGAATAACTAAACCTACAAAAATAGGCGCAATGACTAGCGATATTAATTTTTCCAATGGAATCACCCCCTTGGGGGCAAGTTGCCAAAATGAGTATAGCATATTATGTATTAGAAAGTGAATTTAAATTTTATGGGTGAGGAATGGTTATAGAAATAGTCGTGTTCTGATTCACGTGTATTCTTGGGTACGAGAGCTTTAAAATGTGTTGAAGTTCATTAAAACCCTACCTGTTGAAATATTGTTTAACTCATTGATATTAAAGGATTTTTCAACTGTTTCAAAATATCTGACATGCAACCAGGTCTTAAGAAAGCCCGTAAAACTTCTCAGTTCTCAAAACGTTAAAAATACCTATATATCAGTATTTTCAAGAGGTGCCAAGAAATTGGTGTCTCTTGTTTTTTTTGAAAATAGAGAACACTTTACAGAATTGTACTTCTTTAAAAGTGGAAGGAACGTTAAAATTAATTGGTTCCCTCCATAGTTTAGTGCTATTTTATTTAGCTTCTCGTGCTTCGTTTAGTCGTCTTTCGAATGTTTCATGAGTAGAAAGATTGACAACATTTGATGTGTTTCCATTGTAAAGCGTATGTTTCACTTTTGCGATCTCCTAAGTTAATTGTAAGAAGTAACAGTAAAATGTATTAAGTTCATATGATCAAAGTTTGAAAATAGTTGATCTCCTTAGTGAAGAATTGACGAGGTATCCAACTTCTGGATTTTCTGGACGTGAATTTAATAATGAACGAATCACTATTTTTCAGTCTATGTGCTCCAAATTAATTGAATTGTATCAAAAACTAGATCAAGATGATTATTATGATTGGTTTGAAAAATAAATTTTAAAGAATTATATATATTATTTATTATTGTATATTAAGGATTAAAAGAATGTATAATAACCTATTTTGTTTTTTTTAAATGAACAAAAATTGGATATAAACAACTAATCGATAGGAAAATATTGGTTCTTGTTAATTAGTTATGATAAACTTATTTTAGTGTTGACATAACACAATTTTGAGTAAAGAGGTATTTATATGAATATCAAGTCTCAATCCATGAATGGTTATAGTAACACAGGTGTTGGTGCTGAAGCCATCAACTATGCTGCTGGATGTTGTTCATGCTCATGTTCAACATGTACATGTACGTGTTCCGCTTCAACTGCTACTGAAACAAAAGAATAGGGTTAGAAATGAAAGGGGATTCATTCCCCTTTTTTAATAGGTGGTGTATACAAATGGATTCCATTTTAACGATAAACAAATTGAAAATAGAAAAGAGCAACAAAGTAATATTGGATATAG
>NZ_JAJDJV010000019.1:0-43854 GCF_020567625.1 Enterococcus sp. BWT-B8 | reverse complement strand
TATGGTTTCCGAGATTTTTCAAATATGCGTACCCGAATTTTCTTACTCAACGGCCTTATTCAATACAAATAAAAAACACCGGAGAAGGAGTTCGATTCCTTCTTCCGATGTTCATTGGTGATATTATCAGTCCGATTTGACAAAGAGCCGAAAAAACGATGACTGGAGATATCATTCCAATCATCGATATACTAAAAAATGTGAAAAAACCAGACCATTTTTATACTAATAGAATACTTCATTAACGGCATGTGAAACAGCAATTTTTATGTGTTCATAAGTCAGTCCGCCTTGAAGATAAATTAAACACGGAGGACGAACGGGGGCGTCTGCACTCAACTCCATACTGGGTCCCTGAATAAACGTTCCGGCTGCCATGATAACATCATCTTCATAGCTCAGCATGCCGGACGGAATCGGTACAACAAATGCATCAGCTGGAGAAAACTTTTGAATCGCCTGACAAAACTTGATCATCGCCTCTTTTTCCTTCAATCTTTCCTACAGCAGTTTAAGCTGCGAATTTATTTTTTTATCAACTTCTTCAATTTTAGTGATCAATTCAGGATAAAAGCCTTCAGTCCAACTCATTTTCCTGTCTCCTTACCCATTTGGAATCTTTTTTCGCAAATCCGCGCACCCTATAACTGTTTTCTTCTTCTGCAAATTCTTCTGACAATAGAATCGTATGTCGTTTAAGTTCGCTCAGCAGCTGCCCCTGATCAACAGCTATTTCCAACTCATAAGGAACAAGCAGCTCCATCATTTTCTCTCTGATCCTGCCGATTAACGTTTCTTTATCCTGACTGTTCTTTGCAGAAATCAGCACACTTGGAAACAGCGTTGGGGTAAAATCATCTTCCATAATCAAATCCGCCTTATTATAAACGGTCAGTACAGGAATATTTTCAAAATCAAGATCATCAAGCAGACCTGTCACTGTCTGTTCATGTTGAAGACGATTGGGAGCACTGGCGTCAACAACGTGAAGCAGGAGATCCATTTCTCTGCTTTCTTCCAGTGTAGACTGAAAGGCTTCAATCAGCTGTGTAGGCAGATCCTGAATAAATCCAACTGTATCAGTGATCGTAACCTCCATCCCATTAGGCATCTGCCATTTTTTAGTCAGCGGGTCCAAGGTGGCAAACAGCTGATCTTCTGAATAAGTTTTCGCAGCTGTCAACATGTTAATAATCGTTGATTTTCCGGCATTCGTATATCCTACCAGCCCAATTTGGAAGACATCAGCATTTTGCCGCTTCTGCCTGCTTCGTTCTCTATGTGCAGCAACTTCTTTTAATTCTCTTTTGATAATGGTAATTTTATTGCGAATATGCCTTCGATCGGACTCCAATTTGGTTTCTCCAGGTCCTCTCGTTCCGATCCCGCCGCCCAGCCGGGACAAATGCAAACCTTGTCCTACCAGTCGCGGCAATAGATAATTCAACTGAGCCAGCTCTACTTGAAGTTTTCCCTCTTTTGAGCGTGCCCGAAGAGCAAAAATATCTAAAATCAGCTGTACTCTGTCGATAACTCTTATCCCAAGAGCCTCTGCAAGCTGCTGGTTTTGTCTGGGGGTTAACTCATGATTAAAAATCACCAAATCTGCTTCATGGGCATCTGAAAAGTTAATAAGCTCCTCTAATTTCCCCTTGCCAATAACTGTCTGCCGATCTACTCGAGGACGCTTTTGAGTCAAACAGAAAACGACTTCTCCTTGTGCTGTCTCTGTTAGTTTTTTTAATTCCTGCATTGAATAATCAAATTGACGAGTATTTGCTTCCGTTTCTACACCAACCAGAATCACTCGTTCTTTTCCATTCTCCATAGTTTCTTCCTCTCTATTGATCGAGCCATTGGGCAACGGATCGTTCCAAATCAGGTAATTTTTCTGGGTGCATGACCAGATCAATCCAATGAGCAGTCATTCGATTTTTAAACCATGTCAGCTGTCGTTTCGCATACCTTCGTGAATTTTGTTTTACCTGATCAACCGCTTCCTCTAGCTGAAGCTGCTGATCAAAATACGGGAAAAATTCCTTATAGCCAATACCCTGAGCAGCCTGTACAGACCTGTTTTGAGCCATCAGCTTTGCTTCCCTCAAAAGCCCTTGTTCCATCATTAGTTCCACTCGCTGATTAATTCGTGCATAAAGGATTTCCCTCTCCGTTTCCAAGCCAATCAGAAAATAATCATATACTGGCTTTGGCTTTTCTTTCGGTGACGTGATACTGTAACCTGTTGTCTCAAACACTTCCAGTGCCCGGATGACCTTTTTCCGGTTATTGAAGTGGATGACCTCTGCCGCTTTCAAATCTTTCTCTTTCAGCAGCTGCCATAAAGCTTCATTGCTATTCTTCTCAGCATATTCTTCATATTTTTCACGAATAGCAGAAGTTTCCGGCTCGTTTTGTCCGCCCAATTGAAAATCATACAGCAATGCCTGAATGTACAAGCCTGTACCGCCAACAATAATCGGTAGTTTGCCCTTAGCAGTAATCTCTTCTATGTATTTCCTGCCTTCACACTGGAAATCAGCCGCAGAGTAACTTTCAGTTATTTCACGGCAGTCAATCAAATAATGAGGAATACTCTTTTTTTCCTGCTCTGTCACTTTGGCTGTTCCAATATCCAGTTGACGGTAAACCTGCATGGAATCTCCGCTGACAATTTCACCATTAAATTTTTCTGCCAAATATATGCTCAATGCTGTCTTGCCAACTGCTGTCGGTCCTGTAATTGCCAGTACTTTCCTCATCTTTACTGTCCTTTTCTTTTTTCTCAATTCTTCAAAAGAACCGGGTAGTACTCATTCTAGAAATACTCCCGGCATTAAACTGCACTTCTGTCATTGCTCGTCAAAAGTTCTTTCACAACAATTAGCATCTTATTCAAGAGTTTCTGTCTCTAAACATCCATTTCTCTGCACAAACCCAATGTAATTTCATCACTTATAAGCGTACTGTGAAATCTCCGCCGCTTACTGTTAAGTTCGGGTTATAAAACGGATCATTTTCTACATAGTCTGGCCATCTTCTTCTGAATCGTTCTGCTTCCTGCAGGAATCGTTCTTGCTTTTCCGGTGTATCTTCATAGCCTCTGGACTGTGATTCATAGTGATAAAGTTCCGTATCCGCTGCAAACACATTGTATTTACCCAGCTCGTCGTAAACGCGGATACATAAATCCACATCGTTATACGCTACAACAAACTCTTCATCGAAACCGTTCAGCTGGTCAAAATCAGTCTTTTTAATCATCACACAGGCTGCAGTAACTGCCAGATAATCTGTATTTACAACCAGCTTTCCGAAGTAGCCGAAATCCCCTTTAGGGTATGTATGATGCCCATGTCCGGCAACTCCGCCCAGTCCGACAATAACACCGGCATGCTGAATCGTATTATTCTCATAATAGAGCTTTGCCCCAACTGTTCCCACATGGTCAAACTGTGCCAGTGAAACCATATTGGTCAGCCAATTCATATTGATAACTTTCGTATCATTATTTAAAAACAAGAGATACTTTCCTTTTGCTTCTTTCGCCGCAAGATTATTGATTTTCGAAAAATTGAACGGAATATCAATTGACAGTTTTGTAAAACGATCTCCAAGCATTGTTTCATAATGACTGTAGAGCTCTTCCATCTGTGCCTCATCACTGCCATTATCTGCAACAATAATTTCAAAATTGGGATACTCTGTTTTCTCAACAATTGAATCTACACATCTTTTAAGATCCTTATAACCATTTCTTGTAGGAATAATGATTGACACCATTTCTTTTTCAGGAATATCATAAGTTACCCGATACAGTCCGTTAGCTGCACCAGATTCCACAGATCCGGCAATCCCTCTTCTGTTTAATGCTTCCTGCAGTGCTTTCTGACCAGCCAGGAAGGCATAGTTTTTTGAGCCCTGATTCGCTGCAGTAGAGGTATCCAGCATTCGCCAATGATAGAGTACTTTTGGAATATGAGCAATAGTTTCCGGTGCTGTTTTTTCAGTAAATCGTAAGACCAGATCATAGTCCTGAGCCCCTTCAAAGCCCTCACGCAGTCCGCCGATTTCTTCAATAATCGAACGACGGTAAACACCTAAATGAGAAATGTAGTTCGTTCCCATCAACAGATCCGGAGACCATTGAGGCTTAAATGCCGGATCAGAACGTGTACCGGATTCATCAATTTTATCTTCATCTGTATAAATTAAGTTTAATTCCGGATGCTCATTTAATAATGCAGCAACCTCATATAATGCATTCGGAGCAAGCTCATCATCATTATCCAACAGTGCCACAAATTCTCCCTCAGCAATTTCCAATGCTGAATTTGTAGCTTTGCAAATATGACCATTTTCTTTTCTAAAGACAACTTTGATTCTGCTGTCTGACTTTTCATAGGCAGCCAAAGCATCCAGCAGCTCTTTATTTGTCGAAGCATCGTCTGCTATGCATAGCTCCCAGTTTGTGTAGGTCTGATCTTTAATTGACTGTATGCACTTGTCCAGCCATCTAACTTCCACATTGTATACCGGCATGACAACTGAAATAAGAACCTGATTCTTTAATTCAGCTGTTTGCTGTAAAGGCTGTTCATTTTTCTCAATCCATTCCAAATACTTATCATTCGTTTTCTGCTGCTCAATTCGAACTCTGCGATACGTATTCAACAAACCGTTTCTTTTGAGATAGCCGAAACCCTTTTTTACTTTTCTGAAATACTGCTTCCATTTGTCTTTATTGACAGACTGTTTAAGATTGGCATAGTTCTTTTCCAAATCAATCGTCTGAGTGACCGTTTCTTCTGCGTTTGAAAAAAGAAGAACTGCCTCCCCTTTAAAAGACTGCACTGTTAAAGTAATACTGAAACCAACAGAGACATAGGGCGGAAGATCATAAATCCCTATTACGTCTCCTCTAGGTGCCAGTCCTATTTTGCTGGAAACAATCTCTGCTGTCTTTTTCACTTCAATTTGCGGATTTTTTTTACTGAGCATATCTATCGCCCAGCCCATAATTGTTATCTCTTTTTTTTGTTTGTCTTTATAAATGTTATCAATATTCACGAGGATTTTTTGTTCATTAGCCATTTATTCGTTCCTTTTCTATAAGTTTATTCTATTCATAGATTACAGTGTTTTATGAGCAAAGTCCAATTCAATCATTTAAATGTCAAACGAAGCCGAAATTGTGCTTATCTGCTCGTCTTCCAACAGACTAAACAGGCATCCGCCGAACTTAAATGAACAGTCGCTTTGTTGTGATTTACAGTTCAAGGAATAACATACTGATTTATTTTATCATCAATTGAATACTTTGAGAAGAAATGGTTTGTTTTGAGTTTACCCATTTCCCACTAAAAACTCCATTATATCAGTAGTTAAAG
Organism: Enterococcus sp. BWT-B8; assembly: GCF_020567625.1. Classification (NCBI taxonomy): domain Bacteria; kingdom Bacillati; phylum Bacillota; class Bacilli; order Lactobacillales; family Enterococcaceae; genus Enterococcus; species Enterococcus sp. BWT-B8. The sequence goes on along the minus strand of NZ_JAJDJV010000019.1, from coordinate 38,467 downwards.
AAGCTGTTTTATAAACAAATGAAGTACTGTTAGTTCAACAATTTTCTGTATTATTTTCAACAATTTTGGGTAAATTCAAAATGGTTTGTTCCTTTCAGCCCAAAAAAGATGTTCCTTAAAAATCAAGTTCACTGCTAAACAAAAGAACTTTATCTACAAAGATTTTCTTTTGCGTAAATTCTTTTCTTCTACACAAAAGCACCTGTGATCTGAACCCGATTACGGGTGGATTCACAGGTGCTTTACTATCGCTCCTATCGCTCCTATCGCTTCCTTTTGAATTAATAGGCAGAAGAAAGTTTATTCGTTTACAGGAGAAATATCTTTTTTCTTTACTTTTTCTTTTACGAAAGCTCCTAAAGAATACAGGCACAGCAATTTAAAAACTTGAATAACCGGAACTCCGCCCCCTGTATAAAGTGTCATGAACAGCTCTTTTCGATCGGTTGCCCAGGTTGAAAACCATGCCACACCGAACAATAAAATAATAAAGCTTAAAAACAAGCCGGTAACAATAATAAAAAGCGTTGTGTGCTCTTCTTTAAATTTATTCTTAACCATTTGCCAGATGATAACCAGATAGCCGATAAGTGATAAAAACAGAAGCGGTAAACTTACAGCTCTATAAACCTTAATAATGTGGTTTGATATTTTTACGGCTGGTTTTGCTGATGTAAAGATTTCAGCATCTTCTGGAGTACCTGGATAAATAAATCTCGTGTTTATCAATTCCCCATACCATGCCAGCTCTTCATCAGAAGCATTCATTACTCCAATTCTCGAATCATAGTTCCCATATTGGCTGGTTGCGTAAAAGCCATATTGGAAATACTCCCAGATCAGCGGCATGTCTTCCATGGTCTTTCCGTCACCTGATTTTGAAATAAACAGTCCTTTTTTCTTAATTAACTGTCCGTTCGCAAACCCTTCTTCAAGCTCCTTGGACAGTTTTTCAAACAGCTCATTTGATTTTACTGCACTTTCATAATAGCCGTCTTCAACCAGCGACTGTCGAAATGCCCAGAAAACAATATCGCCATGTACTTCGCCGTCCTCACCAGCCCAACCTGAAATATCATAGACCCAGTTGATATTTTCTTCAAGAGATTTTAGTGTAGGCGAAGCCTTCATTCCTTCAATAAACGCATCTCTGGAAACCCACACAGCAGATTCTTTCTCTTCATTTGTCTGAATTTTTGTCAATAAAGACATCGTTTCAGCAAAAGGTCCTTCCGTTCGATCATTGATTTGATAGACACCATATTTCTGTAAATTAATAAACGACAAAAAGCTGGTTCCTCCCACAAACAAAATCAGAGGGATTACACAAATAAAGATCCGTTTGATTTTACCGGCAGTCTTCTCTTTATCGAGGAAGATACTGATGATTGTTACCAATGCTGCTCCTAAAAACAGAGGCAGAAGCCATATGGAATCTTCTCTATTAAACCAGAAGAATAGAAAACTTATACCAGCAGTTATACTCCAAAACAAGGGTTCCCAAATTGCCTCATTCTTTCTAGAATAAAATAATCCAAGCAAACATGCAATGACAAGTAATACACTTGGTGCCCATATTGCATTTCGATAAAGCCTTGTTGCATATTCGAAATACAGCATAACCGGAGAGTAGAGAAGAAACAGATAGAATATGCTGAGTGCATACTTGTTTTTAACAAGCTTTCTCACAGATAAAACAAATAGTATAATTGCCAGAATATATATTCCCAGCAAGGCTTTAGGATAAGAGATATTTAAAAAATTCGTAATTGCCAGAAAAACCGGATATGAAATCCCTTTAGCAAGTGTTACAAACGAATAGCCTCCCAACCATTCTCCCTTTACCAATGTATCTGCGTAATCAACAAGCAAACGATCATCAAAAACTGCACCGTTATCAACAAACGATGGAATTCTGGTAATCAGCAGGATTCTGGCAAAAGTAGCGGCCAAAAGAATTACGGCTAATATCCATGTACTTTTTTTCTTAAAAAAACTCTTAATTTCTTCCATTCTTTCCCTCCAACTTTTCCACGACAGCTTAAACCGCCTATACTGCTCTTAAACCATTTTTAAAGAAAAGTCCTGTGTATCCAAAGAGAGATTAACATTATAATAAGGATCTCCTTCAGCCAAAATTTCCGGCCATTTTCTTTCAAAAACAGCAATCTCATTTTGGAACCGCTGGATTTTCTCCGGTGTATCCTCTGCACCTCTGGATTTGGATTCATAATGATATAATTCTGCATAAGGATTATATACAACCAGCTTGCCAATGGTACGAACCTTCAGACAGAAATCAATATCATTAAATGCAACAGCCAGCTCTTCTGAAAAACCATGCACTTCTTTAAATACAGAACCTCTGACCATCATACAGGCAGCTGTCACCGCACTGTAATTTTGAGCAACAATAATCCGATTGAAATAGCCGTTCTCAGTAGGCTTCTGATTAACAAATGTATGTCCGGCTATTCCGCCAAATCCTACTACAACTCCTGCATGCTGAATCGTACCATCAGGGTAGTAAAGTCTTGAACCAACCACACCGACATCTTCTCTCATTGCATAATTTAGCAGCTCTTCAATCGTTTCAGGATTAATAATCTCAACATCATTATTCATAAATAAGTAATAGTCGCCTTTAGCAAAGCTTACTCCATAATTATTGATAGCTGAGTAATTGAATTTCCCTTCATAGCTGACCAATTTTACACGAGAATTTTCTTTCTGCAACTGTTTATAGTAAGCAAATGTCCCATCTTCAGTACTGTTATTTTCCACAATAATGTATTCTATGTTTTTATACGTACTTTTTTCTTCAAGTGAATTTATACAGAGCTGCAAGTCTTCAATGTGATCTTTATTTGGAATAATGATGGAAACAAGAGGATCATTTTTTCTCTTTAAACGAGTTCGGTACAAACCAAAATATTTCCCCTTCTCAACGACAGCCTCAACACCAATTCGGTCGTAATGAGCCTGTACTGCTTTTCTCCCAGCCTCAACTGCATACTCTTTACTCTCAGGATTTTCAGCAGTTGACTCTTCAGAAATACGCCAGTGATAAAGAATTTTAGGGATATGATATACGTGCTCTGTCGCTTCCACACATCTCAAAACAAAATCGTAATCCTGAGCCCCGTCATATTCAGAACGAAGCATGCCGACCTGCTCAATAATATTTTTCTTCACAACTAAAAAATGGCAAATGTAATTAACAGAGCACAGCATATCAATACTGAAATCCGGTTTAAAATGCGGCTGAACATACTGGTCATCACCATAAACCTTATCTTCATCAGAATAAATGACTTCTGCATTTGGATGATTGTTGATTAAACGGACATTTTCATAGAGTGCATTTGGTGTCAGTACATCATCGTGATCCGCAAATGCAATATAATCACCTGTCGCAATTCTAATTACTGCATTTGTATTTTCAGAGATGTGCAACTGCTTCTCATTATGAACCACTTTTATTCGTTCATCACTTTTCTCAAATTTTTCAAGTATTCCTCTGATTGGTGAATGTTCACCGCTGCCGTCAGATAGACAAAGCTCCCAATTTTCATAAGTCTGGGTCTTCACAGAATCAACCAGCTGATTCAGATAATATTCAGATGTTTTGTATAATGGAACAACAATACTGATCAGTGGCTGATTTTCAAAAATAGTCTTTTTCTGCTCAGCCAATTCGCTTTTTCCAGGCAAATGGATAGAAATCCATTCCTGATAATTTACTGGTCTCGGCGCATTAGAATCAAAGTGACGCCTGATTTTTCCGACAATAGACTGAATCATTTTAACAATTCCCTGTGTTTTCATGACTTCACGAGCCTTTTTGGCAAGCTCAATAAATCGTTCTTTCCTGTAATAAGATTTGCTGAGCTGAATCTCTTTATTTATCTGAAACTCTTCATTGCTAAAAGACAATACAGCACTGCTTGCATTTGTATAGTGGAATTTAATGACAAAACCATTTTCATCAGGTAAATCATATTCAGGAAAAAGTGCCAGAATATCTCTTCGCTTTACTCGTTCCAGCTCATATTCAATCGATTTATTTCTGTTATCCTTCAATTCAATATGAACGGGCTTGTCAGAAACCATCCAGCCCTCTATCCTACAAGTCTTAGTGACGAAGTCAACCTCCGACTTATCATAAAAAACCTGAATCGGATATCTTTTTTGCAACAGCAATGGAACGCCTATTTCACAAGAGAGTTCTTCTTCCCCTTTGATAAGGCTTAAAATTTTTAAACTGTGGTATCCTTCCAGTTCAAGCGGAAGAGTAACAATAATCTTTACAAAACGGCCAATAGAATTATCCTGAATTTCATCAGGCTCTTCAAGTATATAGTTGAGCAGCTGATCATCCAGTTTCAAACGTAAGGTCTGATCCGTTTTCAGCCAGGCATCTATAATGTATTTTGTTGTATCTTTTAAATGAAAACGATCGTTTCTTATCCAAAAATTGTTATTCACTCTATTAGTCTCCTCGTTTCATATGGAAAGTTTTCTCATCAACCTTTTTTAAACGTCTTCTTATATTTTTCATACGCTTTCCAGATCTTTGTATTTTCCATATTTGTAATGACTTGTTTCTGATGAGCAAGCTCATCGCCCATTACACTGATTTCTGTTTCATAATTACTTTTCTCTTTATTTAAATGAGCAACGGACTGATTCAGTTCATCAATCTTTCTCTCAAATAACTGTCGTTCACTCAAAATACTTTCAAACATGTATTTTGAGTGGTCAAATACTTCTTTGACCTGAAAACTTATGTTGACAGCCTTCTTTTCCCTAAGCCCACCTATAATAATCTGCGGGTCGTCAGCAATGAAGATCAGCTGATTGTCTTTAATAAGTGCTCCATTCGTATTTAGAATTGCCAGCCGCTCCCCATTTTCATCTCTGATTTCAAAATCGGTTACCAGACATGCGTGCTCAAGAGGATCCACTCTGAGAAATTCAGTATCCAGATTTAATTGCAGATCAATCACCACTCTGTTATCTATGTTTCGAATGACAACCATAGAATTTTCTTCTGAAAACGAATAATCTGAACTCATAAATAATTGAATAGGTGTTTCCTGCTTTTTCTTTTCAGCATTGTACACATGTTTTAGATCAATACTTCCCGGAGAAATTTCGTCATGAAGCTCTCTGATTGGTACAATCAGTTTTTCCTGTTTCCTGTCACTTAGTAAGAAGTGCGTTTGAAAATGCTGCTCCATTTTAGCAAAAACAACTCTTTCTTCCAAAGAAATGTCCACTTTTTCAAAAAGATCCATATTGTCCAATTGTCCTCTGTATGGACTGCTGTTGATAAAATAGTGAAGGATTCGATAAATTACAAAATTAGCCGGAACTGGAAAATCAAAGGTCCATTCATAATCGATCATTGTCCATTTTTCACCGCAAAGTGCATTATTCAAAACCATGTCTATATTTGTCACTTCAGCAGATAAAGCTTCACCCAATTCAACATCGCCAAATGTCTCAATAAATTCAGGCGTTTTCACAAATGGCTGCGTCATCTTTCCCTTTTTAACTTCATTTATGTAAGAAAACAAACGCTCTGAAAACTGTGCCAGATTTCTTTTACGCAATAGCTGATTCAGTTCATGTTCCAGTGTGTACTGAGACAAATATTCAAGGGCTACCCGATCACCCAGATAATCACAATGATTCAGTGCTATGCTGGTATCCTTGTATATGTCCTGAAGTTTCTGATACCAGTTGTAGATATCTTCAATATGCTGCTGACCTTCCGGGTACAAATTCTTTTTATAAACAGTCAGTTTTCCAGAGTCATCGGACATAATATCCGTTCGAACAGCAAAACGACGGGCTCTTTCATTTGAGTATTTACTAAAGACTATTTTCTTCATATGATTCATCCCCTTCCAGTATAGCTAAAAAAGAGTTTGAAAAAAGAGGAAATAAGCCGCTTTTAATCAGGCTGTCGTATGCTTTTGTTTCATCAAAGGCATTTACTCTCAAGCGATCATAATTCTGATGAATATGCAGGTCTCCGGATTGAGGCAGATAGTCATCGGAAAAAATATAAAGCGGCAGCTTGTAGTCAGGGTACGGATAGTAAAAATCAACAGTTGAAAAACCACTCTTGGTAAAAAGAGTTTGAAGTTCGGGCTTTGAAAAAGTTGCTGCAATCCCTTCATGATGATACCCTTCAATGCCGTCAAACAAGAGACCAGAATGATCTTCCACACACCCGGCAAAATACTTCAGTCCTAATCTGTTCTCTATTGCAATAACAATTTTTCCGTTAGGTCTCAAATGTTTTTTTATTATCTTCAAAAAATCCACGTAAGGATCTTCAGAATTTATGTATCCTTTTCCGTATTCAAATACACCGATTAACGTAATCCAGTCATATTTTTCAGTTAAGGAAGCTTCAACATCCTGAAAATTTCCCAGTTTGATGAGAATATTATCTTTGTCTTTATTTCTGGCTGCATTGATCAGGCTTCTTTTTTTGGAGAGATCAATACAGTCTACCTTTTTCGCCTTCTCACTTAAAACCCCTGTGATCGCTCCACAGCCCGCACCAATTTCAAGTACTGTTTCTGTCTTTTCGATTGGCAGCCATTCAACGATGTTGGTTCGAAGATGCGACAAATGATAGAGGATCGCCCAGTCTTTGGATTCAGCAATAATTTCATTGTATTCTTCTTCCTTATGACTGGTCACGATCTCAAGAAGCTTGTCTTCAATCGTTCCATCACTGTAATAATCTTCACCAGGATAATGAGTTTCATCCAGTTTCACTTTACCAACATATATCTCCACATCAAAACCCCTTTCAATTCTTAATCCACTATATCTATCTTTACTTTTGAATTCATGTCAAAATATCCTACAGTATCTTTTGAAGAAACAACTGTAATATTACAAATATCATAAAGTCTGTGATATACATCGAATTCTCCCTGTGGGTATCCTGTACATCCCAGTGACAACAAATATTCTCCGCCTTGAATCGCCATATTTTGCGTGAAAGAAACTTCGAGTATCGTTCCTTTCTTACGCGCTCTCACCTCAACCTTTTCAAACAGACTGTTGGTGCCGGAAATTTCTGTCCCTTTCAGATCTTTGATGGTGAAAGCATAAATCGCATCGGCCAAATCCTGGTGGAATTTTATTTTCATCTTAATAGTAAAATCAGTAAATTTTTCGATCGTGTTTGCAGCAAGACCGTCAGAATCAATAATAGTAAAATCAATGATTTCTGCCATCTTATTTCCATACTCCAAGACATCAGGATTTAAACTGAATGGCTTTTTCCAGCTGTCTGCTTCATCCATTCGAATATCATCAACATCATTGATTCCTTTTGGTGAATCATATGCCTGAATACCTTCTTGTTTTACCAAAACTTTTTTAAACAGATCAACCATTTCTTTGGAGCTTCCTTCATCAAGCTTCTCTCCATTATTTAAGAGAACAACTCTGTCACAATATTTGCTGATACTGCCCAAATCATGACTGACCAGTAAGATTGTTTTGCCATTTTCTTTAAATTCTTCAAATTTTTTGTAGCACTTCGCCTGAAAGAAAACATCGCCTACGGACAAAGCTTCATCCACAATCAGTATTTCAGGCTCTATATTAATAGCCACAGCAAAAGCCAGCCGCACAAACATACCGCTGGAGTATGACTTGACAGGCTGATGTATATATTCGCCAATGTCAGCGAACTCCAAAATTGCATCCAGCTTTTCATCGATTTCTTCTCTGCTGAAACCAATCATTGTGCCGTTCAAATAAACATTTTCCAACCCTGAATATTCTGGATTAAAACCTGCTCCTAGCTCAAGCAGGGCAGAAATACGTCCATTTACAGTAACATTGCCGCTTGTAGGATTCAGCACCCCTGTGATAATCTTCAGACAAGTCGATTTACCGGATCCATTCGTCCCGATAATACCTATGGTTTCGCCTTTTTTCACATCAAAACTGACATCTTTCAGAGCAAAATGTTCAGTGGAATTGACCTTCATCCCTAGAGCTTCTTTCATCCGGTCGAAGGGTTTATCATATAAACGATATACTTTATTTAAACTTTCTACGGTAATTACACTTTCTGACATGGTTGAGCCCCTTTACAGCACATCTGCAAAATGTACTTTTAATCTTCTAAACAATAAAATTCCGATCAAAAACAAAACAGCAGTTACTCCCCAAAAATAGAGAGTCAGGCTGGGATATTCCCAAAAACCAATTTTATCAATCAGCGTTGTACGATAGCCGTTAACCACATAATACATTGGATTTAATTTAAGCAGTTTAGCAATTAAACTGCTGTCTGACAAGCCCAAATCAGGAAAAGCCCACATAATCGGCGTCAGCCAAATTCCAACTTGAAGGACTATATTAACAATTTGAGTGAGGTCCCTGAAAAAGACAACGATCGAACTGGTAATATAAGAGACTGCCAATACAAAACAGAAAATACAAAAGCTGTAGTAAATCACCTGAAGATAATAAAAATCAGGGACTATACCATAAAACACATACATCAGCAAAACAAACCCAAGAAAAAATATGTGAATAAAAAAGGCTGACAATATTTTTACCATTGGCAGGATACTGATTTTAAAGACAACTTTTTTTACTAGATAATTATATTCAATAAATGTGTTTGTTCCCGACACCAACCCATCCTGTAAAAAGAACCAGGGGACCAGCCCCGTAACCAGCCATAAAACATAAGGCGCCCCTCGATCTGTACCATTCTGAAAAATGTTGCCAAAAACAAACCAATAAACAAAAATCGTAATAATCGGTTGAACAAATGCCCAGAAAATGCCTAGATAAGAGCCTGCATATTTTGTTTTAAAGTCATTTTTAGCTAAAGTAAAGATCAATTTTCTATTTTGAATTAGTTCGATTGGTATACTCATCAGCTTTTTAAACATATAATTATCTAATCTCCTACACTACATTCTTTTGTCCCTGCTCGTCCATTAAAACATCAACAAATTATATCACTTATTTCAAAAGCAGGCAATTTTATCAAAAATCCATAAAGAATTTTTTACCATTTTTACTGAACAAAAATATAAACTATATCTGTACTTCCAGAAAGCAGCAGCTATAGTTTACATCATTTTTCTATCCTTATTTTGTTACATTCACTTGGCTTCCTGCTCCAAAAGTAGACAGCCCGTTAACGGAATACATATAGGCATGCACCATGTATTTCCCAGTATTGTTTCCATGATCTTTAATGTTTACTATCACTTTATAAGTACCATTTGATTGCTTCACAGCATCATACCATTTGATATCAGACTGATTTACCTTACTCCATACAGGCACTCTGATTCTTGAAATTCCAGATTTGCTGCTCCCCTTCAATGTTACGACAAAGGATTTAGTCGCTGCATTGTAAGTACTAGTGGTCACAGTAAGCGTCGGTTCAGAAACAGTAAATACTTTTGCGGTTGCCAGCTTCATCGTCCCATCTGCTAATTTAACGTAGGCATGTGCATTATAAGCACCTGAACCTTTATGCTTTGAGATATCGACTTTGGCACTGTAGCTACCATTACTGTTTTTAGTCGCTTTATACCATTGAATATCATCCTGTCCGTTTACCTGACTCCATACAGGAATCAATACTTCTTTTGGTGTTCCATAAATACCCATGGCAACGTTAAGTTTTATATTGTAGTACATTTCTTTACCATTACTATCTTTAATATCCAAGGTCCCAGTCAGACTCGGTGCAGTCACTTTCAAAACAGGTGCTGCTGCAAAACCAGTTGTACCATTTGCTGCATCGGCATAGATATGAATCCGATAATCTCCGGAATTAAATTTATGATTCTTAACATCAGCGGTCACTTTAAAACTGCCGTCACTCTGTTTGACGCCATCATACCATTTAATATCCGATTGATTACTTTGACTCCAAATCGGAATTCGGACCTTGCTTAAGCCTGATGGACTCGTGCCTTTCACAGTTACAGTAAACGTTCCCTTGCTTTGGTTATAGCTTCCCGCCGTTACAGTTAATACATTCGGAGATACAGTAAATACATTAGATGTGACCATTTTCAATGTTCCATCGGAAAGTCTTGCATATGTATGAACATTGTAGTCTCCGGTATCTTTATGATTTTTAATGTTAATTGCAGCAGTATAGGTACCATTGCTTTGTTTAAAGCCAGTATACCAGCGGATATCATCCTGTCCGTTATTTTTGCTCCAAGTAACAAAGTATATCTCTTTTGGTGTTCCATAAGAACCCATGCTAAGAGTCGCTGTAGCAAGATAATTTGTTTCTGTTTTCTGCTTATCCTGAATTGTTACAGAACCAGACAACGGTGCCAGAGTAACTGTAACAGGACTTGCAGCTTTCACAGCAGTCAACCCGTTCACAGCATATACGTAAGCGTGTATGTTATATTTTCCGATATTGTACTTGTGATTTTTAATATCAAAAGTTGCTTTATAAGAACCATCCGCCTGCTTCACCGCATCGTACCATTTAATATCAGACTGATCGCTTTTACTCCAAATCGGCACAGACACACGACTGATTCCAGATGGGCTGTCCCCTTCTACAATAATATCGAAAGTACCTTTGGATTCGTCGTATTTACCTGTGGATATACTTGCTGATACAGGTGAAACGGAAAAGCCGGAACTTGCTGTAAATATTTTATCAGATGAAACAGACAGCATTTGAACATAGGTATGAACAGAGTATTGTCCACTGTCTTTATGATTGGCAACATCTATATTGGTGCTCCATGTTCCGTTATTATCCAAACTGCCCTCATACCATCGGATGTCATCCTGTCCATTCATGTTGGACCAGACAGCAAAAATTACTTTATGAGGCGTATACCCCCCGGCCTGAACAGCAGCAGTTGCTTTAAAGGTTGTTTCGGTCTTTGCTGTATCTGCAACCGTTGTTGTACCTGTTACAGGAATTGCCGCATTCCAGTGACTGCCGTTTCCATTTGTAAACAAACCGGTATAATCTGTATTCACATCAAAAGGATGAGCAATTCCCGGGAAATAAAAATTAGATGACCATTGCCATGAAGAATAGTCGCTATTCCAATTTTGTGAAGCTGTCGGTGAATAAGGATATTGAGCAACCCAAATATTCCCCTTTTCAAATGTACTGGTGCTAAATACGCCTCCTTCAACATCCAGCCAGCTCCTTGACAAATAATAGGCAACTTTACTGTAACCCGAACTGTTTAACTGTGCTTTAAAGGCTTTTGTATTTGTATTAACGGCTGCTGTTCTCATCGCAGATTCTTCAATGTCATCCACCATTACTGTATCCTTTGGAAGCAAAAGAGAATTTGCTTTACTGGCAAAGTAGGCAGCTTCTGCTTTGGCTCCTGCCTCAGTCGTATAGTGACTGTAATGATAAACAGACACTTTCAATCCTGCTGTTCGAGCGTTAGTGATTTGTGATTGTGCATATGGATTAAAATAGGTAGTACCTTCTGTCAGTTTGACAACTACTCCCGTCACTCCATAATTCTTCATCATCAAATACTGACTGGCTGAAATCTCTCCGTTATGCGAAGAAACATCAATAAAACTTAAAGTTGGACGATTTTCTTCTCCCGCATTAACCACATCAATACTTGCTAATGGAGAGATTGCTGCTGCCCGGCGGCTGGCCATTGTCAAATCAGAACGACTGGCCGGAGAAGGCTCAGTATACCCCTCGCCTGAATCTGTCACTCCGAATGTCGGATTAACAGTTGGTTCTTCAGTCTCTGTTGTTTCTGACGTTTTTTCTTCCACAGAAGTGCTGCTTTCAGTTTCAGTCGTATTACTCTCTGGAACTGCTTCAGTGCTGATCGTTCCTTCTTTTGAGGAGCTTTCCACCTGCTGATTTTCCAGCAAGATTTCGTTTATTTGTGTCTCCATTCCTGAAGTTGTATTGTCCTCTGCAGATACAACTATTGCAGGTGCTGTACTGATCGCAAGTAGATCTGCGCAGACAATCAGGGAAATAATTACTCTTTTACTCATTTTTTCCTCCTGAAATCAATTACCCGTTTTTTCATTCATACTATTCCATAAAGTACTACTCATTATTTTACCGTATTAAGAGGAATCAAACAAATACTCTTTCTTCCTCTGATTAACCTGACAACTGTCGGTTTGCTTAGTTAACATGCAGTATTATTAATTAATTTTATAGACTCTATGCCCTTCATCTGAAAGGTATTTGAATTCTGTGCCTTGTTCAAACTCAGGAATAAAACTCAGATCATTCTGTGTAAGAATATATTTTACGTTCATATTTTTCAGTTCCTGCAAAGAAAGATTCACAATAAATACATCAGCCTGCACAAGCTCAAAGCTGCCTTCAGCAGGATCTTCAGAAGCAACTGCTCTGATTACAATATGAGCATAGCGATTATATATATCTTCATATTTTTTATCTTCATCTATTGATTCCCATAAATCCAGATTCGGGTAGACATTTGTAGAGTTGATTGTCGGCAGACCAAACATTATCAGTATATTATTCATTGGCAAACCTGTTCCTTCAACAATCCATGTTCCTTCCTCTTCTTTTTGAATCTCCTTTAGAGAAACTGCAAGCTTTGATTTTTCAATACTATCTGTCGACTGCTGAATCGGATTCACAGAAAAGCCGCTGATCAGTACTATCAGACCGATAAAAGCTGTGACTAGCTTTGGTTTTCTATTTAGACAGATAACCAAAGCCCCCATACTGAAAGTAAGGAAAAAGACAGCCAGTATTGCCAGAGGATGACGAAGAAATATTGGATACTGCTGCTGATTCGCCCAAGCGGCTATAACAGCATACAGACCGGCTGTCAGGAACCCCCATAGCGGTTTAATTTTTACTTCCATCAACGAAAGAACGCGCAAAAGCAGGAATGTGTTGGCCAGACCAAGACCCAGATATGCACGTCTGGATTGCGTTTTATCCAGGAAAGTAATTTTTGCTACGATCTCAGGATAGCCGACAGTCATCCATACAAGCAGGAAAATACTGACTATGATAAGAATAATCATCAATGTATCTTTCTTCTTATCTTTGAACATATAAAAGAGACTCAGAACAATACCCAAAGGAAATAGATCCAAAAAGACAGCCATTTCCGAAGTATTATGGATATCAGCATACGGTCTGAACGGGAAGAACAGATTTGTAAACCCGCCCCAAAGGTTCTTAATTTCATAACCGCCGCCAAGCTCTACTCTGGCGCCCGGATAAACTGTGTTCATTACTGAATTAATTGTATCTATGGATGAACTGAAAACATAGCCTATTACTGCAGCAAATAGGATAGTCATACAGGCAATAGTAATAATGTCAATTCTTTTAAATTTCAAAATAGATCGATTTTCTATAAATATCCACAATATACAGCCTACAAGTACATATGCTACCGGAATCATCCACGACGGATAGAAAGTCAAAATGAAATTCCCGGCACAAAGCAGTATTAAAACAAAATACAGAGCTCTTTTTTTGCTATTGTCTGTTTTAATATATTTGTCCAAAAGCAGTATTGACAGCTGTGCGGCTATCAGCATTTCCACTAGTCCGTTGATGGCAAACCACCATTGAACAATTGGGGAAAATGTAATCAAGATACTTCCAAGAAGAGCATACGGTTTATTGCCTTTAGTTATTAATTTGACAAATTCATATGTAACCAAAAATAAAACAACCAGTCGGGCATACCAGAAAAATGCCAATCCATAAGAAGTGCCCAGTAAAACATAGCCGACACTGAATATTCTGAACAGAAGATTCAAACTAAACGCCGGCTGACCATAAACGATCGACACATCCGTTAAAGTTCCTCTGATGATATTGCTGACAGCCGAATACCCATTATAATATTGCGACATGGTCATCGGTGTATTAACCGCCCATTCATCAGATCGAATAGGTCGATTTACTCCAACTAAAAGACCATCATTTTCCATGGATATGTAGTCTCTCCATGAAGCAATAGAAGAGCCGCTTAATTCCAAAAGAACTGCGATTGCAATACAAGCTGCCGCAATCCAATAACGGTAGCGGTCAATGGTTTGATATAATGTATTTGGTCCAACAATAAAATGAGCAAAAAGAAACAAAACAGCCGCTGCAATAAGGAATGCCAGCGTCAAAGTTCCTTTTGAAAGCAAAACACTGGGCTTGACCAAATCAAAAGTCTCTATTTTAAATTTCTGATCAGCAGCTGATCCTAAATCAACCCGTAAATCACTGATGTAAGAATTAATAGAAAAACTGATTTCTTCTCCGTCAACAGATAGAACCCTCTCTATCGATTTCTCTTCTGAAAAATCTTCACCCTGTTGAGTATAATATATTTTTATGTCTACAGGAAGTTCTGAAGAGGACACTCTCAGACTCAACTTATTTACATAAGAATTGATTCCCTGATAAATCAGATAGGAATCCTCTCTCTCTGATGTCAGTTCCCCGTTTTCAGAATCGTATCCTACTGCTTCTGGTTCAGTATCTTGAATTACCAGCTGCGAATTCATCATGGAATGAATGACATTACGAAAGCCTATCTGTGAGCCATGTGCTAAAAACAAGCCAACGATACTGGAAATCACTCCACAAACAAGAAAGCAATACAGATTCTTTTTTGATTCCTTTTTCATTTTGTTCTCCTCTACCTTTCCAGCAATATGTGTCGAGAAACAAAATTAAAGATCATCGTCACAGTAGTCGCAAGGAACTTGGCCAGCATATAGTAAATACCCAGCCATTCAATTCCCACATACATCATTGCCTGATTGATCATCCAGCCGATTACGGCTGTTACAAAAAAGATAACTACCTGTTTTTGAACGGAAAGTCCTTCTTTAGCTACAAAAACATATTTCATACTCGCCACGTAATTGAAAATTAGTGCCAGTATAAATGCAATTGTAGCAGCTATGTACACATCAACACCTAATACAGATCTTAAAATAAACAAACTGGCAAAATCAATAACTGTTGCTATAATCCCGACAATACCAAACCCTATGATTTTATTTAGCATAAACTTAGTTATATCCTTTCTAAAACTGCTTTTCAAAAAAACAGTAAACAGCAGGCAGAAAATATATGCCTCCAAAAACAGCTGCATGATTATTTCTGCTTGCCATTCACTTTTAACTGTTGCTAACAAGGTGCCGACCATCCGTTGTTTACTTTATGCCGCAACCTGCTTTATTTTTTATTTTTATCAACCTGATTGTTTCGCCAGTAAATATCGTGCAACTCCAGTTCGTAATCTTTCCTTGAATTGTTAACAACTGTATCTAAAATCAGACCAGTAATAAACAACAGCAAGGCAACAAGCATTAGCCCCACTGCCAGAATAGCAGATGGAACTTTACTGATAAAAGAAGTCTGAATAAATTCATTGATTACTGGAATTCCAATGAGAAGACTAATGATAAAAAATATCAGTGCACCTATAGAAAAGAAAAATAAAGGTTTATAATTTTTAAACATATTAATAATTGTCATAATTACTTTGAAACCATCTGAAATAGTATTCAGCTTTGATTCGCTGCCTTCCGGACGATCTCTGTAAATGATGGGAATTTCCTTTAATCTGAAGCGTTTATCCAATGTGTGAATACTCAGTTCCGTTTCAATTTGGAAGCCGTTACTCATTACAGGGTAACTTTGAACAAAATACTTGTTGAATCCGCGATACCCAGTCATGATATCCTTGATATCACTACCGTACAATAGATTAATAGAATTCTTTACCAGATTATTTCCCAGATTATGCATTGGACGTTTGTTCTCATTCGTATACGTTCCATTGGAAAGTCGGTCCCCAATGACCATGTCAGCCTCACCGTTTATCAGCGTTTCAAGTAAACTGTGGCAGGCATCTGCCGGGTAAGTGTCATCCCCATCAACCATCAGATAATAATCCGCCTCAATCTCAAAGAACATTTGTCTCACGACATGTCCTTTCCCTTGTCGTGGTTCTTTTCTGACAATCGCGCCGGCTTCTCTGGCAATTTTATTTGTATTGTCAGTTGAATTATTATCATAAACATAAATATCTGCATCTGGTAATTCTTTACGAAAATCTTCAATGACTTTTTTGATTGTCAATTCTTCATTATAACAAGGGATCAAAACTGCAACTTTCATAATACTCTCCTTCATTTTATTCTACAGGTATTCATAGAACTTATTCATTTAAACAAATCTTTTTTTTATATTCCGGTTATTTAATACTTTCCAGCATTTGTGCCAATGCCTGCTGCCAAGTTGGAATCTCAAAACCCAATGCTTCAGTCTTTCTTAAATCCATTACAGAGTACTGCGGACGTTTCGCTTTTTGCGGAAATTGCGTTGAATCCACAGGCAGCACTTCAACATCCGTGTCTTTTAAGATTTCTTTTGCAAACTCATACCAGCTGCAGCTATTCTCATTTGATAGATGATAAATACCGTAATCCGCTTTTTCTTGAATAACAAACAGCATAAACTCAGCTAGTGTCCGGGTCCATGTAGGACGTCCGAACTGATCATCTACAACAGTCAGCTGATCTCTGGTTTCCGCCAGCTTTTGCATGGTAAAAACGAAATTATGACCATATTTTCCAAAGACCCAGGAAGTCCTTATGATATAATACTTGCTCATTGTTTCCTGAACAATTTGTTCACCCAACAATTTCGTACGTCCATATTCATTTTGAGGATTTGTCTGATCATCAGTCTGATAGAGTCCGTCTTTTTTAGTACCGTCAAATACATAATCTGTACTGATATAGACTAAAACTGCACCAACAGCTTCCGCTGCTTCGGCCACGTTTTTAGTCCCGTCAACGTTGATCTTTTCATCAAGCTCTTTGCCTTCATCTTCCGCTTTGTCTACCGCAGTATAGGCAGCACAATGATAAATCAATTCAGGTTTAACTTCAGAAATAAACGCTTTTGTTTCTTCCAGACTGGTAATATCCATTTCCCCAGCATCTGTTGAAATATATTCCAAACCCTGCTCATCAAGTAAATGGCGTAGTTCCGTTCCCAGCTGTCCATTTCCACCAGTAATTAAGATCATTTTATTTTCTCCTCTGCTTGTCATTGTTTGTTACGGAAACCTTTCTCCGGTAATAGCAATAATTTTTCTTGTTTGAAAAAATATTGTCGAAAAAACTGGTCCCCATTACCAATACTACCCTCTATCATTAGAACACATGATAAAGGGCACCTATAATCCTGACTCTTATTAAATAAACATGTCAAGTACTACTGACCGTTCTTAGCATAGTTTGACTCAACTGCTTCTTTTTCAGCCAGCCACCAGGTTTCATTTTCAGAATACCATTTAATCGTGTCGGCTAATCCATCCCGGAAATTAGTGAACTCAGGTTTCCAGCCCAATTCTTCACGAAGCTTGGCAGAATCAATCGCATATCGTAAATCATGACCAGCGCGATCATTTACATGTTCGTAAGCATCTGTCGGCTGTCCCATCAATTCCAGAATCAGTTCAATAACTGTCTTATTATCTTCCTCGCCATCGGCACCAATCAAATAGGTTTCACCGATTCGTCCTTTTGTCAAAATCGCCCAGACAGCAGAAGAGTGATCATTCGTGTGGATCCAATCCCGAACATTTTTTCCTGCTCCATATAATTTAGGCTTGATTCCGCTTAAGACATTCGTAATCTGGCGAGGAATAAATTTCTCGATATGCTGATAAGGTCCGTAGTTGTTTGAACAGTTGGAAATTGTTGCCTGCAGATTAAATGAACGAACCCATGCTTTAACAAGCAGGTCTGACCCTGCTTTTGTTGAAGAATAAGGACTTGATGGGTTGTAAGGTGTTTCATCAGTAAACTTCTCTCCCGGTCCTTCTCCATGTCCCGGTAAATCTTCACGTAATGGAAGATCTCCGTACACTTCGTCTGTTGACACATGGTGATAACGAACATTATTTTTGCGGCATGCCTCGATCAGTGTATAAGTTCCAATAATATTTGTCTGTAAAAATGGATATGGATCGTTCAGAGAATTATCATTGTGAGATTCTGCTGCATAATGAACTACCGCATCTGTTTCTTTAACCAGTTTTTCAACAAGCTCTGCATCTGCTATATCTCCAACAACTAATTCCACTCGATCTGAGGGAAGTCCTGCAAGGTTTTCTCTGTTTCCTGCATAAGTTAGTTTATCCAATACAGTTACATGAACTTCCGGATGGTTATTCACCACGTAGTGAACAAAATTTGACCCAATAAAACCAGCTCCGCCGGTAACTATAATGTTTTTCATCTTCAAGACCTCTCTCAATTTCTAAATTTCACCATAAACAAATGGGTTTTCTGCTTCAAATTCTTTTAAAGTAGGGTGTTGCTGATCCTTTTCAGAAGTAATTGCCTTACTGATATCAATCGGCCAGTCAATCGCCAAATCAGGATCATCAAATGCGATCCCGCCATCTGCTTCTGCACTGTAGTAGTTATCACATTTATACATAAAATTAACATCCGGTGTCAGCGTTACAAATCCATGAGCATAGCCTCTCGGAACCAGCAGCTGACGATAATTATGTTCAGACAAAATATAGCCTTCCCAAGCTCCATAAGTCGGACTGCCTTTACGAATATCCACGATAACGTCTAAAACTGCTCCTGTTACCACTCGAATCAGCTTTGTCTGAGCAGCTTCTCCCTTTTGAAAGTGCAGACCTCTTAAAACGCCTGCTTCGCTGGAAAGCGAATGGTTATCCTGCACAAAATCAAAATTCAGACCATGCTGTGCAAATTTTTCTTTTGAATAGCTTTCTGTAAAAAATCCTCTATGATCACCAAAGACATCCATTTCGATTATTTTGACATCTTTTAATTTTGTTTCAATGACTTTCATTTATTTTCCGTTCCTCCTGCTACACTTCAGCCAGCCTCAGCAAATATTGACCATACCCGTTTTTCTTCAACGGCTGTGCTAATTCAGTCAGTTGCTCTTTTGAAATATAACCCATGCGATAAGCAATTTCTTCCAGACAGGCTACTTTTAGATTTTGACGTTTTTCAATTGTCTCAATAAAGGTTGATGCTTCCAGAAGCGATTCATGCGTTCCAGTATCAAGCCACGCAAAGCCTCTGCCCATCACTTCCACTGATAATTTATTCTTTTCCAGATATACTTTATTTACATCGGTGATTTCCAGTTCGCCGCGCTCTGAAGGCTGAATACCTTTAGCAATCTCCACCACATCATTGTCATAGAAGTACAAGCCCGTAACCGCATAATTTGATTTTGGCTTTTCCGGCTTCTCTTCAATTGAAAGAGCCGTCATCTCTCCATCAAATTCTACTACACCAAAACGTTCAGGATCATTTACGTGATATCCGAAGACAGTTGCTCCGTTTTCCTTTGCTGCTGCTCTCTGCAGCATCTTGGATAACCCGCCGCCATAATAAATATTATCGCCCAAAACCAGACAAACACTGTCATCCCCTATAAAGGATTCTCCGATAATAAACGCTTGTGCCAAGCCGTCAGGACTTTCTTGGACTGCATACTCAATATGGATGCCTAAATCAGAACCATCACCAAATAGGTTTTCAAATCTAGGTGTGTCTTCCGGGGTAGAGATAATCAATATCTCCTTAATCCCTGCCAGCATTAATGTGGACATTGGATAATAAATCATTGGCTTGTCATATATCGGCATTAGTTGTTTGGATGTTGCTTTTGTCAGCGGATATAATCTTGTTCCGCTTCCGCCGGCTAAGATAATTCCTTTCATGGAAAAACTCCTTCATAAATATTTATTGTTGCATTCTTTACATACCATTTTACATTATCTCATTAACCTATAAACTTGTCATGTATTTTCCTTATATTTTACAAAAACGTAATCTGCCTTTCATCTTTTGAAAAACAGCCGCTGAATCAGTAAGTAAATCAAAGTCAGACGCCATGTTATTTTTTGTACAGCACTGGAACTTGTAGCAATTTCACTGACGTTCTCTTCATGTCTGCGATAGTACGTCAGCGGTTCTTTAAGAAAAGCACTGCTGTGGTAATATTCACTGATTAGTCCAATCCACATATCATGCATCGGAACATTATAAGGAATGGGCAAAATTTTCTTTTTTAAGCTTGCACGAAGACACATGCCTGCTCCGATATAGCCGCTTTTCATAAAATTTGTCCAGAATCCCTGCTTTACCTTTCGATAGTCAAAATAGGAAGAAATAATAGGCTTTAATCCTTCATCAACAATTGTTAAGTCACTGACAACAAGCTCTGCTTCAGGATGTTCTGAAAAATAGCCAAGAATTTTATCAACTTTTTCAGGCAGCCAGACATCGTCTTGATCTGCCAAAAAGATAAATTCCCCAGCACTTTGACTAACAGCCCAGTTAAAATTGGCTATAACCCCCTGACGCGGTCCCTCTGTTAAGCGAATTCGTTTATCCTTCTTCACATACTCATTGATAATCGTTATTGTTTCATCTGAAGAACCGTCATCAGAAACAATCACTTCATCCTTTGCTCCTAACTGAGGAAGAATACTGTCTAGTTGTGCTGAAATAAATTTTTGGCCATTATAAGTAGCAATGCATACAGAAATCACTTACTATCCCTCACTAATTTTCGATACTCTTTCCAAGTTCGTCGCCATATCGCTCTATTTTTTACCAGTAAAAACTGCTTAAGTGTTCGTTTAAGCAAATGTTTTGTATGAATGTCCAATTTCTTTTGATCATATTCCCCATAAAACAATGACTCAGCCGAAATAATGGATTCGTATCTTTTTAACGAAACACTGCTATAGTCAAGAACAGAAAGGTCATGTTCGAAAGTTAGAGGAAGAACCTCAATTTTCAAACCTTTTTGATGCAGGGTCCAGAATACCCAATGATCCAAAAAATCCAACGGAAACGATTCATTAAATGCTTCGACAGCCATGAGCCCTTTCTCTGTCAGAACGGTACCGGAATTAATAGCCATCAGCGCCTGATCTGTCACACCTGTTTGTGGAAAAGAACGCTCTCTGCTGATATACGTATCACTGAAAACCGGAGAAATTTGCTGATTCCCTGAGCGAATAAAAGGAACAAATGCCCCTACTGTCTCTATCTCTGTTTCAGGCAGAGCAAGAATTTGTTCGATATCTGCCAAAGCAACGACAGTATCCTGATCCAACAGCATCAGAAGTCTGCCTTTACACTTTTTAAGCCACTCTGCTCCGGCATTGTATGCCTTTGCAAGACCTGAGTTCTCCGCATCATGAATATAGTGTACATTTTTCAAATCAAACAAAGAATCTTTCTGGGCTTGCTCACTGTTATCATAAATAAACAAGTCAACTGTTTCATTTTCTGATACAGCAGTCTGTAAAATGTCATAGCTCGGAGACTCTGCAAGCTTCTTCTGATACAATACAAGTACAATTACCAATCTCGTATCCATCAAAAAAACCTCCAGCCCCATTTATTGAAGAATCTGAACATGGACTGCATAAAAATATTAAATAGTTTCATGTTTTTATGCGCCCCTTTTTCATAAAGGTGGGTAACTGTTTCAAAAGGCGTATAAAGAATCTTATATCCTTTTTGTCCAAAACGCAGACACAGGTCATTATCTTCAAAATACATGAAAAATCGTTCATCAAATCCTTGAATCTCATTGTATTTTTCTACATCTATAACCATAAAACATCCAGATCCCATTTTGATGTATGAGGTTTTGTCTTCTGGCAGATCCCGGCATTCATAATAAGCCAGACGCTTATCAAATATTTTTTTCACAAAATGGATAGGAACAAACCGGAGCATGTAGTCAAAAACATCCAATTTCTGACGAACCAAATATTGTATCGTCCCATCATAATTTAATACCTTCGGGCAGATGAGAGCAACCTGTTCATTCTCTCTGATTCGTTGAATCATGCTGTCCATTGCTTGCTTGCTCACAAGAACATCAGGATTGAAAATAATACCATACTGTGCAGCTGCTTCTTTAAAAACCTGATTATGACCGTATCCAAAGCCTCTGTTTTCCTTATGTTGCTGGAGAACAATAAAGGGTTCATACGTTTGCAGCCGTGCTATATAGTCTTTATCGGAATTATTATCAAAAATATGTACTTCATATTCTGAATTATCGCCCAGCTCTGCTCTCAGATTATCCAGGACTTTAAAAATATGTTTGCTGTTATGCGTTACAATCGAAAGTGCGATCTTATTATTCATAATGTTAGATAATCCCCTTAATATACGTATTCCCAATATGTTCATTAAAAAACAAACCTGCTTTCAGCCAAATAAGCAAAGATTTATTCCCTGTCCCACATTGCCTTCTGTAAAATTAAGTACGTAATTATACCTTTCATAAATTAAAAAGCATATGATAATTATCATATGCTCCATTCTACCTTGTAAAGTATACCATAGGCTCCGCATTTTCGGAAATTACTTCCTCTTTTTTGAATGCTTTCCGGCATGCTTATTTATTTGATCTTGTCGAAATTCCTTATTTCCAAACATTCTTAAAATATACATCAATGGCTGGTGCTTTTCTCCGACTAACCCAATCAACTCGATAAAAAGCTCCAATCCAATTAAACTGAAAACAATCAAAAGAATCGAGGCAACATTACTAGCATAACTGAACAGCAAAGCAACAAAGGAAAAAACCAGCGCCAACGCATAGATTGTCATAACTGCCCCTTTGTGCGTAAAGCCTAAAGAAAGCAAACGATGATGAAGATGCATCTTGTCAGCAGATGAAATAGGACGCTTATTTAACAGCCGACGAATGATAGCATACACAGTATCTGTAATCGGCACTCCCAAGATAATCAGCGGTGTGATCATTGAAATAAATGTTGCATTTTTCAATCCCTGCAAAGACATTACTGCAATCATAAATCCAAGAAACAGCGCTCCAGTATCCCCAAGAAAAATTTTGGCGGGATAAAAATTATAAGGAAAGAAACCGGCAATGCTGGCAACTAAAATAAAAATAACAATTGGAACGTAAACTGAATCAGCATGCAGAAAGAAATAGCCAACCATTCCTATGGTTGTCAGACTGATAATTGAGACACCCGATGCCAAACCATCCAGCCCGTCAATCAGATTGACTGCATTTGTAATAGCAACAATCCAAACCACTGTCAGAGGCAGGCTCAGCCAGCGCAGATCAAGCTGATTAAAGAATGGTAAAGTAACAAAATCTATTCGGATTTTGGCCACAAAATAAATGACCAGCGAAGCAAGCAATATACCGATTGTTTTTTTTCTAGGCGACAATTCATAAATATCATCAATTAGCCCTGTTGCAATCACTATACCGCCGGCAAGGATAATCGGCAGAATATAATTTGTTGGAATTACTGAGTGAAAAAATAACAGACACGAGATACAAAAAGAGATGTAAATCGCCAGTCCGCCTGCAGTCGGCATATTTTTTTTATTTATTCTCCGTTCCCCTGGAGCATCGTAGGCCCCAATTTGAAAAGCCAACAATTTGACCAGCGGCGTCAGGATTAGAGAAATCATGAATGTCAGTAACAGCCGCAACATGACTTCATAAATAAACATAGACATATAAACGTCCCACTTTCTTAAGTTTCAACGTATATTATACAGGATCATTCCCGATTTACAAGTTCGATAACGCCCCTGCTCTTTCTGCAATCTACTAAAATAAAAATTACAGGGAATCAAAAGTTAAATCAGGATTTATTTGGCAACTTTAGTTTTTATAAAAATGATCAGCTGGCGGATCATTCCTTCACGGCTTTCTATTTGACCTTCAGAGAGGTAGTCTTCAACCACCGCATTAATAATACCTCCCAATACAATAATTGTTGAGGCAAAATTGAGCCACAGCATCAGAACGATGAAACTTCCGATAATCTGATACCCTGATACTCGGGAGCTGAAATACGTAATATATACACCAAATACCTGAGACAACAGCAGCCAGCCGATTGTTGCAAAAATTGCGCCGGGAAAAACTGAACGGCTTTTCAATTTGACATTTGGTACAGCAAAATAAAGAAGGCTCATCGTTAGAAACAAACCAAATCCTGTAACCGGCCACTTCAGCGTCTGAAAGGTATTTAGAAAATCAGCCGGAATATGAATAATCGGCTCTATGTAATCCAAAATATTCTGCCCAAGACCTAAGATCAGCACCACCCCAACCAATGCAACCATGAGAAGAGCAATAACAAACAACGAAACCAGTCGAACCAAAATAAAATTTTTCCGCTGTTCTACACCGAACGCCTTATTCATAGCAACCTGCAGGGCATTAATACTCTGACTTGCACTCCACAAAGTGGCAAGTGCTGAAACTGATAAAAGTCCCCCGGAGCTTTGAGTCAAAAGAGACTTGATTGCCGGCTTAAGATCATTAAATATTGTTTCTGGGATAAACTCTGAAATATAGGGCAATACACTGTTTGGATTAATTTGAAGATACGGCAGTAAATTTCCTACAGCAATTAAAAGAGGAAACAATGACAGAAGCAAATAATACGCAACAACGACAGAGGTATTGCCCATCTCTGAGTTGACTATTCGCTCCTGTGTAGTTTGAATAAATCGATTAAGATTCTCATTATTTTTCAATTTATCCAGCATACTGATTTCTCTCCCCATTTTAACACTTTATAATTTTATACAGCAAAAAAAAATGCTCCGCTTCATTCAAGGCTTAATAAGTAAGTTCTTCACCTTGAGAAGTTAAAATTTTCGGTCCTTCTTTAGTAATAGCCAGCGTATGCTCAAATTGGCAGCTTAGTCCGCCGTCCTGAGTGTAGGCTGTCCAGCCATTAGGGTCCATTTTCATTCGCCAAGTGCCAGTATTTACCATAGGCTCAATCGTTATAACCATACCTTCTTTTAAACGCAGACCTTTTCCTGCTTCTCCATAGTGAGGAACAGAAGGACTTTCATGAATTGTCGGACCAATTCCATGTCCCACAAAATCGCGAACGACTGATAGCCCCTCCCCTTCTACATAGGTTTGAATAGCATGACCAATATCGCCAATTCTATTCCCTGCCTGCGCCTGCTCAATCCCAATATAAAGTGCTTTTTTGGTTACGTTCATCAAATGATCAATTTCCGGCGTAGATTCTCCCACAACATAAGCCCAACAAGAATCAGACATGGCCCCCTTTAAGTCAATACACATATCTACTTTGATTAAGTCCCCGTCCTTCAACACTTTTTTTCTTGGAAAGCCATGACAGATTTCATCATTAATGCTGCAGCAAGTGGCATATTTATAGCCTTCATATCCGATTTGTGCTGCTACTCCTCCATGACCTTCAATAAAATTTTTTACAAATACTTCAATATCCCAACTGGAAATACCTGGCTTAATAAACGTTCTCAAATGTCTGTGAACATCCGCCAGTAATTCTCCAGATTCATCCATCATTTCAATTTCTCTAGCTGATTTTAGTGTAATCATTCCTGTACTCCACTCCTGCAAATTAATCTTTATCATCTGTTAGTTTAGCATAAAATTGTCGAATAAGAGAATTTATTCAATTACAAAACTGATTAATTGTCAAAAAACAAGAACTAAAAAAGTTTTAAAATAGGATTAAAAGAAGAAACGAACACTTTGAATGACAGTGATTTTATGATATTATTCTATAGATTGGGAGGAGAATTTCGTTGAATATTTTATTAACATTATCTATAGCTTTCATATTAATATACATTTTTAACTTGCTTTTTGGAAAGCTGTTGTTTGACAAAAAAAGCGGTCTGAAATGTTTTTTGCAGACATTGGATCTTTCATTTATCGTCTGGTGCAGCTCTCTGCTAATCTATACAAGTATTTTTAATCGCTCGCTTGAAGCTGTCAATACCACAAGTCATTCTTTCTATTTTTTGATTAACTTATTTATCGCCGTTATTATAGCACTGGCTGTTGCTTATATCCAGTCAGATAAAGCAGCTGTCAACATTTCAGTTAAAGAAAAAAAGAATGCCGTCCTGACCATACCTGCTAAAATTCTTTTGGGATTTTATTCTATCATATTGCTGACTTCTCTTTTGCTGTATACAAGCAGCAGCTGGCTGATTCGTACGTTCGGACCCGTCAGCATTGATCAGCTGCTTTACAGCATGCAGACATTAGGCGGAACAAACACAGATCAGGTGATTACATTTATTGACAAACCTCTGATTATTTCTCTGGTTTTAACTTATTTTTTTATTAGAGGGACTGTATTTTTCTCACACTATTCTTTATTTACATCATCTAAAAAGACTCGTCGGCAAAAGAAAGCATTATGGAAAAAGGCATTGATGCCTCTATCTATCTTTATAGTATTATCCGGGGCTGTTCTCTTAAGTATTAATAATGTAGGTTTCGCGCAGGTGAAACTGTATTTTGGAAAATCAACTCTTTTTGAGAAAGAATATGTTGATCCTAAAACAGTGGAAATTGACTTCCCGGAAGAAAAGCGCAATCTGATTTATATCTTTGTAGAATCTCTTGAAGGAAGCTATACTAGTGAAAAGCTGGGCGGAACACAACCCTATAATTTGTTACAGGAATTGACTGATTTAACAGATACAGGTGCGATTAACTTTTCTGACAGCGACAAAATCGGCGGTGCTTATCAAGTACCAGGTACGGAGTATACTGCAGCAGCCATTGTGGCACAGACATCCGGTACACCATTAAAAGCTCCTACAGCCGATGTAAATGGCTTTGGCGATAAGGATACATACAGTACCGGCAGTACACAGTTTCTTCCCGGCGTTACATCCATATCTGAAATTTTGGAAAAAGAAGGCTACAATCAGACCTTCATTATGGGATCCGATGCAAGCTTTGGAGGCAGAAGAACCTATTTGAATCAGCATGGCGGCTATGACATTTTAGATCTTTTAAAAGCAAGGGAACTGGGACTGATTCCAGAGGATTACTATGCCTGGTGGGGGTTTGAAGATGAAAAACTATTCGAATATGCTAAAAATGAAGCCACTGCTTTATACAACAAAGGGGAACCTTTTAATCTGACTATGTTAACAGCAGACACTCATTTCCCTAATGGATTGATGTCTCCAAACAAACCGGAAAAATATGATAGTCAATATGCAAATGTCATTGCTTACAGCAGTTACCAGATTGCAGGATTCATCGCATGGTGCAAAGAACAGCCATTTTATGAGAATACAACCATTGTTGTGACAGGTGATCATTTGACCATGGATCAGGATTTTGTAGAAGATTTTCCTAAAGATTATGAACGAACTGTTTTTAATCTGTTTATAAACTCTCCTGTCTTACCGACTGAATCAAAAAACAGAAAATTTACTACTATGGATATATTCCCAACAACTCTTGCTAGTTTGAATGTAACCATTCATGGAAATAAATTAGGTCTGGGAACCAATTTGTTCTCTAATCAAAAAACACTCTTGGAAATTTATCCTCTTGATTTATTTAGAGAGCAGCTTACACAAAAATCTGAATTTTACACAAAAAATATTTTAAATTATGATGAAGAACAATATAAATCTACCAAAGAAAGTATTTCTGCAAGCAGCACCTCTTCTACTGAAGAAACAGCTGATACCACTTCAACGACTCTTTCTACAACAGTTGAAACAGAAATATCTACAGACGAATCAACTATAGAGCCAGTAACAGATTCTGTTATTCAATAATAACTATCAATCGTCGTTCTTACTAAAAAAGATAAGAACGGCGGTTCTTTTTTTGAATTATCCAGTTCCAACAGACCTTACTTTACAACAATGTTTAAGTAAAAAAGCATCTGCCGTTTAAGTAATTTACATCTTAAGCAAATTTCTGTTATAATCAAATTTGTATTATTTCAAAGGAGGGAAATAGATGACCTTAGCTAAAATTGTTTATGCCAGTATGACCGGTAATACTGAAGAAATAGCTGATATCGTTGCAGAAGCATTTGAAAACTTAACTGTTGAAGTTGAAATTGACGAATGCACTCAAGTAGATGCAGAAGATTTTAAGGATGCAGATATCTGCGTCGTTGCTACATATACTTATGGTGATGGAGAGCTTCCGGATGAAATCGTAGATTTTTATGAAGAGCTGCAGGAAATTAATCTGAATGGCAAGATTTTTGGTGTCTGCGGTTCCGGCGATACATTCTATGAGGAATTTTGTAAATCTGTAGATGATTTTGAAGCTGTTTTTTCTAAAATCGGTGCTGTAAAAGGTGCTGACAGCGTAAAAGTTGATCTTGCTGCGGAAGAAGAAGATATTCAAAATCTGGAAGTATTCGCAAAAAAACTTGTAGAAGCTGCTTCTTAAGTCAGTCTTCAATAAGCTAAATAAACAAATAGATAAAAAAGAGAGTTTCCGAAAATACGGCTGCTCTCTTTTCATTTCGTTCGATTCAATTTTAGCTGATGTCTATAAAAACATTACGTTCAAGTGTGGTTTCAACACTTTCTTTCATAAGTTCTTCAATCTGTTCATCTGTCGGATGAATAATCCCGGAAGTCATTAGTGACGCAACCCCAGTCGCTACAATCCAAGTTCCCATGTGTAGTGAATTTATCTGCTTATCAGTCAATTCTGTATATTTAGGGTCCTTTTTAACCGCACTGGAAAAATAGTTATAAGAAAATTCCTGCATACGCTGTCCCCCGCCATATTCTTCTAAATATAGCGCGCGATACAATTTACTTTCCTTTTTTGCAAAATGAATATAGTTTAATGCCAGATCAATAATTGTATTACCAGTATGCTTTTCAGGAAATACCTCAGTTGAAAGATAGCTGTGAATCTTGTCAAACAGTGCCTCTTTTAGATCGTCCATATTTTCAAATTCTAAATAAATAGGTTGTGTTGAGCATTTCATTTTTGCTGCAATATTCCTTGCAGTAAGCTTAGAGAATCCTTCAGTAGCTACTACATCATATGCAGCATTCAGTATTTGGTCTTTAGTAATTGTTTTCTTTCTTGCCATATTCTCAATCCTCTCTACCTTACCTACACCCTCAAAAATCTTCCATATGATATCTAGTATTATTGTAACACGATTAGAGATTTCTGCAAAATACTAATACTAGCTTGTTATGGTTCTTAATAGACGGTTAAATCAGCCTTATTTCATCACTTCCTAATATAATTGAGTTTGCTTTTTATCCATGTTATGATATTTACGTTTATGATATAAACTTTAGGAGGATGTTTTATGACGTTACCAAATTTTGATGTTTTATTAAAAAAATATGCCCGGCTGATTGTAGAAACAGGAGTGAATGTACTGCCCGGACAAACAATTGTAGTGCAAATTAATGTAGATCAGGCACCTTTAGCCCGATTAATTACTGAAGAAGCTTATAAATTAGGTGCTGGTGAAGTAATTGTTCAATGGACAGATGATGTTGTTCAAAAAGAATTCCTCATGAATGCAGATCAAAAATATCTTGAAAATGTTTCTACTTATAAAACTATGCAAATGGACGAATGGATCGAAAGAGGTGCAAGCCGAATCAGTGTCGTTTCCTCTAACCCTGATGCTATGGCAGGTGTTGATTCTGAACGTGTTGCACTATTTCAAAACGCAACTGGAAAAGCGATGATGAAATTAAGAAAAACAACGCAGGCAAATAAAATCAGTTGGTCTGTCGTAGCAGCCTCCAGTAAAGAATGGGCAGCTAAAGTCTTCCCTGAACTGAAAACTGAAGAGGAACAAGTTGATGCTCTTTGGAATGAGATTTTCAAAACAACCCGAGTTTATGAAGAGAATCCTATTGCAGCCTGGGAAAAGCATGATGCCCTTTTGGCCTCAAAAGCAGAAGAGCTGAACCAAGAACAATTTGATTTCTTACACTATACTGCCCCTGGAACAGATTTAACAATCGGTCTGCCTGAAAATCATCTGTGGGAAGGTGCCGGAAGCTACAATGTCCGTGGAGAAAAATTTATGGCCAACATGCCAACTGAGGAAGTCTTTACTGCTCCTGACTGTCACAGAGTAGATGGTTATATTTCCAGTACTAAACCATTAAGCTACGCAGGTACAACAATTTCCGGAATGAAATTTACATTTGAAAAAGGAAAAATCATTGATTTTTCAGCTGAAAAAGGGGAGGAAACTCTGGCCAAATTATTGCAGACAGATGACGGCGCTAAACGTTTAGGTGAAGTCGCTCTAGTTCCTGATCCCTCTCCAATCTCTCAATCCGGCATCACTTTTTACAATACGTTGTTTGACGAAAATGCCTCTAACCATTTGGCTTTAGGCTCTGCCTATGCATTCAGTATTAAGGGCGGAACTGAAATGAGTGAAGAAGAACTGATTAAAGCCGGGTTAAACCGCAGTCAGACGCACGTTGATTTTATGGTTGGTTCAGCACAGATGAATATTGACGGTATCCGAAAAGATGGCTCAGTTGTCCCTGTTTTCCGCAATGGAAACTGGGCATAGTTTATCTGTTTCATCTGAAATAAATCTTTTATTAAAGCTCTGAAGATTTGCTAGCTACTGACAAATCTTCAGAGCTTATTTTGGAACGATAGAACACTGTTGCTTACAGAACTGGTTATTTTAAATGACAATGACAGTTCTTAATAAATTTCGCTTATATACAATACAAACGAGCATCAGAAAATTACAAGGAGTTTCAGCAATAAATAATTTGGGTCTTATAAAAATAATCACAGGAAAATCATCAAAGAAGAGCCTATTATTTCAATGAACCCTTCAGCACACATTATAAAAAATCTCTAAGTCTATTGACTAAACAACTGGAAATAAATCAGTTAGTTGAAGACATTGAATAAAGACGTTTGCTTCATCAAAAATGAATTCTTCATACTCAGGTCCTGCTATAATAAAAATAAAAAGACTGGCATAGAGTGGTTAATAATGACAACGATCAGATATGTCCTTTTGGTTTACACTTGATGAACACTTACCGGAATAAGAATTCGAAAAGAAAATACAGAGACAACTGGGCTATATACTATCAGAAAATGAAATTCCTGTTGGACTCTTGAGGTATAGTCTTTTTTTGGGAAAGAAATGAAAGAGTTAAGGTTTGGAATGATATGACCTCAACTCAGATAGATGAAGATGCACAGCATGTCTGAGGGGCATGTATGAACTTGCTCCTACGCTTCTTCGAAGCTCAGATCATACAAAGACTGGAACACCATTTATTCAATTTTAGGGGACTCAGACATACTTATGTCACAGTCCCGTCTTTTTGTAATGCTTACCAATATACTCCTGAAAAAATAACTCTTTCGTTCAGCAATTCAAATGATTACAATTTATCTACATTCTTTCTTTTACTTCATTTTTTATTTGTCGACGCTTTCTGAGAACAAATGTTAACGGCAGTTGTTCGGTCAAATTATTGATAGAGTAGGACTCCAGCAAATTCACTCTTTGGCGATAATCGTTGGCTGTCCATGAAGTTATTTTATTGGAAACCTCGTATTCATCGATAATCTTACGCTCCAAGTAATACCCTCGAAGCATCTCTCTGGCATATTCTGCTTCCTGCTGGATCAACATAGAAGGAATCAACGTTCCCTGCTCCAAGCGTATCAGCAATCGTTTTCGCTTGGCTGCATAAAAGTCAATCAAGCTTTCATCATAGACATCCTGCAGGTTTTCTAAGCTTTCCAGAAGTAACTCTGAATTTTTTAAAAACAGAGCTTTTACTTCTGCAATATCCGTCTGGCTCAATAAGGTTGCTCCCTTTTGATGACGTGACATAAAAAGTTTTGGGTGTAAAAGAACCCGTAACAGACGTTTAACAAAAGCCAGCCAAAAACTGGCAAAAGAAAGAATCTGTCTGGTAATTGATTTATCAAAATTATCGATAAACCGGGAATAAAAACGATAACCATTTATTGTAATTTTTCCTTGCCGATAATAATTATCTAAGCTGTCTCGTTCAACAGAAAGCATCAGTGCCTGAAGTTCCTGCGACTCGCTGCGCTCATCACTGGTCAATGTGTTAGTATAACTTTCTCCAATACGATCCTGATAATTTTCAATCACGACCTCAGCAGCCAGACGAAGACGGTTATCTTCCGACTTCCCTTCCACTTCACTCATCAGCGTGCTTTTTACTTCCTCTAAAATAGCAATAAAGCTTCCATCTGCCGTCTCCACTTCTTCATCTTCAGCCAGAATAGGCAGAACCACCATTCCAACTAATAGTGTAGTCAAAATAACACAGGCAGTGATAAACAATAGCAATGACCGATCTTCAAAAGTCTCTCCATTTATTGATAGAGGAAGGATGAAAATTGTTGCCAAACTGACGGTTCCTTTCACTCCGCCAAAAGTCAGAACAAGAAGATCGTGAAAATGACTTTTTACAGTAGAATACCCTTCTTTATAAAGATAAAAAGCAACGATATAAATAAAACGGACAAGAAAGAGTAATATGGAGATTATCACCACAATCAGAAGAAGGTAGGGATTTGAGTAGGTCACGCTGTTCCAGATAGGAGAAAATACCTGAGACACTTCTATTCCCAAAAAAAGGAAAACTAATGCATTCAAAGTAAATTCAATTGTAGACCATGTTGTATCAGAAACATTGGAAAGCTTCGCTTCAAACAAACTAACCTTACGAAATCCTGAAGACTGCATCACACCGGCTACTACAGCAGCAATAATGCCTGATGCATGAAATTCTTCCGCTAGCAGATAAGCCAAAAACGGCAGCAGTAATTCTAAAAGCAAGTAACCTGTCACATCTTTTGCAGAAGCTCGTTCAATTAATTCTACCACTTTATTTTTCATCCATACTAAAAGAAAACCAATCAGAGCACCAAATAGACTAGAGAAGAGCAATGTTTCAGATGCTTCCAGTAAAGAAAAACTCCCTGTAATTAGTGCACCAAGTGCAAACTGGAAAGCCGTTACACCAGAAGCATCATTCAGCAAGCCCTCACCTTCCAGGATGCTGGTTGACTTTTCTGAAAATTTTAGATTTCCTGCCAAAGATTTAACAGCTACTGCATCAGTTGGTCCTAATGCTGCACCAAGTGCAAAACAAGCGGCCAAAGGGATTGTTGGTAATAATATATAAAATACACCACCTACAGCAAGTAACGTTAATACAACTCCGCCAAAAGCCAAAAATAGAATAGGTCCACTGTTTTTTAAAAAGGTACGAACATTCATCTTTTCACCCTCACGAAATAACAGCGGAGCAATAATCATAATCAAAAATAATTCTGGTTCAAATGTGATGGAGCGGCCCTGCTCAGTCAGACCAATTAAAATACCGACAAAAATCTGAATAAAGGGAGTCGGAATAATCGGCAGTACTCGACTGATAATATTAGAAAAAGTTACTGCAAAAGCAAACATGATAATAAGGGTAACAAATTCCATCCGGTCACCTCCTAAACTTTTTCTAATTTAGTATAAAAGATTTTCAGCCACTGACCTTTTTTCTCTAAAATTTTATCTTCAATTTCTGCTACCTGCTCTTCATTTCCTTCAAGCAGCAGCTGACTTCTTTTAGCTTCAAGACGCAGAATTTCATGTCTCATCATTTCACATCGATGATAGGCAATCTTGTTCCGCTTTTTTAATAACTTTTTTTGTTCTTTTTTTTCTTCAAGAGACAACTCAGGATACTGATTTTTCAGCTTGATAATTCGCTCTTTAAATTCCTTTGTCATGAGGTTTCTATTCTCCTTTTGCCTAATCACAATTTACAGAAGATTTAATTAAACCTTCCGAAATCATATTATACTCCTTTTCTGAAAAAAGTGTTAAAAACTCTTCGAAGCATGAGAAAACAATAAAGACAAGTGTTTCTTTTTTTTGCATAGTCTAAAAAAGATGAGAAAGTATCTTTTATCAATCCATCTAACTTAAAATACAAGAAACCTGTAATATAAGAAAAAGCTGAGAATCTCAAATAAAGATTCTCAACTTTCTTATTTTCATAACGTCCCCTGCAGGAATCGAACCTGCAACTAAACCTTAGGAGTTCCCTATGTATGATATTCTCTACTGGTTTTTAATGGTCTATAGTGGTACCTAACACCCTAGAAACTAGGCAAGGCACTTGCTCCATCTGGAATCAACTATCCTCTACTACCCTGTAATGGAAACAAATGGTTAAATCGTTTTACTCTCAAAAATTTCACTCATGCCTACCATATGATTTTTGAATACATTGAAACATTCTACAATACAGTTCGAATCCACAGCCATTGCAATTATCTGTCCCCAAATGAATTTGAAACGGTGCATGAACAAGCCGAGAAAAGGAAATGTCGACTCATTAGCTAAAAGCATAAGGTGTTCTCATTTTAACTTGTCCTAATTCTTGACATAGGACCACCTGTTTACACACAAGCTGCCAATCAAGTGACAGCCATTGTAACAGTGAAATACCTTGATAAAGAAACTAAAGTTACATAGCTTTCTCAATTTGAGTTAACCTTACAGAAAAATGAAAACTGGAAAATTATAAAAGATTAATCTTTTCTACATTGACCTATTAGGTAAAAAGCGATATTATGATATTGATCTAGTAGGTCAAAAAAATAATGAAAGGAGAAATTATGAAAAATAATTATAGTACAACTAGAACTATGTTTCTTATTACAGCAATCCTTGGAACTTTAGTCTGTATTCCATATTTAACAAATATGATTGGAATCGGAGAGCCTGTTCAATTAGCATTTATCGTTTTTGCACTGGTAACTTTATTTCAGAATAAAGATAATAAAGAAATCAATAAAAGAGGACTTAAGCTAATTATGACCTCATTAGTTATTATTATCGCTTTTATTATCGCAATTCTAATAACAACAAATAGTGTATCTTTAACGATGTTCAATGTATTTGAATTTGCCTCATCTGCTAACTCATCTAGTCAATTTTTAATTGCTACGTTGGGCGTAATCGGATTAATTGTGTGTGCAATCGGAGTTGTTTTTTGTTATTTAGATTATTTCAATCTAAAAAAATTAGCAGTATAGACATCAATATCGGAAATCTTTAGAAAGGTGTGATAGCATGAATATTTCTAAACTAGATGAAAAAAGAAAAATTGTGATACTAAACTCTGCTTTAAAAGAGTTCACAGCAAAGGGTTATGATGAAGCTTCAACAAATGTTATAGCAAAAGAAGCAGGAATCTCTAAGGCATTAATGTTCCATTATGTCGGAAGTAAGCAAGAACTATTTTTGTTTATTTATGACTATTTTGAAGAGGTTTTAGAAAAGGAATATTATTTAAAAATCAATTTGAAAGAGAAAGACCTTTTTAAGAGATTAAGACAGTCTTACTTACTTCAATTAGAGTTAATCAAACAATATCCGTGGATTCTTGATTTTGATAAATTAACTGTTGAAACAAGTTCTAATGAAATAAATAAAAGAATTCAAAATAGTGGTAACGAAAGAAAAGTGTCTGAATGTTTTCAACTTTTTGATGATATGGATATATCTAAATTTCGTAAAGATTTAGATATCGAAAAATGTAAGCAATTTATTCTTTGGTCTAATGTAGGATTTACCAATCAAATTTTAGAAGATATTAAAAGTAAAGAAGCTCCAAGCCCGAATAATGAACAGATTATTTCAACACTTGATGGGTACTTTGATGAACTACGAAAAATTTTCTATGTTTCTAATGAGGTATCTTAGAGATGATTAAAATATTCAATAACGAACCAGTAACAATAGACTTTCCTTTAAGGGGAGAATGGAATGCTCCAACCACACCAGCAAAAAAAGTCCCTAGTCATGGAACTAATAGAATGGGGTTAAGATATGCATTTGATTTTTTACAAGTTGATCGGAAGAATAAGAACAAAGATTATGATGCTAGTTTCTTAAGATTCCTACTACTTGGTATACCTTTAAAAAAATTCTATTGCTGGGGGGAAAAAATCTATGCTCCGTGTGATGGAGAGATCGTGGCAATCGTAGATGGTATTTCGGAAAGAAAACATGTTCATTGGTTAAGAGAATCTATTCTTGCTTTAAGAAAAACTCTTACCTTTAACGAAAACAAAGACGATTATAGTGTAATCGCTGGAAACTATATTATCATGAAATGTTCAAATGGTGTCTACATGGCTTTTGTACATCTGCAAACAAATTCTATTAATATTTCCATGAATGAAAAAATTAAAAAAGGTACTTATTTAGGTAATGTTGGACACTCTGGAAATTCTACATCTCCACATCTCCATTTTCAGCTTATGGATAGCGATAATATAAAAGGTTCAAATGGCATTCTTTGTCGATTTGGAGAGTATGAAGTATATCAAAATGGTGTATGGAAAAAAGTATATAACCAAATCCCATCAAGTAAAGAAAGAATTAGGTTTTATAAAGATTAATGAATATAGATTGAAAATTAGGAGAAATCATATGGAAGATGTAAATTGGATATTATGTCCGATATGTAAGAATAAAACACGAAACAAAATACGGTCAGATACTGAACTCAAAAACTTTCCTCTGTATTGCCCTAAGTGTAAACAAGAAAGTCTAATAAGTGTAAATGACTTAGAAATAACAATTATAAAAGAGCCAGACGCTAAGACGCGGAGCCAGTAACTTGGAATGAATAATTCTATGTTACTGGCTCTTTATTTTTATAAAGCTACATTGTTAATTGATGATTAGTTCTTGTCAAAATAAATCTCTGTGTCACGAGTTAAGAAACACAGGTTCAAACCCCAAAATAAAAATATTATAAGGAGTGTATCATGGAAATTGAACAAACTAGAATGTATCAAACTACATTCAATTTTATTAAGTTGGTAATTGGTCAAGCTGTTTCTGTTTTTGGAACATCATTACTTCGCTTTGCCTTATCACTATATGTATTAGATATTACAGGACGTGCTGATATCTTTGCAACGTTATTTGCTGTATCAAGTTTACCAGTATTGCTTTCGCCTATTGCAGGTGCAGTAGCAGATAGATTCAATCGGAAAACAATTATGGTTGGCTTAGATACAGCGAATGGATTATTTAGTCTATTGTTACTCATAGCATTTTTGTTTAATCAGACCTCATTAATTGTAATAACCATAGCAATGATTTTATTTGGATTTGTAGGTTCAATGGATACTCCTGTTGTAACAGCAATTATCCCTAGTTTAGCTTCACAAGATAAATTAGAATCTGCCAATGGAATACTACAAGGTGTACAGTCAATCTCTGGTATTGTTGCACCAATCTTAGGTGGGCTTCTATATAGCATTATTGGAATGGACAACATTTTAATTATTACAACAGTTGTATTCTTCTTAACTGCAATATTAGAAAGTCGAATTTTAGTACCAAAGAACAAATCGACATACTCTGGAAGTATCTTCCGTGTACTTACAAATGATTTAAAAGAAGGAGTGCATTACACCCTATCCGATAGTTTTGTTAGAAAAACATTATTGATTAGTGTAGGGTTGAATCTTGTACTTGCACCTCTATTCGTTGTGGGTATTCCATACATACTACGAGTAACAATGAACTTATCAACAGAGTTGTATGGTGTTGGCATTGGTGCTATTCAATTTGCAACAATTTTAGGCGCATTAATGATTGGAGCAGTCCTAAAAAAATTGAAAGTTAAAAACTTCTATTTATGGATTTTGGCTATTGCCATTCTTCTAATACCAATCACTTTATCAACAACCCCTATGCTATTAAAAATTGGAAATATCCCAGCATTTTTACTTTTTGTTTTATGTGCTGTTCCACTTTCTGCATGTTTATCAATAGTTTCCATTTTTTCAATTAGTAAAGTCCAAAAGATTACACCGACTCAACATTTGGCAAAAGTAATGTCAATTCTTTTGATGATTATTCAATGTGCTTCACTAATTGGACAAATAATCTATGGTATAGGATTTGAAGTCTTTCAAGATACAGTATACATCCCAATCATGATAACTTTTTTTGCCACTTTCATTATAGCGATTGGAAGTAAATTTCTTTATCGTAATGAGAAAGAGGTTTAATTTATATCACTGGCAAAGAAAAGTGTGATTGCAAAATAAATATCTTAGATTATGCTTTCTGAATGTAAATAAGAAAATATAATCAATAAAAGAAATTAAAGAGAACAATCATAAAAGAGCCAGACGCTAAGACGCAGAGCCAACGATAAGGAACTTAACACTTCTTGTTGTTGTTTTTTTGATTGTAGTGACATAGTTAATTGGCTTAGGCAATGTCTTGTGGAGGCATTGCTATGTTGAAAATACATCAACTCATAAGAATAAAAACTGAATATGTTATTTCGATACACATTTTTTCCGTGAGGGTTAAATGTGTATTTTTTTATCTTTTCGCCGATAGTAAAATTAAGCTAGACAACTAAATAAGTCATTTGTGCTACACTCAAAATAGTTCCGTCCAAAGAATTATAAGGAGTGAAGACAAATGACCTATACTCATCTTACTACAGACGA